>JASJCY010000017.1 GCA_030065825.1 Nostocaceae cyanobacterium | reverse complement strand
ATGTCCGGGGATTATAATCCCCGGACATAACTGGTTAGCATAAACTGCGACCTCTTACCCATCTGGTTATAGCGATCGGCATCTGGTTAGCTTTTATGTCATAACTAGTTGCTAGACTTGAATGCGTATGACTGAAGTGCTTGCTATCAAAGGGTTATAGCTTGCAGAGTTAGGCGATTTCAAGCATTTGGTTATATATTTGCAAAGTAGCGTAACTAGTTATTTTGTTAAACTGGTTACAATAGCTGCCATCTCGCAATTATAACTAGTTATTGAAATTTCTTATGGTATTTGTCAAGCAGATTCTCTATAGGTCATCACTCCATCTAGTTAACGCAACACTTAACTAGTTATTTTTCAAAAAACCAGTTACCAGTTAGACTATCCTATAACAGGATGCTGGAAATATGGGGAGACCGCAAAATTGTTGGTTGTGCGGCGTAGATAGTTGGTGTAATAACGGCTGGGACTCTTTTTCAAGACAAGTGCCAAATCAAATTTGTCCATGCTGGTGCGATAGTTTTTTTGCTACTACTGGAGACAACCTGCGACCAAATTCATACAGTAATACCATTGATTTTTGTCTTGCAATCACTCTAACCTTCCAAGTCGTGTATTTCAAATGAAATTTAACACCTGATTTTTTCCTATTGTTAGCATCATAAATCTTCGTCATTATAAGGCTAAGATGACGTTTTCAACATCCCATGAAAAGTCAGACTGTTAAAAAGGTCAATTAAAAAAAATTAGACCTGTAAACTTGTTGATATTAGGTAGGAGTATATTGTCATGGCAACAATTACGCTAGCAGATTACATAACACTTCAAGACGGGACTAAGCGTATAGACGGACAGCCAAATGCTTTGAATTTAGTTTTCGATTTACCCAGTGACTTTGTGAAAGGCACCAACAAGGCAAAACCGATACTGCAATTTAAAATAGGAGTCCACAAGCCTTCTGACTTGCAAGTATGGGTGAATAGCAATAATAGTGGCACAAATATTCAACTTGATGCAACTTTATCGAAACACAGCACTTTTAGAACCTATCACGAATTTGTTGATGGAAGTAAATTTAAACCGGGAGAAAGTAATGAAATCAAATTTATTCTAGTGGACCATAGCATAATCGACACAGCTAATAATGACATAACTATTGCTGATGTAGCACTTATATATCAACGAAGAATTGAATTTTAAAGCAAATAGTTGAGATGGCTTACCGAACAGATGCTATATTAACGGGACTTAAACAAAAATCAAACCCAAATGTAGCCCAAACTGCCTTTATAAGAGGCAAATACGTCACGATTATGGGTCAACCAATCAAAAAATCACGCATGACATAGCTGTTCTAAAGGCTTCTAAAGCTTCAGTAGATGACGCTATATTCTCATCTAACGACTTCACCGCACCTAACCTGTTAGATTTATATAAGCTAGTTAATCAAGATTGTAACTAGTTTATATAAATCTAATTTGTCCAGTTGTCCACTGGACAAACAAGAAGGTAGCACAGCAGGTGCGACCAGACCAGCAGAGGGAGGTTTGCGTCAGCTTTGGTGTGTAATAGAAGGAATGATATTAAAGCTTATATCTATCTCCGAAGAAAGTATTAATTCTGATGTCGTTATTGCTTGTATTGATAGTTTATTCCCAACAGTCGATAAACCGATAAGTAAGTTGGCGTAAAAAATTCAAGGTATATCATTGCAAGTTAAACAGAGTAAAACAAGGCAATTACAAAGGTTTTATGCTTATTCACATTCTGTTACATAGTTGTGTTTATTTGTGCTGACTTACTTAAACCTAAAGTAATTGTAGTAGATCAAGCTTCTATTAATACTAGTCATGCAATTTATGACAAAATAGAAGTTGCTGTCAAAAATGTTCTTGAAAACATACGAACTTATTCCCCTATGCTTACTAACATATTACTTTCATCTTTTGACCTATAACTCTTGGAAATAAAAGGGGTTTCATTTTCTTGTAATTTGCGATCGCACGTGATCGATTACAACCCGTGTATTTATAAATTCACTCTTGTATTCAGTAATGTCATCAACAACACCTTATAGAGTTGAGATTGTAAACAGCGACAGTAAATTTTTAGCTTTTATAAATTCTGCTTTGGCTATTACAATAGTAGCGTTTATGCTCAATTCTTGTGAAAATAATAATAAGCAATTAGAACAGAGACAAAGAGAACAAAAAGCAGCAATTATTAAACTGATTGACAGCAGATTTGTAAGAACAGAAGACCTTTTATTAAACTATACAAATATTGATATTAATAAGGGGAAAAGTCTATACATTGAACGTTATAACGAATATTTTGTTAATTCTGTATACAAATGGAATGAAGATATAGAATCACTTTACCAATCAATCATGGACTCAAACCATAGTCAATCTCCTGAGCAAGAAATTCAAGAAATAAATAATATATTTGAGGAACTAGAAAAAGAATTAGTACATATCCGTTACAAGTCAAAAAAACCTCCATCAGGTAATAGCAGATTATGTATTGAAAAGAAATTAAAAGACTTGTCTGATAAGCGTGAATTACTGATTAAAAAATTTTTCCCTAAGAAGAATACTGTATTAAATAAAATAGCAAATGAAGACTATTTGACTAAAGATTTTGAAAAAGTAAAAAATTGCAAATAGGGTGATCCAAATAATAATGTTTTAATATACTGAGTAGACATAAGTGAGTCAAGAAATGTCCCAAATTCTTGCTTACTAAGCGTTTGCAGCAATATCGTGATATTCATATTTCAAAACTTTGTCAATTTGACGGAATTCTTTGACCTCTAATTTTGCAAAAAATTGTGGACTGTGTTTCAAGAAATCCTGTGGATTTGTCAATAGATCAAAAAAAACCTTTTTCTAGTTTCACAATTTGCGGTAATCACTGAACTGGTGACAGAAATATTAAACTGGTGACAGAGATAAGGAAATTGCCTAACCAGTTCGTGAAGATTTTGTGAACCTCGAAGTCAGCGCTTGCGCGATACTCCGCATGAGTCGCCGTAGGCGATCACATCCATAATTCTCTTGCTTCACGCTCTCTGTTCTCGTAGCGCACGGATAATTTACCTTGCTGCACATAACGCTCGACGGCGCGGACGCTGACACCGAAGTATTCTGCTGCTTGCTTCTTGTTCAGGATGTATCAATTACATCATTAAGTCAGTACGTAAAGTGTTTTTTTACTCTCTGCCTAGAAATAATTATCAGTAAAAATTAGTTTGTAAAAGTTAGGGTGCAGAATGTGGGTTGTAAATACTTAGAGTGTGCCATACTACAAACTGTCACATATGTAATATTACCTAGAATTAAATTCAATTAAACTAATTATTTAGTGCTTTATGAAAGGAGCTATCCCTCCCCTCCCCTATCCTGTAAGGGTTTCAGGAGTTGTGGGTATCGCTATCTAGGAATGTAACCTATTTTTGATTTTAAAACCAAGTATAAAAATAAAATTTAAAAAATAATGGAAAAAACATTAAATAACCTGATATGTAAAGAAGCTACTCATAAAATTGACAAAGCTAAACATAGTTTCGAGCTAAAAGTTAAACATCTTGAAAAAGTTGAAAAATCAACTAATAGCACTGCGAAAAAATATGGCAAGCTTCAAATTGATATTCTTAGAAATACTATTCATGATTTCGTTGATATTTGCGAACATTATAATCAAAAAAATCATGAAAATAAGCAATTGAGAATATTAGAAGGATTAGATATACAGTTAAATCAAATTGAAAAATATAAAAGTCTTGTAGTTCATGCTAATGAGCTTATTGTAAGAGAAAAAGATTTAGAAAAAGTTTTTATAGCTTTAACTTATACAGGTATGAATAGTATGATTATTCAGTCTGTTATTCCAACAATTTGCTTATCTTCACTATCTTTATCCCTTGTAGGAGGCACATTGGCTGGACTTGTTTTCGGTAGTGCTGTTGGAATTGGTACAGGATTGGGGATAGGGGTTATTGCAAGTACAGTACTAACATCTATATCTGTTCCATTAGTAGGTACAATTGTCGCTATAGGAACTATAGGCTTTCAAATTCAAAAATATCGAGAAAAAGCTTTAAAAGAAGCTGAATTATATGAAATAAAAATAAAAGGGTTGAAATCAGAAATAGATAAGTGTATAACTCATATTTTAGGAGTAGAAAGTATGATTAATACAGCTTATGAATTAGTAATAAAGCTCAATAACATTGCTATTAATGCGATACAAAATGTCAAGTCAAAAATGTTTAGTCTTGACGACCTAGAATTATCAAAACAATTGAAAACTCTTTCAGTTATTGTTGCTCAACTTGTAGATATTATGAGTGAGCCAGTAATTAATAGTAATGGAGAAATCAATGGTAAGCTTGTACATATAGTAGAACAATATAATAGTATAACAATATAAAATCTTTTAAAATAGGGTAATACAAATGGAAGAGCAAAATGTAAGCAAGGTAGTTCCCGTTGAAGTAATGTCTCCAATGGAACAATTTCCTAAAAGCGAAATTCAATCAATAGTAACTCAACTAGATTCAATACATTTATCTTTTGGATTCAATATTATTAGTACAATTGGTCAAACAATTTTAAACTGGAAAAAAATTGAAGACAGTACAAAATTAAAACAATTACAAATAGAGTCAGATTATCTAGCATACATAAAATGGTTAGACAAAGAAACAGAGATAAGATTAGAAATTTTAAAACAACAGGGATTAATAATTAATAATAATAGAACGATAATTGATAATAATTTTAAAACAAAGATGGAACTTATTGAGAAAATGACTGAAATAATAAGTGAACAATCACAAAAAGGAAATCATGAGTTGGTCAAAATTTTAACCGAAACATTAACGACAAATTTAAAAAATGAAAATCAGCTAATTATCAACCTTTTAGAAAAGCAAAATTAATTTTAAAAATATTTGATTCTTCAGTACTTAGTACACCACTGACGGGGCGACAAAATAGCCTGAAAAGCTTATGGAATAATACCTGTAGCAATTAATGGTAAAAAAGAGTTGACCCATCGCCCACACAAGCCCCACGCCGTTCGCTGCGGTAGTGGGGTTATTGTGATTTAAACCATATTATTGCCAAAAAAATAAACCATATCTTGACCGCAGTTGTCACTTAAAGGATAAAATGACCGCTTTTAAAGCATAATGTGACCGCAGTTGGTTATAACTTCTTAATGTATGATTGAGAGGATTTTACTGTTCAAGTTTGCGTCTTACCTGTTTCAAGACTTCAAGCACTTCCGAGTGCCACAATGATGAAGGATTTTGCATAAACTTTCTCAAATTTTTAGCAGTAGGAGTAATACCTTTTGCATGAAGTACTGGAGCTAGTTGCTTAACTTCTCTACAACCTTGCTCAATCAGTTTTTTCCGATTGAATTTGCGATAATCTTTGTAGCGTAAAGAAATAGCATGGCACAAAGTAGGGTTGTAGTGGTAAAAAGTCGCCAGACCAATTCCGTTTAAAAGAGCTATTTTTTTTAGAGAAAGCGGTGGATACTCATTGGAATCAAGAGCGCGATAGAGTATATTTTGTATCTGTTCATGTCTTAACTGTTGTTTATATTCAGTATATCTATCAGTCAGAGCAGTAGATAAAGATTTTGAGCAAGCAGTTAAACTGCTATAACTTTTTAATCCCAAACGACTAGCTAATTGTGTTAAAGAAGGAGGTGGCTCCTCTGACAAAGCTAGTTGCATCGCTTCCCTAATAGTATCGCGCTCCAGACTCTTTTTATAACTCGCTACAACTGGTTTTAAAATTTTTTGATTATGAGCATAAAGAGAAGCTAACTTATTAGAAGAAAGGGGCACTAATTGAAGCTGGAGAAAATTGACAAGAGTCGTTTCTAATATATAACAAATGTTTAATAGCTTATCCAAATTTGGGATGGTTACGCCCGAATACCAATGAAGAATAGAATGTCTTGATAGTCCTAGCCAACGACCAAAAGCAGAAACGTTACCCTCTGTATATTGATTTACATATGCCCTGAGCATTGTTTTGATAACATTTCTCGAAGGTGGACTAGAAAATGTTGGAGCAAAATGTATTAATTCTCCTAAAGTTTGAACTTTCCAAATTTCAAATTGTAGGTCGGTTATCTCTTGGGATAAGCATTCGTGTTGTTTACTAATAGAAGAATTAATTCCTAACCATCCTCCACATTTTAAGCAAAATCCAGGTCGCGAGTTGCGCCATAAATGTAAAAATTGTTGGTCGCAGTGGGGACATTTAGATTCTAAAAATTGATGATGAATTGGACAAATTTTAACAGGTTTTAAAGCCCACAGCAGAGGTGAGTAAATTACCTGTTTATTGTTTAACCACTCTTGATAGCAATAAGGACACCAAGTATGAAAATGCTTGAGTAACCCCAAAACTGGAAAGACTTCTGCCCAAGGTAGCATCGTTAAAAACTTTAACTCATTGCGTTTTGTCAGTGCTTCAAGAGCTTCAACAAGCTGTTTGGCTCCAGCTTGAGTTCCGTTTAAAGCCTTTACAGAATCCTGAGCGTACAAAGCGACTATGCTATCTACTTGCGGTGTATGTGGATTACTACGCCTAACCATTGGCTTAACTTCAATAGCTAGTAAAGTTCCGGGTGGTACGCTATGAGCTTCAGCTAGACGAGCAACATAACTGGTTAAGCTTTCAACATAAAAAGTACCTATTCCAATAGGCTCTAGATGAAACAAACGGCTAGGAATATTATTGGTAGGTGATTCCAATTCCCACAATTCATCACAAAAAGTGATATTAGATTTCATCTGGATTTACTCCCACTACATCTCGTTTGGGTTTTCTTTGTCCAACACGACCTTTTTTGAGTACAGTTTTTTTGGCTCGTATTTTTGTGCCATATTCTGTTGAATATTTCCTATCAACTAAACCCTCTGCTTCTTGGAAGCGTCTAAACCCTTGCTCTGCCTCTTCCTTAATTTTGTTAATACGGGATACAGAAAAAGCGCCTACTTTAAGATGTTTGATTTTAAGAGTGCGGGCTTTTTCAGAATATGCAATCCTCAAAGAGCGGGTCAACCAATTTTTTAAGAGTCCCACACAACCAACAGAACCAGAAAAAAGGTACTCATAATGCTGCTCTAATTTTGGTTCTTCTGGGAGCGGAATATAACGTTGAAAAGTTTTGATAACTCTAATAAATTCAGCTAAATCTTCTGGGTTATCAGCTTGATAAGGTAACAAGTGGATATCTTCACTACGTCGTCCAATTTGCCCATTAAGGGTAGGACAGTTAAGCAATTCATAGGTTCCAAATAAAATATGTACTGTACCAGTGAGATTAGCAATGGACTTAATCCAGTTCATTTGATGTAACATTTGATGTCCACCTGCCATCATAAATAAATGCTGTGCCTCGTCTACAGTAAAAGCTTTTAACTGACGGTAACGAAATACTTTTTCCATAGCCCGACGTAAGGCAGGCGCATCTTGGCGATAAGCCCTTGAAACCAATCCTGAATCGTTTTCTTCATCCCTAGAAAAACAATAAGCAACTTTATATTCAATCAAAACTTCATTCAAAGCTTCTAGGGCACGAGTATAATAATCTTTGTAACTAAACTTACCCCCAGATGTAGGAATAGCCTCAGTTCCAGCAACAGCAATTTGACCGGGGTTTTTGCGTAATGAAGGAAGAAATTCATCAAAGAGCTTTTTTTCAAGACGCAAGCGTAAAGTTGTTTTTCCTACACCAGTAACACCAAAAACCAAAAACACTAAAGTGTCTGCTGGCTCTAGAATATTAATTAATAAAATATCTAAAGCTTCTTTAAGGTGTCTGTGAGGAATAGTAATACTTTTGAAATAATTAGTTTTTGTTTCGTTTGACTGTGAAAGGAGTTCTTTAGGAAAGGAGTATAACCGGGTTTTCACCATAACTCCTCCGTAGTATAAGCTTCTATATTATTGAAATATATTAATTTTTTTTCTTCGATTTTTACACTTTCAATATCGTTTGATAGTGCCAAATCATGTTCTTCTAAACTATTAGGAGAACGAGGATAATTTTTAATATTTGGTTTCCCTTCAATCAAAGCACAAACATCTTGACGTGCTAAATCGTGTAAACGTTGTATTAACAAAGCTTCTTGAGCTTCAGTTCCTTCTAAATACGTAGCTTTTTCTTTTGCTGAGATAGTAATTCTCTGAGCATGTTTTTGTTTTTTTCGACGTAATTGGGTACTAGCTATGTTGATTTCTCGTTCGGAACGATTTTGAAAGGATTTATAATATTCAGAAATACAATGTACCCAGTGCCCTTTAACATAAGCATAAGCTGTTCCCATATCAAAGGGGTCGTAGCGAATTGGCACGTTAGTTCCTTCAACTTCTGGTCTAATGAAAGAGTCATCCGTTGACCAATAGTAAAGATAATTTATTTTTACACCTCGCCTAGTCTGAACTTTTGCTGTTCCTTTAGTTGTAGATGGCAAAGTAAAAATTTTGAAGTTTTCATCATAAGCGATTTGAAGCTGAGGGCGAGAACCGCTAAGATTTAATCTAGAGGTAAAGGCTTGACGTGGGCTTTGACCTAATGCAGGATGTTCTTTACAATCATAAAATTCATAGCAATATGAACAAAAGTGTTCGTAAAGTTCATCTAATGTCCAAACAGCTTGATTTTTCGGATTATTTGTCTTAGTTACTTGGCGGACATTCTTAGTAATTTGGGTGTTACCTCTAAGGTTATAAAAAAATTCTGTATTTGTAGTTCCAAAAATACGCTCAACAATTGAGCCAAATCTAGCTTTTGCTGCTGGTCGCTGCTTTTTTGTACATCCAAAAGCAGCTAATAATGTTTCAAAGTAGGTGCTACCAAATTCTGCTCCCCCGTCTACGACTATTGTTTCAGGTAAGCGAGAAAAGCGCTGTACGCAAATTCTTAATACCATCATGCAAGAGCGGTAGCTTGGTTCATCAAAAGTTAGATAAATAGAGAGAATTCGACGGGTATTTGCATCAATTAAAATAGTTGCCCAAGGTCTACCAAGATGATGACCTGTACGGGAACATACTATTTCAATATCTAGCTGGGTATGGTCAATATGAGCTATTTCAAATGGGCGGTCGCCATGTACTGGGGTAGTTAATTTTAACTCCCAATACAGTAAAGACTGTTGGTAGGCTGCTCTGGCTCCTTTACGCTTTTTTGTTTGTCGATAACCGGAACGTTGTTTAATTCTAGAACAAAATGTCACGTAGCTAGGAAGCTTATCAATTAAACCTGCTTTCTCCCATTCTCTTGCTAGAATTCCGTAAACTGCTAGCTTTCCTTTCTGTTGAAAAGTCTCGTAGTGTTCTTCAATAATTTTATCAATAAAATCTTGAGATATTTGGGAGATTTTTGGTGAACGGTTCCCTTTGGCATGATGATTATCTAAAAGCCCGATATAGCCACAGTTACAAGCTTGTTGAGCAGCTTTATACCTAGCTTTCCATCTGCGAATAGTGCGTTCTGGAACAACTTCATTATCACGCTTACAGTTATCTAGATAAGGTTCGATTACTTGATATCTTCGATTGGCTTCCGCTAAGTCTTCAGGACTTGCTCTTAGAAAATGATCCATTGCTTTATTGCTTATTTTTAACTGGTTGCAATGATTATTTTCTATATCAATCTTGCCCGATTTCAAGGAATTACAAGTTGGTGTAGTATTAGGCTGTGACTTCACCATTTGAGCATAAGCTATTGCAGTTTTAGCGTCTTTAAAAAGATGTACTTTTTCTGGCTCTGCTAAAGGAGAATCACTTAAATCAATATAAATTTTTTGAGTAGCAATTAAAGCATTTATGTCGTCAGAATTAGATTCAAAATTATGAAGAAGCTCCCAATAAGTTATTCCAGGATTTAAGGTTACTAAATCAACTAAATTGGCAGCTATTTCGGGGTAAATTTGGTAATTATCAACAGTGTAAGCTTTGAGAAACAGCCGATTTCTGTATCTAATCCAATCAATTTCTGCATCTAAACGGATTCGATAGTACAAACCTAATTTTTCTACATATCTAACTGCTGGTAAATTAAGCCATTGCCCATTTTCTTGAAGGATATAGCGCTGCGGTTGTAATCTTGCTAATTTTTCTAATCTTTTTTCCGCTTTCCATTCTTCAAAGCCAGCACTAGTATTCCGAATCACAAAAAAGTCCGGTATATGCGAAGCTTTAACTATTTGCCCACTGTTTGATAAAAACTCAAGAGTAATTTGATAAGGTTGGTCGTAGAATTCAAGGACATCGGGGTCTTCTTCGTACTCCTCAACACCTGGCAGTTCGACTTTGTGGGACTCGAATTGGATAGTTTTACCCATTTTACGACTGGGATAGTCGCCTTTAACATTGATGCCGCTACTCTTCACTCGCCGAATTGGTTCTGTTGAACGGATTTGTTCAATAACTTGCATTGCCACTTGTGATAGATTCACCTGGCGACACCAATCATTAAACTCTTGGTCGCTCAACATAATAACTCCAGATTGAAAAAGAATACTTTCGATGTTGTTCCTGAAGTCCAGTCCTGAAGTCCAGACCTTTTAGAGAAGCCTCTTAATTTTGTTAGCGCAACGCTATAACCACCGGTCGAGATAAATTGGTATAACTCTCCAAGCCTTGAAACATTTAATTGTTATCTATACTACAAATTTATACTTTCCGCTTTTAAACTGTATCCAAGGATACAAATATTTATAATTTCTACTTCAACCAACTGCGGTCACATTATGCTTTAAAAGCGGTCATTTTATCCTTTAAGTGACAGCAGTAAACGTAATAAAAGGGTATTTAAGCGACAGTCAAGATAAAATTTTGTATCAAATTATGACCGCGTGTCGTAAATTTAAATCATAATAATGCCCAAAGTTAAATTTACTAGTCGCTCAAAAAACGAGCATTCAGACCTTTAATTCGGAAGTTAAATTTTAATATTTTGGACAAGATATGGTTTAAAAAGACCAAAATATGGTTCAAAATTTCTTTCAGTTCTTAAATTGAGAATTATACCTTCACTTTACATTCTGTTTTTTCACCTGACTAACTGGCTTGCAAATCAATTGGCTGTATTTTTTGCCAATCAGAAGATTTGTTGAACTCTACCCACAAATCATGTCTTTGCTGAAGGTTTAGCCACAGTTGCGGGGTAGTACCAAAAGCGGAAGCTAAACGAAGTGCCATGTTAGGAGTAACCGAGCATTTCTCATTAACTATCTCAGAGACAGTTTTACGGGAAACGTCCAGAGTTGTAGCAAGCTCAGTAATAGTTATACCTAGAGGCTCAAGATACTGACGCTTAAGTATTCCGCCAGGATGTGTAGGTTTTCTTTTCGATATAAGCATTTGACCCTTTGTTATTTTTCTAGCTCTACTACCCTTGCTGTTGCACCTACCCCACCTAAAGCCTAACCAGTAATCTCATAACTTCTACCAAAGTGAAGTACTATGAAGAGTGTTTATCAAACCGTAGATTAAGATTGGCAAGCTAAACTCAATCTACAAAAGACTTAAAAAAAAACACTAGTGATAATCTTCATAATTCACGTCGTAGACATCTCCATCACTAAAAATAAAAACTACACGCCAGTTTCCAGAAACTTTGAC
This sequence comes from Nostocaceae cyanobacterium, assembly GCA_030065825.1. Taxonomy (GTDB): domain Bacteria; phylum Cyanobacteriota; class Cyanobacteriia; order Cyanobacteriales; family Nostocaceae; genus JASJCY01. The sequence goes on along the minus strand of JASJCY010000017.1, from coordinate 42,279 downwards.
AGACCACTCGTCCTGTCTTGAACCTTTAAGTTGGTGTAAACCAGACCCCGGATAATTCATATCTTTAATTTCCACCGCCGATTCGAGTCTATCAAGTATGTCTAAAAGTTTTTGTATATGCTCTGAATTGATACCGCTCCTGTCATCATCATAAAAAAGCTTTTTTAGCTCTTTGTGCTTAAAGGTTTTTATCATGAGCAGTTAAGGTATAGGTGATATTGGGAAAGTGTAACTAGCAGGGTTACACCTATCATAGCACAGTGTAACGCTTAGGGTTACATATAAAACTTGAGTCGCGGCTTAAATGCTATCTGGCGATCGCAATTTCTTTGGGGTCGCTTCCCATTAAAAATACACCTTGAGGAAGTTAATTCTGGCTTTGAGTTTTCCACCTGCTGCACCTGTTGTTCCTTGCGAATGTAGATAAATGTAGATAAATGTAGATTATTTTTGTCCTACATCTATAAAATCGAATGACACGCAATTTAAGCTGAAACACCTGTAAACTAAGCAGGGATTGGATCTAAAGGTGTAAAAATCAAATGACAGTGGTGACAAAACGACAAACGGCGACAGTATTAATGGGAGAATTAGCAAAAGTGCTAATGGGACTACTAAGACATGGCAAAGAATGACAAAGCCAAGAATTTAGCTCGAAAGCTTTTTTATGAAGGGAAAGGAAGCGATACAATTGCTCAACATTGTGGAGTGTCGCGCCGAACAATTCAGCGATGGATTGGGGAGTTCAAACAAGCTCCAGTGACAATTACTACTCAAGGTGAAACAACAGCCACAGAATCATTCCAGACAATTGATGTCGCAAAAACGTCGCCAAATGACGCACAAATGTCACCAACAATTTTACCTGAGCTAGAAAAAATAGCGACTCTTAAACCTGACGAGACATTAGACCTAACAATAACCAGTAGAATGGCAATCCGCTTACTAAATGTGACTGAAAAAGCGATCGCGTCCATTGAAGATTGCTTAACAAACCCGGATACAAGACAAGCCGATAAGCTAAAAGCAGCTCAAATAGTTGGTAATTGGGTCGGTTTAAATAGTAAATATGGGTCAGCTTTAGATCAAGTTAGTCGAATTTTTGATTTGAATTCAGAAGCTATAGACACTAGTACAGGAGTAGCTACCGTTGTGCCAGAAAAACTCCTAAAAGCACGAGAAAAAGAAATACGTAGGTACAATATGAAACTTAGCGGAGATTTTTTTGAAACTAAAAAACTCCCAAACTCACTAGATGAAAAAAATTTTGATTTAGATGTATTTTTAGGTTATATGAGAGATTTGGATGCTCCAAATTATAATAAAGGATACCCACTCTACACAAAAGCAAAAGACATTTTGCGTTCCCGTGGTTACGATATTGACTAAAAAGTAGACAGTTCTAACCAATCACAGGGAACAGACTTACAACCAATGGCAGAATTAACCCAAACTCGCCATGTTCCATCCAAGGCTAAATGGGGTTCCCCAAATCCCACAAGCAACAAATCCCCTAATTTGGCTAAAAGTTCTTGATCTAATTTCTTCCACCAAACATCAGCAACTTCTACCCCCTGTTTTATACACAAATGCAACCCCCTCCAACACCCAGCATTTTCCTTTGGCTCAACACAATCATTAACAACATCCACAACCATCTGTGATTCAGAAGACTGCATTTCATCACTTACAGCTTGTGACTCTACCGAGATAACCCCATCAACCACCCCCTCAGACCCATGCTGTAATACAGGTTGTATCACCTCGTTTTCTGGCTTACTTATTGGGACAGGACTCAAATTATTATATAAGGATGAAATCGAGTCCTGTCCCGGCTGTGTGGCTTGTTGGTTAGTCGATTCAGCCATTTCTACTGCCTCGGTTGCAAATCTTTCATCTAAGGAAATTAAAACAGCTTGACGGTCGGGGTCATTTAGCAACTCTTGATTCAGTTTGTAGTATCGGGTCTTATCATTTCCTCTCCCTTCTGTTCTTGAGTTTGTAAGTTCTAGTCCTACCCTGCCCAAAATTCTTTGTATCAGCTTTATTGGCTGGGACTGTTCAGTGACAGTGATATTCAAAGCAGTTTTGATTAGCTTTTGCTGTTTGAGGCATTGCTGGAGGAATGTTTCTACCTCTGGCATATCCTCCGAATATTCCAAATCTGGCTGTTGCAAATCTACCAGGTTGAAAATCCCACATTTTATTAGTGCGTCTACCTTGGGGTAGTAGGTTTTCACATCAGGTAGAAATGGTACACCTTGACTAAACTGCTTCAGCCTATATTCCCATTCCCGTTTATCCATATCTTTAACTGCTTCAGGATTTTTAACCATCCAAAACAGCTTCACTTGGTTTAACCATCTCCTATCATCTTTGAAAACAGCTTTATATAGGAAATCAGGTGTTAATTCCACACCTGGCAATTCCCGTTTGAGTAATGCCTTACTGGCTTGGCATTCCTCCTGGTGCGTCCTTGATGGTTTGCGTTTAATTTCCTGTGCCTGCTCTACAGATATATCTTGTGCTTGTGCTGTAGCTAAAGCAAAGTATTTCTTAACTTCTGTTTTGGCATCCCTCACAGCATCTCCAGCAGCAGTTTTCTCCTCAGCAGCAAAATCATAAACATGGTGTCCTTCATCTATTAATTCTTGCCGCAACTGCACCGCTAACTGGTTTAGGGAATAGTTTCGTTTAGCTACCTGGTTGCAGTATAAATCTAAGTGTGGGTTATTCCAGCTGCCATCTTCCCCCATCATTCCCTGTAGAGTTTCAATTAGTTTTGGTAGTATATCTTTATCTGAGGGTTCTTCTACTTCCCTTGCAGCTTTGTGTTTAGCTTGTTCCAAAGCGATTTGCAACAGCTGCATTGTTGAATCATTGTAGTTGAAAATGTGACGTTTAATTGCTGATGGTAAGTAGGAAGTGACTTCATTCTCTGAATTATTGGCACGTGACTTACACCAAATAATTCTGGGAACCGCACCCCGTTCCCTGGCTAATAGTTGTCTAAACTGGGAAGGTTCAACATTGCCAAAACAGAACCCAAAAACCCGTTGAAAATAGCGGTCATCAAGGGAAACTCCTACACCCAAACTTGGGGTGAAAATAAGTACTGAAGGTGTGAACTCAGCAATTTTTTCATTAGCATGTTTGACAAATTCCCTGCCAAAGTCTGTCTGTGTAGTTTTAGAATCAATGCGAATTAATCCGTTTTTCTCTTGTTCTAAGTATGGATATTTATTAATTAAATGTAATGCCAGAGCTTCAGCTTCTTTTTGATTATCCATACATACTGCAATTGGTTCGCAGTTTTCATCGCTGACCCAATCTTCTATCTGGCTGATTAATTCATCCCGTTGACCCGTGTAAAATTCAACATCCCAAGGGTCGCCCTTAAATTCGTGGTTAACAATAAATGGTGTAGTTCCTGTAAGGTTTTTCAAATAATCAATACTGCTATCTGTGAGGTCAGCATCAGCTATCACAACTAAGCCATTATTCTCTAAACACTCTCTTAACTTGACTTCTAAAGTATGGAGAATAAAACTACGTCTATCTTTACAAGTTGAACTAGTTGTCAGGTGGTTTAAACCTAATTCAATCTCATCAATTACAACTAAAGTATTGCTCCAATCTCTGCCAAAAACCTTGCCTAAACTATCCCAGCATAAGCCGATTTGGTCAATATTTTCTAATACTGAAACTCTGGATATTTTTGCGCCACCAAACTCTGATTGACCATCAATATCTGCATCTTCAATCCAGGTAAAATCCCACTGTACTGCTTGAGCGCGACCTAGGGCAATTCTGGCATTTATGCTTAAGAATTTCATCCCTAAGCCTTCGTTATATATGCGTTCTATCTCTGGTTCTGGTGCTGTTACCTCTGCATCTTGTGGCTTGCTTATATCGAATAAAGATAATTGTTCTGGCGGTAATTGTGGTATTTCTGGGTAGATTGTTCTCTCTGACCAGCACCCGCAACAATGGTCTTTAATCTGTTTAATTTGATGTGATTTACCACTACCCTTTGGGGCTTGAATTGCTACTATTCCTTGCAGGGGAATTTTACCTAATAAATTGGGTAGATACTTTTCATTTGGGTTACAAACAATGTCAGCAGGATAGGTGAGGGAATGTAGTTTTTTCTGTGCTAATGCTACCTGCTGTTCATAGTCAAACTGTATAATATTTGATTCTTGTTCTGGTTTTAATCCACCCCATTTAATGCAAAGTGCCTTAAATTCACAGATGGATAAATAGCGAATCTCCTCATATCTTTCTGGTTGTAATTCGTCGATATCTGGGAAAGATTTATCAACTTGTCCCCACCAAGCAAAGGTGACAGTATAGCCCCAAGATGTTAGTAGGTTGGTGACTTTTCGCCACCTGTGGACTACCTGAAGGTTGGTAACATCCCCAGCATCGGGGTAAAGGGTAATAATTTTCTCCTCTCTAGGGCTGCTGGGTGTCCCTTCAATGATTTTTTCTTCTCTAAGGCTGCTGTGTGCCCATTCAAGGTATTGTTTTAGTACTTTAGGGGATGAAGCCCATTGACCCCCAGCCGCGCCAATTACAAGCTGATTTAGGCGGTGGGCAACTAGGAAGGGTTTAGCCCCCGTTCCCTCTACCAATGCAATTCCCTCTGGTTTACCCGTGGGTCTTAGCACCGTTAGGGGATTTTCACCCTCTGGGTACAGTGCCAGTGTTTGACCACTGCTACTAAGCCAGCGGTAGCGGTTGCCGTCTGGGGGATTGTGTAACCGCAGCTGTAGGGCGACGATGCGCCCCTGGAGATCGTAAAGGGGGCAAAGGTAGCCATCCCCACTCGTAATTAGAGATCGCCCATTAAAACCAATTCCTGGTAGTCGTTTGTCAATGGGTGCTTCTAGCTTCTGCCACTTGGCGACAGATTTAAAAGAGCAAGCGTCAATTTCTGCCGTTGTAAATCCGCGTTTCTCTAAGTCGTTAAGGGTGGCACTATCGAGGGACAACTGCTCCAGGATTTGCGTGTACATCTGATGTCGCTCGTCAGCTGATAATGCCCTCTCCTGTCGCTGCTGCTCCTCAAGTTCTGCTTTGTGCTGTCGTTGGGCTTTTAGTGCTTCCCATTCCCGCCTACGTTCCTCTGACCATTCAGCACTGTTGTCTGGCTTGAAGGTCGCTGTATGACCGCTGGCAGGTTTGACACAGATGTAACCGTTGATTTTTTCGCCTTTTCTGGCATCTGCCAAACTGTGACAAAATACGGTGTCATCCTCAAGGGTTCGGCAAGCACCGTTGATACCTGAGCATACTGGACAGGGGTTATGGCGATTGCTGGGGATGGGGCGGCTACTGAGTGTCATGGCTCACCCCCTTGCTGTAAGTAAGCCAATAAGGCTACTGAGCGATCGCAGCAAGCCCCAAGTATTTCTAATGCTTTCAGAACATCTGTGAGGCGTTTTTCCTCAATTAAAGTGCCAAGTTGAGTTAAAATTTCAACACGTTTAAACAACATGGGGTGTCTCCCGAACGAACGTCTTCGGGTGACAGTCCTAATTTTTTCCCTAAGTTATGGGCTTTTGAATCGTAGCTCGTTTAGGATAAAGATGAATCTTTACTTGTGTGGCAACCCACAGCTTGGTGACGACTGGTAATCGTCTTGGTAGTAGGTCAAGAATTACTATTTCCTGACAGAATTAAACTTCTAAACGAGCGACTACCCAATAGCTAAGGGCTGTCACCCTTTTTTTTTTGTCTTGCTTAATACAGGTATTTGTTGATTACCCACTCTTACCAGAGTTTTAAAATCCTTGCAGGGCGGTTGATCTAAATTGATCTATCAACTTAGAACGGCGGAAAGCCTTTTGTTGCAACAATTCCAAAAAATGATTGTCCTGGGATACTAGAGATTTTGTCCTGGGATACTAGAATTTTTGTAATCACACTCAAACTCTTGTACTGTCCGGGTTTTATATATATATATTTTTTTTTTATATGATTACAAAAAGGTTGTTCATGATTACAAGTCTGTGTTCATCAGATGATTGAGCTTTGTGGCAATTTTTGGCGTTATATCCCTTTTATCCTGCTCAATCATCTGGATTAGTGTTTGAGATACATTTAAAGACTTAGCTAGTTTCCTTTGACTCCATCTTTTAGCTGTTCGCCATTCTTGCAACTTATGTCCTGTCAATACTTCTGACTTGGTAGACAAAGTTGGTTCTGCTACTATAGGACTGGCTCTGCTATTAATTAGTGCTGGGATAAATTCAGGTTGATGAATTGTAATCATGGCGGAGAAGAACACATCCAAGTAACCTTTAGGATTTCGTTCTTGGCTGTTTGGTTGGAGCCATTTTGGGTAGGTTTTTGGGTCGTAGGAAATTCTCCAGCCTAGACTGGCTAGAAGCAAAAGTGCTTTGTCCCAACGTTTTTTCAAATCAGATCCGCGTTGTCTTTCCTCCTTTGCGGTATTAATTTCTGTTTGGGGTAAGATGTCACTTAATAAAGTTTCTACCTGGTAGCGTCCATTTTTATGGAAGCGATTTTTCAAGGTGAGAGTCAGTGCTAACCGTAGGGCTAGTTCATCATGATATGGATCGATTTTTAGAACTTCTGCTGACAACCAGCTAAATTGATATAAGGCTTCTCTAGCCTTTTGTCCAGCTTTATTTAAAAAAAGTTCTGTCCAGCCACCTGGTCTTATACTGATAATCACTTCATTTGGGTTGTCAATTTTCCCATGAATATTTAGCTGTCCCTTTGGATCGATAACTACATCCCACATTCTTCCTACAGGACAGCTTGCTTCTATTCCACCTTTTTTATTTTTCCCTTCAATCCAGGTTACTTTCACCAGTAAGCAGCCAAGGACGAATGCTAGTTTGGCTACTTCATTTAAGCGTTTACCTTTAGATAAATCGGTACGCTTATCCCACCCTAAATATTTGATAATGTCACTTGCTTTTAGGTAGAATCTGCTGTTCCAAGGCTTATCTGAATTCATGCAGTATGCAGCAAAAATAAGATGGAGCTTGGCGGTGTCAAGACCAAATTTATCAATAATTTGTTTGGCTTCGTTCCAAGGCAGAATGGTAATATCACCAGGGCTGCTGACATAGTGTTCAATGAGGTTGGTAGAATTGTTTTTTGCTGTTTTAATAAAAATTGCACCTTTTTCTGAATTCTTCCACAGGTCTGTTCGAGTTTGGGCTTCTAGAGCAGATACTACGGGCGATGAAGAAGCTATAGTCTCATGAGAATTACTTTTAAATAACTGCGGTTCTGTTGATATAGGTTCTATTCCGATCAGAGCTTCTAAAAGCTGAACCCCATTTCTATAAGCTTCTAAACCTTGTAAAATTTTAAGTACTTCCCTAGCTATTTCATATCCGTAGGTAGTAGCTAATTCAATGTCCCCAACATTGGCAGAAAAATTTTTATCAATTCTAGCTGCAAGCATTCCTGGCTGTAATTTTATCTTAGAAGCTTGACCTTTTTCTATTCTGTTCTGGATGTCACTAAGAAAATCATTTAAAAAATCTTGTCCGAAAATATTATTTAATTGTTTAACAAGGTTTTTGCATAATTCATAGTCTATTTGTAGCTCATTTCTGATTTTTTTAGTATCTTGATAGTCTAAGTCACTATATCGATAGCCTAACTCCTTAAAGATGGAATAAGCTACTATAACCTGTGATAGTTTAATAGCACTTTCTAAAATCAAAAAACTACGTTCTTCTGATTCGGTTTCACTCATTTGTTCCGTATTAAAAAAAATAATTTATTCTTGGCGATAAACATCTTTACGATGTCCTATTCTGATGACTTTAACTATTAGTAATTCGTCTTGAATTTCATATAATACTCGATAGTTACCTACTCAAACACGATACGTATCTTCATAATTTTTCAGTTTAACTACCTCATCCGGTCGCGGTTCTGTAGCCAGTTATTCAACTTGAATTTTTATTTTTTGTTGTATATTGTCTGGTAGTTTTTTGAGTTGCTTAGATGCACTGCTGGTAAATTCAATTTGATAATTCACAAGCCACTTTCTTGTTTTACTTGTTCCCAAGGTATAGTGGGTTCTTTCTTCGCAGCTTCTATAGCTTTAATATCCTCTTCATCTTCATTTTTACGGATTTTTAGCAGTTCTAGAACGTCTTCTAAAGTGTCTTCGTAAGCATTTTGTAACTCTTCATAAATGGCTTTGAGTAATGCTTGTTTTTTGGTTGTAGTTTCCATTTCTACACCTCTTTATTTTCTAACGATTGCCTTACCCAACTGCGGAAAGCACGCTTTGTTGCTAATTGCCCAACTTTTCTACTTTCTTGGATAAATCTAGGAATTTCTGATATTGGTACTGGGGCGAAAGTCGGGCTGGTTTCAACTGGAGTGTATTGTCCGTTATTGAGTGTGTAAATTCGCAAAACTGTTCCGTTGTATCGCCAGAATTCCGGAATTTTCATTGAGGCATAAAGACTTAACTTGTCTATTTTGGATCTGGAGTATTCCACTTCCACTACAAGGTCTGGTGGTGGATCGGTTTCTAGGTTAATGTTTTCAAAGTCCCTAACAATTGACTCGTTTTGGATATAGAAACTGCTATCTGGCTCCCCTCCATGTTCTAAATCATCCCGCGTTAAAGTTAGTGAGCCAGTGCTTTTAACTTCTAAGTCAAATTCCTCACATAGCACAAGAACAAAACCTTCAATAATGCGGTTTGAGTTCTCGTGTGGCATTAGTGGGGTCATGATTTCTACTATTCCATTGTCATAGGCGAGTCGTGAGTTACGCTCGTCTCCCATCTCAGCCAGCATGGTTTTAAATGTCTGCCAGCTAATATTTTGCAGTAAAGTTCTGGTTTCTGCTAATGGCGCTGTTGTCACCATAGTTTAGTTGCCTTTGTTTTGAGTTAGTTACGCAGTTTCTGTGTTGTCTTTGCCCTTTTCCTTTTTATGGCTAGCGACAGCTTTAAGAATTATGGCTCTACATAATTGGGTCACTGGTATGAACTCTGATTTCGCCCACTCTTCTAAATAGCTGAAATCCTCCTCTTCAAATCTAATTTGTACCCTTGGTTTGTTTGATGGCATAAATAAACATCATCTCTTTCGGTTTCTGGTCATGTGCTTTCCTTTTTTGACTCTCCTTTACTTTTTGATTTAGCGTGTTCAGCTATGGCTTTTTTGACTATTACTCGTGTTAGCTGGGGAACTGTCAAAAATTCATCTTTAGCCCAATTGTCTAAGTAATCGATATCCTCTTGGTCTAAACGTAAAGTAATACGGGGTTTTTGCGAAGGCATACATACAAGTGTCTATAGAATTGCCACTTGCTTTAAATTATCGCCCCTGCTTGCTAATAAATTAATTTACTTGCTGTTGGTTGACAAAGTGACGCACTTATTGTTACTTTAGCAACTATGAGTAAGTTACGCAACCTACCCGAAACACTCGCGTAACTTTCCGCGAAATCTTTACGAAAGGTAAATAAGATGTCTGAAAGTATTGAATTTGCTTCAAGTAACAACAGTTCGGCGACTTCTGGCTCACCTTTGAGTAGTTCTCAACTGGCGGAATTGTTAGGAGTTAGCCGCAAAACCATTTCCCAGTGGGCGGACAAGGTAAGGGAAGCCTACTTCTGGCTGGATGAGGCAGATTTCACTATTGGTAAGGGCAATAGACTGAAATACACCACTTTCTGTATTGAACAAATGAAAGCTTTGCAAGCATCAGCCAGTCATTACCAATGGGTTAAACAAGTCCAGAAAAACGCCCCAGTGGACAATAAGCTCCAAGCAGCGACAGGGGTAAATCCGAGTAGCGCGATGGTCGAAGACCCGCCGCAGGCGATGCTCGCAAATGTCAAATCTCAACTGGCGACCATTCCCCGCAGTACCATCACTAACCCCATGATTAAGCGGGTAGATGCCGTAATGCCGGAAATGATATCCGCAAACATCACTGAGACTCAGCAAGCCACCCAAGAAACCATTGATAACTTGCAATTGACAATGGCAGCGATGGCTACAGCGTTTGTAGTCAACAACCAAGCCCAGTTTAAGGGTGTGGGAGCAACCGCAGCAAATATGGCAATCGGTTCTATGGCTGAGGGGATGATTTCTCAGTTTGCAGAACTAATGAATAATCCCCAAGGTATGCAGCAAATGATGAATCAAATGATGCAAATGACCCAACAGCAACAAGGTCAGTCTGCCAACTCGCCCAACCAGTGATGGGGAGAACGAACGCCCGGACTACCAATCTCAAAGCGTTCGCTCCGACCACATGGGTGATGTCTACCGCCTATTACTAATAGACAACAAAGGAATTATCTCATGGCTAGAACACGTAAAAGCACCGTAGCCAAGACCGTAGAAGCCAAACTGATAAATGGTGGCTCCAACACAGGCATAATCAACAATACAGAATTTGAAATCCGCAAAATTGAACTGGAATCAAAGACCAATTACCAGATAGTTAGACAGCTAGAAAATAAACTGCAAGTTGAAACAATTAAAGCAGATGAAACCTCATTGCAGATGCAGATTGCTCAGAACAATCATGACCGCACTGCATATCTAGTTGACCAGTCAGAAATTGACAAAGAAATTGCTGCCATTGCAGTCAAAACCTCCGAGTTGGAATTGCAATCAGCAGAGGATAATCTTTACCTGACAGAGCAAAGAGTAGGGGTGAATTTTGAACGGGGAATAGAACAACTAAAAGCAATTGCCATTGAAGTTGATTCATTGACCTTTGACAACAATAATAACCGCCGCATCGCTGAAGCCAAAGGGGTTTCCCTCCAAAATCGCTTATTTAGTAACGGTCGTTCTCTCCGTGGATTTTTGAAAGGAAATTAAGCCATGAGAGAAATCCGTGATAATTCCATTTCCTACTACTTAAGTCACCATGCTGCCGTCTTATTTGGCAGCTGCTTGATTACCCGATTCCTCTCCTTATTAGTTGACTATGGTTTACCCAGTTTTATCGCTTGGCTGACATGGGTAGGAATTGCGGTTAAATGCCTTGTCATTTGGTCAGTTTGGCTGCTGAAAACCATGCCCAAACACCCCACCCGACTCGATTGGATTTACCGCTGGGGAATCTTAGCGATCGCCATTTTTGGTTTTGTCCTCGGAATCCTCTAATAAATTAGCCATCTGGTAAGGCACTTGCCCTGTTTTTGTGGTCTTACCCTAAACACAGTTGCCAGTTGCCTGTTCCAACTCCAGATGGCACAAAAATTCCTCCATATATGTTTCTTGGATGACACAGAAATTCATCAATCTTGATAATTCTCGACGGACTTACCTACACAATTTGTAACAATGACCCTACATAAAAATCAACAATTTGATGCCCTACCTTGGCTGATTCCGGTAGGAGCATTAGCCGCCCTGATGCTTCCTTTTCAAGCTGCCAAAATCCACCCTGGCTTTAAATTAGCCTTTGCTGGTTTGGGGTTAGTATTATCCACCCCCGTGGTGTGTCGTGCCAAACACCAACTCACGGAACTAGAAAAAGACCTCTGTGGACGTTACAAACGCCTAACGGATGCTGAAGAAGATTTACAGCGCCAACTGGATGCACTAGAACAACGCAAACAGCAACAACTGGGAGAACTAAACACAGCCTGGGAACGCCTACACAGTCGGGAACAGCAGTTAAACGAGCAATACGCCCAAAAGTTAGCCAAATTAGATACAGAGGTGGAGAAATTTGAAAAACAGCGTCTAGAAGAGACAGAAGCCTTTGAAATGCGCCTAGAACTGGCAGAACAGGCGCTAGAGCAAGAATACAAAGCCAAGGAATCCGAATTTACCCTCCAGGTGCGGGACTTTAACGAAAAAGTTGCTACTACCAAACAGCAGATTGACCAGATGAAAGCCAGCATTTCCCAGGAACTGCAACAGGAGAGGGAACGCCTAGAGGGACTTTACCAAGATGCTGTCACCAAATTCGATGAGGAACGTGACCAAATCTTCAAACGCCACTCAGCCGAAATTGAGATTTGGAAGGAACGCTACGCAACCGCCAAAGCCCAATTACAAATCCTCCAAGCCCCCAAAATGCCCCGCAGACGGGAAACAATGGCTGAGGTATGGACGGAGGATATCATCTGGCGACTGTGGAGGAACAACCCAGCCATTAAATGTGACTGCTACAACCACAAACAGCCAGTTGACTTGGGAACCCATATCGCCATCTGGTTACAACTGCGAGATAACAGTCAAATTACCGAATTAACCAAAGACTCAACCAGAAACGCCCTAGCCCTCGATTGTAAATTCCCCACCCCCTACTTCATCTGTGAATCAGCCGAGGGAATTATTCGGGTAGAAATTCCCCAACAACATAACTATAAACCGCCAAAACAGTATCAAGTCAAAGAATCCAAGCAGCAACTAAAAACCAAAGAACCTCCTAAAACCCACTTCCAAAAATTCCTAGACGATTCCCACCAAGTCTGTCTATTGGGTAGCACCGGGGATGGTAAAACCACCCTCATTGGTAACATTTTGGGCTTATTTAACCAGTTACTTGGTGGTTCTGCCCAACTGGTTATAACCAATCCCAAAGTTTCTGAATCATCAATTGGAGAACTAGCAAGTGCCAAATATCTTGGTTTTAAAGAATCCATATTTGGCTTATTAGAAGCCGCCACCGCCATCATGTATCGCCTCTGGTTGAACGAAAAAGCTGCTAGAAGCGGTCAACCCCTCCCCCAACATCAACCAATTATTTACTTCTTTGATGAATATAGCGAAGTTGCTGCCAGATGGAATGCCGTTGATGTCAAAGTTTTTAACAAGACATTGAAGAGGTTTAAACAATTACTTGACCCCGACCAATTGCAGGTTTTTGAGAATGAAATCGAGGAATTTTTAAAGCCCTCTGATTTCGCCGGTCAACTACTGAAATTCATTTGGCGTGTGGGTCGCAGCGAGAAAGTCAAAAGCTTAATTGCTGGTCAAAACTTGATGCCGAATACCCTCAAGGTAAACGTAGTTGATTTGTTAAATACAGGCATTATTGCCCTAGGAGATACCGCCGGATGGGCATTAGAAAACACCATATCTATGTTTGCATCTGAGGGATTAAAACATGAATTTAACCTGAGAATCGAGATTGCCCAGAGTGCATCAAAAGATGAACCAGAAAAGTATTTTGGTGTGTTTAAGTCACCAAAATCACGCCCATACTTTGCTTTACTACCCGCACCTAGCTCATATCAATCCGAGTCATTATTGGCAGGTGAAACTGTTAAAAATAGTCCAGATAAATCCGAGTCATTATTACAGAGTAAAAACACAAAAATAAGCCAAAACATAGGAACTAATCACGACCGAAAAGCAACCGTCAGCGATACGGGAACTGATATTATCACACATACCGGAATAGATGCCAAAATAGTACCAGAACTGACTGTATCAGATACCGGAATAGATGTTGAAACAGTACCATCACCGACCGCATCCCTTAAGGTAGAAGGAAAAACCGGAACCGGAACCAGAACGCTAAAACAGCCTAATGGCAAGAATTCCAGCACAGGTACTAAAAAAATAAATCCTCGAAACTGGTTCCCACACTACACCGAAAAAGAAGAAAAAGCGGTATGGAAGGAACTCCAGAAAGCTATTAGTAAAACCTCCAAAAAACGAGCATTTGAAAATGTTCTTGGCTTTAAGGGAGGTAACGGTTACACCAAAGGTAATCAATACCTGGAATACCTAACACAAAAGTATTTTATTAATCAATAATAAGGAGTAGATATGGAAATTATCACTGTTGCACAATATTGGAATGGTGATGTCTCGCTGGACTCAACTGAATATGCTGAAAAATACCAAATTTATTGTTTTTGGCATGGAGACACCTGTTTATATATTGGACGGACTGCCAACATGAATAGGCGATAGAGTGATTTCTCTGGCTAGCTCTTTCCCTTACCTCCTTACCCCCTTACACCCAAAAGCCAGTCATATTAAGGGTTTGCGCTTAACAAGAGTGCCGTTCACTCATACACCCATACACCCTTACACCCCCACTGATAAACAAATCTCATATAACTGGTTGTGAATTTGCCGAAAATTTTATAACCAGTTATCCAGAATCGAGGAACTAGTTATGTATAATGTAACTAGTTATTTCCATAGAGTAACTGGAATGAAAAATACTCTAACACCCCAGCAATATTTAGAAAAAATCAAGCCCCTACGCAACCCAGAAGAAATTAAGGCTTTATGCGAGGAATTGACCGCTGGCTTATTCAACGACACAGACAAGCCTAAAACCCGTGTCAATAAGCTAACTCCCTACAACAAACTGGTTAGAGAAATCCCCAATGAAGAACTAATAGAAGGTGAAAACGCCTACATCCAAACCAAACAAGATGGCACTCTCTGGAAGCGCCACCTACACTTTAAATTCACTGGTTTAGCAGATACCAAATGGTACGGAGAAGGGGGAATCAACACCAAAAGCTTGGTGCTAGACCGCTTAGAAAATCGCCGCCAAGTTGATGTAACCAGTTATCTAAAAACAGTTTGCAAACTACTTCTCTCCCATGACCCCCATGAGTTAGCCGTAGGGTTAATTGCTGCTAGCGGTCGCCGTCCGGTTGAAATTTTAGTCCGTGGTAAATTCACCCCAACTACCTCACTCCCCAAATATCTCAAACCCGGTTATTTTGTAAACTTCCGTGGTCAAGCTAAAAAGCGCGATTATGATATGCCAGAAGAAGAACGGGTAGAGTACCGCATTGGTGTATTAGTTCCCACTGAATCCTTCCTGGCTGCATTCAATCGGTTCCGCAAGATGCCAGAAACAAAGGAACTGCTAACAAACCTGAAAGCAGAAACCAAAAAGGGCACAGACCCAGAAATTATTAACGACATGATAGAAAGTCGCCGGGGTAACTCCCTCAGACGGGTTGTAAGTAGGGAGTTTGGCAGCTTTCTACCTGCTCGGTTTGGTGACAGCGAAATCAACAACAAATCTCTGAGAGCGGTTTATGTACGATTAATTACTGACCGCGACTGTCCTAAAAACGTCGCTGATTTACTGTGGGCTTCCCGGTCGGTTGGTCACTTCGTTGATACCCAAAAGCCAGATGACAGCCAATTAAATCACCTACTTACCACCCTTGGTTATTTTGACTACTACGCAGATACAGAAATCCCTTTCATAAGCCCACCACAGAAGCCAGAACGGGAGAAAGCAACTTCAGTAAGAGTGTTTGCAGGTGATTTTGAAGAAATTAAGCGGTTACAGAAAGATTGGGAACTGCCCAACCAGCAAACCGTAGTCCGCAACCTGATTGAGATGGCTAAAAAAGTCAAAGAACTTGAGAACCAGTTATTAGAATCCCAAGCTCAAAATGTTGAACTAACCAAAAAAGCCTCAGAATTTGAGAACCAGTTTGAGATAGCCCAATCCCAAATTACCCAGCTAAAAAAGGAAAAAGAACAAATACTGTCTACACCACAATCTACACCACAATCTGTACCGCAATCTATACCGCAATCTACACCGCAATCTACACCACAATCTGTACCACAAAAACAAGACGAGTCATTGAATCAAGAACAAGAGCCAGAGCCAGAAGAGCAAGCAATGATTCGGCAACTGATTGCAGAAGAATTACAGAAAGTACTACCTAACATAAGGGCACAACAAGCAGCAACAGAAGTACAAGGGTCAAAAGCCCAAACCCAAAGGCAACCCAAAGCTAAGGTAGAACAACCGGAAAAAGATTGGGAGAGTGTAACTAGTGAGGAGTTGAAAGCATCCAAACATCGCGGTGCGGCTGAAGAAAAAATACGCCGTTCCTTCCAGGCGATCGCAAACCATAACGACCACAAAGCCAGGGATAACAACGGGCAACCAGATGTTGACCAGATGTGGGTAGTTAACAACCAAGCCCTACGTCAACTATCTGGCTGTAACGGGATGTTAGTTAAGGATTGGATGGAGCGTCACAAACTAGCCATTGATGACCATAACAGTAAATATGGCTTGGGTCAGTACCATAATAAACGGCATGGAAGAGCGATTGTGGAGGTAATTAGTTGGTGAGAGCAGTTGAGAACCTGCTTTTAAAGCAGGTTTCCACTCCTACGTGTAGACAAGGGTGTAGATAAAGGGGAGATAGCATTGTTATCAAAACTGATATCAAACGATTGGGAATAAAAAATACTTCTGGTTGGGTAGTACTATCTATTTGGCGGTGCAGCGATAATAAAAATATGCCTACAAGGGAGCAAATGCGTACTTGTTTTATTCTTGGCTATTGGGCAACTAAGATGTATCTACCGATATATATGATTCGGATAGATGAGCGTACTAAAAATGTTGTCATTCTGGCTGGGGAAGAGAACGAAATTATAATTTATCCAAACGGGAAGTGGAGATACTTATGAGCAAGCCAGATTTTATGTCAATGACCCGTGGCGAATTGCGTAAATATATCCTTGAACACAGGGAAGACGAGGAAGCCTTTCAAATTTATTTGGATCGGTTTACATCCTCCGATGCTGTAATTTTTCCAGCCCCTCAAACCATAGAAGACTTAGAAAACTTTTCACAATTGCATCAACAGCACCTAGACCAACGACGCAATCAAGCTTAAAGAACTTATCTTTATTACTAGTTATCCTACAGCTCACCCCGATAGCTAGCTATTTATTTCTTTCTCTATTTCCTCTTGATTCAACAACGGCTCACCAGAAGCAACAATTTTGGCACGGAGAGAACGCAAACGCTCACCAAGCTGGCTTTTAGCAGTACGGGTTAACCGAAGCGGATCTACCGTTTTCAGGTGGAGAAATTCCATAAACTCTAAAACTTGCTGCTGTTTATCTGGGGGCAGGAGCTGCCACTTTTCTAACAAATCTTGTTCTGGACTCATGAACGAATTAACCCGCTCAACTTCTTTATAGGGTCTAAATCTATTGTCTACCTTGAATTATTTATAATGGAATACTTGTCTACACTATAACTTGTCTGCACTATAACTTGTATACATCTCAACATTTTAATGTGTTGACATATATGCAAGTAGATATTTAAAAGGCTTTGGGTAGTTTGATTAAAATTTAGGGTGTTGGTGCGGGTTGGATATGTTTACCAGCGTAAAAAACAACTACTTTCAACTGTTCTTCAATGGGAATGTAAAATACTCTGTCACCTTTAGTCACCTCATATTCCCACACCCCTTTATACTTTTTACCTTTCAACGGGAAAACACGTCCTGGCTGTCTAGTTGTTGGTGTGGATTGTAAATTGTGATAACAACGGGTGGTATTTTCAGGATGTCGCTGCATTAATGCTTCCCAATCTCGATTTACTCGACGATTTTTAGCTACCACTAACCAAGTGTTTTCTGTCTCAGATGTCTCAGTTGTCTCAGATGTCTCAGTTGTCTCAGATGTCTCAGATGTTTCAGTTGTTTCAGTTGTTTCAGTTGTTTCAGGTAATTGAGGAGCAGTCAGTTTTACCTCTGGCGGCTCTATATTTTCTATGATTTCTTTTGGAGTATTTTCTGACATATCAAACACTCAAACAACCTGTTTACTTGGAGGTTGAGACAATGCTATTTCTTCATCCGAATTTTGACTAAAAGCAACTTCAAGTTCTGGATTAGATATTGCTAAAGCACTCTCATGCCATTCATGGATAATTGCGTCTAACTCATCCCAAGCTTTTTCGTATAAATCAACCAAACGATACGCCTGTGTTATCTCATTAATAAATTCATTTAGTTCATCTGAATCAAATACTCCTAGCCAACTATAAGGATGCTCAGTTCCAATTTTTTGCTTTAGCAATAAACGGAAACCTGTGCTTAGAAGTTCGATAATTTCTTTACTACGTTGGGCAGCTTTTACAAAGGTCGCTACATTTTCACGTCGCAGTAAAGCAAAAGACTGGTCATTGCGAGTAATTGTAATTGGATGTTCTAACGCTTTAT
This sequence comes from Nostocaceae cyanobacterium, assembly GCA_030065825.1. Classification (GTDB taxonomy): domain Bacteria; phylum Cyanobacteriota; class Cyanobacteriia; order Cyanobacteriales; family Nostocaceae; genus JASJCY01. The sequence goes on along the minus strand of JASJCY010000017.1, from coordinate 24,309 downwards.
CCAAAATACGTCCGGGTTGACGATTTAACTCAGTCGCCGTAATTAATTCATCTGAGTAAATACTGTCCATAGCTCCTGCTGCCATAATTTGAGCCACATTCTTATCTATACGTATTATTGTACGTACTGTTTTTTGAGAGTCAATAGGAAAATAACCACTTTAGAATAAAAACCAGGTTTTAGGAATGTGATGCTCCGCAGGAGCGATCGCCGTCTGTAATTAAGAATTATAGATATGTACGCATGTCGATATGTATACACGTTAACATGGAATTTTTTGTGGGTAATGCTTGGTTATAGGCTGTTGTTGTAGAGGTACTTAATACACTTGCATTGAGATAAAAATACGGTAAAAAGGCAGAGATTTTAGAAAATGCTGTCTCTTGAGATAGATTTCAGGAATTAGGTAAAGAATTGCGTCGAATAGGGATTGTGGGGGTGTATTTTGTTGAGAGAATATTAAGCAGACAAAATTAATCATTTGCATCCATGCGAACTTGCTCATTGTCCTGAATCGTTTGATGCAGTTTCTCTAATTGATAGTCTAAGATTTCTTGTTGTTGTTGTAAGCGTTTTTTACCATCAAGAGGAAGTTGCAACATTTGACAAACTTCAGGACGTAAACTCAACCATTTCTCTGTAGGAATCAGATAACTTTCAGGATTAGCATAACGACGACTATGTTCTAACCAAACATCTCCAGAACGTAAAGCCCGACGTAATTCCCACAACACAGACATCTCATAATAACGTCGCACAATCTGTCCTTTCTCATCAAAGATATAATTCTTCCATTTCGGAGTAATAAAATCCTGTGGAGCTCCCGAAGGAATTTTGCGCTTATTTTCACCATCCAACTCCCGTAACAAAGAGAGTGCAGCAAGGAGAGGGTCATCAGCCAAATTAGAACTGAAGCTAAAAACACCAAAAAAAACGGGTGCAAAACGCCTGAGATAACCATAACGATTGGCGAGAAAATCAAAGTGATTATCGTCCGAAGGACGCATTAATCTTTGACAGTCTTCAATAGCTGCTTTTAAAGCTTCAGGCGAAATTTTCTGGAAAATCTCCCCTCTAACTTCTTCATTTTTAATAGCCTCATCGAGAAGGATTTGACCTAGTTCCTTGAGCAATCTTACTTTCTCATTAGTAGATTTCGCTTCTCTGAGATGAAATTCTTTTAAATCCTTTCTGGCACGAGCATCAATATCCCCTAAACAGTGAATATATAAGTCCATTGTTTCATCGGTGACTTCTTCAAAAATTTGATAAACAAATGCCACTAAAATTGGATAACGTTTGTCATCATTAGCTCTCTGGAGAGCTTGATTACTCGACTTTTTACCTAATTGCGCTAAAAACTTAATTCGATTAGGATTGAGACAGGATAAATCCCATTGTTGAACCTGATATTCAGCTAAAAAAGTGAGCTTAGAAAGGGCATTTAAGATGGCATTGGGAGAATTACTTGTTTCCTCACGACCTAACCAAGTTAGAGGAGTTCGACCTGTTTTATTGTCAGCAATTAATAGGGAATCCAGAAATACTTTTGTCGAAGGAGTTAACAGAAATTGCAAACGATTAAAGGTTTCAATGGTAGCACTGGAACGAGCCGTTATTACCATACGTTCTAAAATAGTGACACCAGGACGCACAATTTTTTCGACCCTGAGTTTATCACACAGTAATTGAAACAGAAGACTGGGGCGGTCATGCTCCATCGCTCTATCTAAAAGCCAATTTTGCCATAGCAAAAAGTCCAAATTAGTTGCTTTTCTCCAACCTAAATGAGCTTGAATTTTGAGCAGGTGATTGGTACGAGTTTTTTCTCGCTTTCCATAAAGACTCAAGCAATTGGGGTTTACTTTGATTTGATTTGCTAAATATTCAGTAATAATCTTAGGGGCTAAGGTTAGTTCATCTGGCACAAAACCCAGATATATTAATGTACCTAATTGGAGGGCAAATCCTAATTGATTATAGTCGGTACTACACTGATTGATTAACTTTTTTTCGGTTACAGAAAGAGTAAAAAAGGTAATAATATCATCTTCAGTGGGAGATACAGGAAAGGTTGATAGTTGTTCTCTTTCCGCTTTGGTTAGGAATTGTCCTGGCATTAATTGTTAGCCTTCAACTCCGATTAATTCTACGGCTGCTTCTAAGTCATGTTCTGATGGAGAGCAGTAACAACGGGTAGTTTCTAAGTTTTCATGTCCAGCTAAGATAGCCACTTTTTCCAAACTAACTCCAGCATCAATTAAATTCTTACAAAAGGTATGTCGGAGCTTATGGGGTGTAACTTCATCAAGTTCAGTGTGAGCCACATATTTACGGAACATACTTTCGACTCCTCTGGGAGTAATTGGTCCTCTTTGTCCCCTAAAAATCGCTTCTTTTTTGCCTTTATTTTGGTGATAACCTAAATTGATTAAGACTTGACGTGCCTCTTTATTGAGAGGAATTTCTCGTCTTTTTCCGCTTTTACCACTTCTGACAATTAAACATCCTTTGCGATTGGTTATCTGAATATCACTCCACATCAAACTACATAACTCTGACACTCGTAAACCTGTATTTAACAACAGTTGAATGATGGTAATATTTCTTTGATTTTTACCTTGTTCAACTATTCTCAACAAGGCGTGTTGTTCATTTCGATTTAACCATTGTGGTCCGACTTTTTCTTCTCGAATGGGTTGAGGTACACGAGGGATACTATGTTCGGGAATTAATTCTTCACAGAGCGCCCAGTTGAGGAAACTTTTGAGGGAAGATAGTTTGCGGTTGATTGTTTTCGGTTTGAGTAATAATACTTCACTTAAATAGTGCTTATAATCTCGTAAATCTGTAGGTGTAATTTGTTCTGGACTTAATTTTTGATTCGTCTTCTGTTCAAACCATTTGACAAAGTAGTTGAGGTCACACAGATAATTTTTAATGGTGACAGAACTTCGTTCCGCTTCTTCTAAAAACAAAGCAAAATCGAGAAGATAATCAACCTCTTTTTCACGAAGGGCAGTAGTTAAAGTGAGCATCTTGATTATACGTTGAGATTTCTCAGGGATAAATGGGGACTTTTCTTCTTATTATACGTTGAGTCGCCCTTTTATCAACGCACAACATCTCTTATACGCACACTTTCCACACCTCATAGTCGCTATATAATTATAATTATACGCTGAGAGCCGTTTCTTGTCCGTTTGCTACACAACGTCCTATTTACTGTTTCTGCTGGAGATGATAGTAAGACAGAAGATGGTGATGCTGGAAATCTTAAAGTGAATACAAGACACCTAATTATTAGAAATGGAGGACAGCTTGGTTCTGACAATGCCCCAGAGATTGGCGATAAGCTTGGTGATGGTAAATCTGGAAATGTAACTATATCTGCTAAAGAATCAGTCGAAGTAAGTGGTACTTCTGAAACAGTGACTGGGACTGATGGTTTATTGATACCAAGTTCTATTGCAAGTTTTACTATCAATGATAAAGATGCAGGTGATTTAACTATTGAAACTAAACGCTTTACTGTCAAAGATGGAGCTTCTATCACAGCAACTACCGACGGAGAAGGTAGGTCAGGAATTTTAACAATAATTGCTGATGAGTTTATGGAAGTTAGTGGTATTTCTAGTGATGGAAAGGGTAGTAGAGTTCGTAATGCAACTTTTGGGAAAGGAAACAGTAATGATTTAATTATTGATACGAAACGCTTAGTTGTTAAAGATGGTGGACGTATCGATTCGCGTACTCAACCTTCTTCCTTCAGTAATCAAGATACTGGTAATGCTGGCAATATAAAAATTACTACAGATATTTTTGAAGCTTATAATGGCGGACAGGTAATATCAAGTACTAGTGGTACAAGTAAGCTTAATAGCCGTGACGCTGGGGAAATCAATATTAATGCTACAGAAAAAGTTATTCTTTCTGGGGTTGATAGTAGCTTTGAACAAAGAAGCGAGGATTTGAAACAAAAATTGACAAAAAATTTTCCAACCCAGACTAAAGAAGTTATTGGCATTCTTTTAGCTATCCGAATCAGTGAAGGAGCGGCAAGTGGTGTGGTAGTCAAAGCCAAGGACGATACAACTGGTAGTGCTGGAAATATTACCATAGAAACTCCTTTTCTTACTATTGAAGATGGCGCTCGATTAAACGCTGAAACAGTTACTGGTGAAGGTGGAAATATTACGCTACAGTTGCAAGACTTATTGTTAATGCGCCGTAATGGTGGTATTACTGCTAGGGCTGAAGGTACGGGAAATGGGGGAAATGTCAATATTGATTCTGGCTTTGTTGTTGCCGTTCCCAACGAAAATAACGATATTATTGCTAGAGCAGTTCGCGGTAATGGTGGAAATATAAAAATTGATACCCAAGGGATTTTTGGCTTTCAAGTAAGCAAAGAGTTAACTCCAAGAAGCGATATCAGTGCTAGTTCGGATTTTGGTGTAGATGGAGTAGAGGAAATTAATGCACCAGATATAGACCCCAGCCGTGGAACTGTCAATTTACCAGATACACCAGTTAATTTGAATTTGGCGCAGGGGTGTCAACCGAGTGGATTAAACTCTATTAGTCGGTTTACAACTACTGGCACTGCTAGCATACCAGCTAATCCCAGCGACATACAAAATATTTATACCCTTTGGGAAGATTTGCGATCGCCTACAGCACAAAATACAGATAGCGTAGATTCAACAGATTCTAAATCTCCCGATAGCTCTGCTGATATTGTAATAAAGGAAGCTCAAGGTTGGATAAAAACTCCAGATGGCAAGGTCAAACTTGTAGTCAAATCACCCACCGTTACTTCTTATAGTTCTTGGCAGTCACCATCAGCTTGCGATGAGTAATAGACCATATCATGAATAATACCTTTCGCGAGATATTGGTTCGGTTGCTCCAATTTATTATGTTGCTTGGTTGGATGAATGGGGGATTAACCCAAGCTCAAACTTTAGATAAGGTATCACCTTCCAATCAAACTCCCAATCAAAATATTTTCACTCCTCGACCGAAACCAACACCGAATTTTGAGCCAAATCTGAAACCTATAACCCCGCAAGAACCCTTAAATCCTTCCATCCCAAAAAGCCCTCAATCTCCGGAAATTAAACCCGAAAAGACCGAGGATACTATCGTTGTTGAACGCTTTAAGGTAATAGGAAGTACAGTTTTTAGTCCTGAAGAGTTAGAAAAAGTGACTAAGGATTTTACCAGAAAAAATGTCACCTATACAGATTTACTCAAAGCTCGTTCTGCGGTTACTAAGCTTTATTTTAAGAACGGATATAAAACTTCTGGTGCTTTTATACCCGAACAAGATATTGAAGCAGGGGTAGTAAAAATTCAAGTAATTGAAGGTGAATTAGAAGGTGAAATTGAAGTCCAAGGAAATAGAAGGCTGGGAAGTAAATACATACGCAGTCGCTTGGCTAGAGCTACATCCAAACCTTTGAATATAGAACGTTTGCAGGAAGCTTTAAGGTTACTCAGACTCAATCCTCTAATAAAAGACATTTCTGCTGAATTGTCAACGGGTTCTACTCCTGCTAAAAGCTTTTTGCAAGTGCAAATTAAGGAAGCCGATACATTCAGCATTCAAACAAGCATTGATAATGGACGTAGCCCTAGTGTTGGTAGTTTTCGTCGCAGATTGCAAGTTCGAGAAGCCAATTTATTGGGGGGTATCGGAGACGATGTAGTTTTGGGTTACGCCAATACAGATGGTAGTAACAGTCTAGATTTGAGTTACACTTTGCCATTGAATCCTAAAAATGGTTATTTTCGCTTCAGTTATGGAACAACATCTAGTAATGTCATTGAACCTCCTTTTAAAAAATTAGATATTGAAGCTAACTCTCGTTATTATGAAATCACATTACGTCAGCCAATAATTCAAACCGTTACAGGACGACAATCCACAAATGAAACCGCCACACGACGACAATCCGCAAATGAATTCGCTATAGGTTTAACAGCTTCGCGTTTGGAAAGTGAAACTTCTTTGCTATCGATTCGTTTTCCTTTATCTGCTGGTGCTGACGATGAAGGACGTACCCGCGTTTCTGCACTGCGATTTTTTCAAGAATGGACTCAGCGCACCAATGAGCAAGTAATTGCTTTGCGCTCCCAGTTTAGTTTAGGACTTGGTGGGGTTCTCAACTCCACAATTAACTCCAATGCTCCAGATAGTCGTTTCTTTGCTTGGAGAGGACAAGCCCAGTGGGTACGTCGTTTTCTTCCATCAGACATTTCATTATCAGTCAGTGGGAATGTCCAATTAGCGGACAGAACACTCTTGGGTTTGGAACAGTTTGCATTAGGAGGTCAAGAAAGCATAAGAGGATATCGTCAAGATGCTTTACTTGGGGATAATGGAGCTTTTATTTCTGCTGAGGTTGAGCTACCAATTTATCGTACTTCTAACCGAAAAAATATATTACAACTGATTCCATTTATTGATATTGGAACAGTTTGGAACAATTCAATCAGAGCATCTCCGAATCGCGATGCCCTTGCATCAGATACATTAGCATCCGTTGGTTTGGGTTTGCAATGGCGAGGGTCGAATAATTTTACAACTCGTATTGATTGGGGTATTCCTTTAATTTCTATTCCTGAAGAGAGAAGAACATGGCAAGAACAAGGACTATATTTCTCCGTGCAGTACAATCCTTTTTAAAGTTGAAGAATTCCCTTCGACGATGGATAATTTTGCTGTTAATTTCTGCTTTTATATTCAGCGGGTGTTTAATTACATCTCGTGTAAACGCGCAAGTTCCCATCGTCAAGCAAAATCAACAAAAATTATCTAGATCAGGGTTAGTTGATAGAGGTAGAGAATATTATAAAAATAAACAATATAACAAAGCTATAGAAACTTGGCAGCAAGCGCTCAAGATTTATCAAAATAATCAAAATAAAAAAGATACCCTCCACCAAGCAATGGTTTGGAGTTATATTTCGTTAGGGTATCAAAAACAAAGTAATTGGAATCAAGCAAAAGAAGCTATTGATAAAAGTTTGGATTTATTTCCTGAAAAAAAGAAACTTGATAAATCAAAAGAGAAGCTTCAAATTAATGCTCAAATTCTGAATACACATGCTAGTTTACAATTAGCTTTTGGAGAATCACAAAAAGCTTTAAAAACATGGAAGAAAGCGACACAAATTTATCAGCAATTAGGTGATGAAATAGGAGTTACGGGTAGCTTAATTAATCAAGCTCAAGCAATGGAAGCTTTGGGACTTTACAAACGCTCTTGTACAACTTTGTTGGGAGTATTTGATTTTGAGAATGAGAAATGTCAAATTTCAGATAGTCAGTTAGAAAAAGCGCTTTTCTTGGTTAAGAACTCAGGTAATACAAAATTAATTTCTGCTTTACGGAGTCTGGGAGATAATCTCCGTTTGGTTAATGAATTAGAAGATTCTGAAAAACTATTGAAAGGAATTTTGGGTATTGCTTACAACAATCGTAATTTGATTGAAATTGAAATTGAAATTGCAAGTGCAATGAGATTAAGTTTAGGTAATACTGAGCGAGCTTTATATAGAAGTAATCAAGATTTATATGACAGGTCTGACAATAATAATTATAGAGACAAGGCTTTATATAAAGCACAGGATTCTTTAAAATACTATGACACAATAATTAAAGATGCTCAAACTGAACCTTTACCTAGCAAAATTATTGCTCAAGCAAAACTGAATCGTTTTAATTTATTATTAGAATTCAAAGAATGGTTGCAAAAAGTGCCTAAAGTTAACCCAGAAGTTCGCAAAGAATATATTAAAGTAAAAGAACGAATAAAAGATGATATTCCACAATTAGTGAATGAATTAGAAAGTGAAAAATCTTCGCTTTCAAGATTAACCCCAATAGAAGAAATTTACACAACGATTAACTTGTCTCGCAACTTGATAAGACTTCAAGGAGAAAAGTTTGATAAAGATTCAGATAATGAATATATTAAGAATATTTTAATGAAAGCTAACGAAAAAGCTGAAAATTTAAAAAGTAAAAGGGCTGAATCTTATGCAAAAGGGAGCATTGGCTACTTCTATGAAAATACAAATATGCTTAATGAAGCTAAAATGTATACAGACAATGCTTTGCGTATAGCTCAATCTATTCAAGCATGGGATATTGCTTATCAGCTACAGGAACAATTGGGAAAAATATATGAAGCTAAAGGAACTAAAAAAGAAGCAATAAAAGCTTACGAAGCGGCTGTTAAAACAATTGATATCATCAGAAAAGACTTGGCATCTAATAGTTCCGAAACTTTATTGTATTTTCGTAGTACAGTAGAACCCCTCTATGAAAAACTAATAGATTTATATTTGGAGCAACCGAAAGAAAATCAAAACTTTAATAAAATTATTGATGTCAATGAAAGATTTCAATTAAGTGAGTTGGAAAATTATCTTAATTGTGACTTGAATGACTCTACAAAAATCGAAGATTCAGCAAAAAAAAATAAAAATCCAATAGCTATCATTTATATGATGGTTTTAGAAAAACAAAATAAATTAGTAGTAGTTGCTAAATCATTTAAAAATCAAAAAATATCTCCACCAATCGTGAAAGATTGGGAAAAATGCATATCGAAAAAAGTTAGTAATATACAAGAAAAATTATTTAGAAACTCAGTTATTCAAAAAAAAGATATTGATGATATTTTGACGAATACTAAAGAACTTTATAAATCACTTATTAGTCCTATAAAAGATTATTTACCTCAAACAGATACAGAAAATAAAGGAACATTAGTATTTGTATTAGATAGTCAATTACAAAATATTCCAATGTCTCTTCTGCTTGATGAAAACAATTGTTATCTCATGCAAGATTATAATATAACAGTAGCATTAGGTTCGCAGATAAAAGAACCAAAGCCTTTAACTTGGAAGAAATCGCGAGCTTTACTAGCTGGTGTTAGTGAAGAAAAAGCAGGTTTTAAGAAGCTAAAAAATGTTCCATGTGAATTAGAAATTGTTGCAAGCAAGACTGTTGGTGATAAAGAACTTCTTAATAAATCATTTACTAAGGAGAATTTTGAGAATCAAGTAAAGAGTTTTTCTTACCCAATTATTCATCTAGCAACTCATGGTAATTTTAGCTCAGACCCGGAAGAAACTTTTATTCTCACCTATGATGATAATGAGAATCTTAAGCTTGAAGATTTTGAAAATTTATTCAAAAGCAGAAGTCAAAATCGTAGCGATACAATCGAATTACTTGTTCTCAGTGCTTGTCAAACAGCAAAAGGAGATAAAAGAGCTGGTTTAGGTATTGCTGGAATAGCTGTACAAGCAGGAGCAAGAAGTACGGTAGCTGGTCTTTGGAATGTTAGCGATAGTTCTGCACCTTTTTTCATGAAACATTTTTACGAAGCATTGAAGAATGGAAAAACGAAAGCTGAAGCTTTACGTGATGCACAAATAGCTTGTTTAAACAACAAGAAGTACAAAAGTCCTTACTACTGGGCTGGTTTCATTTTAGTAGGTAGCTGGCTTTAAAATTCAATACGAGAAAATTTTTCAAGCTATTTGAACATTACATTTGTTAAGATTCGTTAGTTGTTATAACAATTTATATTGCTTCAGTCAAAATTTATCTATTTAACAGTTGTTTTCAGCTTTCTATTCAATCAACATTAACATTAAAAGGTCTAACTATTTTCTTTACCAACTTTAAATTCTATTGCCCCTTGTGGTTTCAAGCTTGATTCTGTCACAGCTTCTATAATTAGTCGATAATTCCGACCAATAATTAAATCCAAATCCTTGAAGAAGTAATTTATTGTTATTTGACCTTCAGCAGATTTAGAGTCTTTGTCTTCAGTAAATGTCTCGTCAAATCTCCATTCGTCTTCTGTAATATCTTTTATTTTAATATAATAAGCCTTTACTTCTGGAACAGCTTTCCAAGATATTTTTGATGTAAGTCTATTGACTGTACAATTATGTTTGGGACTAATTATTTTAATATCATTGGGACTACGACCATCGCAATTTAATTTATTACTATCATACTCACAAATAGAGTCATCCGTGCTATCAGCCTCTTCACAAGTGTCGTCATCACCTTGAGCAACAATTATTTGAGCAACAGGTTCTTCAGCAGCAGTAGCAGATGTAACGGGTAAAAATGAACTTGAATACTTATAGTCACTAAAACCCCAACTCACATTAGCGAATACTAAAGTTAAGACAAGCGAGATTGATGCAAATAACAGTGAAATATTGATTTTACGGCGCATTTTTTTCTCCTGCATCCTTTAAGCGTTGTTGTGCCATTATTTTCCAAAGTTTTATCTCTATAGTTCTTCCTCCTTTAATATCCCGGCATTTTTTCCATTTTACTAGTGCTTGTTGTTTTTTATCCTCTGCTTCCAAAACTTGCGCTAACAAACAATAAGAATCGGCTCGTTTTTCATATAATTTAATTGCTTCTTCTAAAGCTGCTTTTGCTTGTTTCAAGTCATTTTGAGAAAAATAAGCCAAGCCAAGATTTTTATATAAAGCTGCTTGGACTCTAGGCTTCTTAGTTTTCTTTAATCCTTCGGAAATAAGCTTAATAGCTTCGGATATTTTCCGATCAAAAATCAGCAATCTAACTAAATTATTTGTCGCATTAATTGCTATAGGACTATTAGATTCCATTACGATTTCGTATTGTTTCTTTGCATTTTGAAAATCACCGATATCTTCATAAAGTTCTCCTAGATTGAGAAGGGTTACGTAATTGTTTGGGTCGAGACTTAGAGATTTTTCAAAGTTACTGATTGCACAACTAGATTTATTTTGTCTTTGACAAATAAATCCTAAATTATTGTAAATCCTTGAATCTTTGGGGTTGTAATATAAAGCTTTTTGATAATAGTCCCATGCTTCATCTTGTCTTCCTACTTTTGAGGCTTTTATTCCCTTATCTAAATATCGCTCACTGATTAATAAAGTATATGAATCTCTATAATAAAAAAATCCGAATACAATTACAGATAAAATGATTGCGAATATAGCAAAACATCTACGTCTAAATTGACGATAATTTGCTAATAATATTAAGTTTTGGATGAATAGATTTTTTGCATTTAAATACTGTAGCATTGCTTTTGTATCTTGCATTCTATCTGCCGGATGCAATGCCATTAGTCTATCAATGAAATCTGCTAATGATTTAGATATTTGTGGTGCTTTATCTTTCCAATATATTCTACTATCTTTAAAGCTACTTGAAAATTCACTGGGAGATTGACCAGTCATCAAATGCACGAAAGTTCGACCCAAAGCATAAAAATCCGACTGAGGTACTGCTTGTCCGTTTATTTGTTCTGGTGGAGTGTACCCTCCTGAAAAAACAGAGGTGACGTTATCGATTAAAATTTTTGGTAAGTAAGTATTTGTAATACCTCTCACAGAACCAAAATCAATCAAAACTAATTTACCATCAGGTTTAAGCATTATATTTGATGGTTTAATATCTCTATGAAAAAACTTTTTATTATGCAGAAAATATAAAATTTCAATTATTTCTCTTAACCATTTTAAAGCTATTTTTTCAGAAATTTTTCCATTCTTAGCTAACCAATCTTCTAAATTTTCTCCTTCAACTTTCTCCATCACTAAGCAATGCAGTTTTTGATTACCCAAACTGTTTATTGAAACAGTAAAATATCCGTCCCATTCTACTTTCGGAATCCCCGGATGATTTAGTAATCGCAAAGTAAATGCTTCCCGCTCAAACATATCAATTAATTGCGGTTTGTTTTCTTTTAGTATTTTCATCACTTTTCGGGTTCCGCTATCGTCTACTTCAAAAATTTCTGTAGAAGTTCTAGCATCTAAGGAGCGTAAAGGTTTCAGTAATCTATAACGTTCGTTAATGAGTAGTGGGGTACCGCAACATTGACAAAATTGGGTATTTTCAGGATTTTCACGTTTTTCACATTTAAAATTAATACAGTAATTCACTTCATGTTTTTTATATCTAAATAATACTTTTTGGTTTATTAATCAGGCTTATTAAGCAAAATCTTTATTTATGATTTAAAATATTCACCTACGAATAATACTCTTTAGCATACTTCTTTATCATCGGTCGTAATGTATAAAAAACCTCATCTTCATTTTTATCTATTTTTTCAATTAGCGAACGTGCTTGCAAAGACTGTATTGCTTCTGGTAATTTTGAGGGAGTATATTTCTTATCGATATTTTCAGCTAAATAGATAAATGAAACATCTTTTTCTATATTTCCTATTATTTTTATAATATCAGCTTCTAACTCAGATAAACGTTGAAATAGTTTGCGTAATATTTCCTTATATTTCTCTACAGTAGTTAATGTTAATTGAGTATTTGTTAAAATTTTAGAAATATCTTTACTAAACACATCTATAATTAATCCAGATACTAAATTTAGTAATAGTGGATTACCTTCATAATAATAGATTAATTGGTTGACATCCTCATCTTTTCCCGTCAAACCTTTGCCGTGTAATATTTTTTTTGCATCCTTTTTTTCTAAACCATATATTTGTAATGAATGTACGGCTGGTGTTGTTGAGCTTTCAAGTATATTAATATCTCCAGGTTTTTCATGACTATTGATTAGCAAACAACTTTTATGTTGCTCTCTGCCAATTCTTTGCAGTAGTATTTCGTATGCTTCATATCCCTGTTTTACACGTCTATAAACATCTTGTTCGCGTATAATTTCTTCAATATTATCTAGTACTACAAGACATCGATGTTTGCGTAAATGCTTAATTAACTCCGATATACCTTCATATGCTTGTTTCTGCGTTTCTGAAGAACCCATAAATCTGAGTAAATCTTCTAAAACTTCTGAAAACTGGTTTCGGTTACTTAGCGATCGCCAAATTACATAATCAAAATCACATTTAATCTGCTCGACTAATTTTCCTACTAAATAACTCTTACCTATCCCAGGTAATCCGTACAAACATATAAGTGGAGCTTTTTCTTTTACTATCAGCTCTTCTAACTGCTTCAACTCTTCATCACGACCGTAAAAAACTGACACATCCGGTTTTTCCCATAAATCTTCGGATGGGGGATTATTCTTTGTCTCGGAAATATTTGATGGGGAATTATCAACGGTAGATGCTTGATGACCTTGTTCTTGATACCGGGACATCAGCATCTGTAGCAAGTTTCTTAACTTGACTGGTCCAGAACCTTTTACCTGAAATTTTTGATAACCCTTACTCAAACGCTGACGTACAGCATCAGGTTTTATCTCAAGCTTCTTAGCAATCTCGCTAGTAGAGTAACCTTCTATTGCTAAGGTCAAAGCTTCCATTTCGATTTCAGAAATGTCATGCTTTTTGGCTTCCGCTTTTAAAAACTCAGGGTCAATCACATTAGTGTCTCATTTTATCTCACCTATATCCTAACTGTTTTTTTGACTCACTTTAGTTATTCAAACTTGATATTCAAAGTAATATCATTTTTTTATGTAAAGTTTTGTAACTAATATATAGTAACTCACATCTTGCACCTAATGAGTAAACACTTAAAAAACAAATAAAGAGAATAAAAATATGACGTTAGATTAAGTGTAAAGCTTAAGTACAAAAAAGTAATTTATCACACAAAAAAATAGTACTATTACATAATAAATTAAACAAACCATACCATATTCAGCGTGGACAGGTTCCCCGGCATAAAGCAACTGGCGAACCCGAAGGGCGAATTGAGGGCTGGTTTAAGACTGCAAAACATCGTTCTGGTCAAAAAACTTTAACGGGAATGTATCGTTGGTTGATTCTTTCCTTAATTGGTTATTTTATAGAAGCCATTTGGTATCTTTTCTGGAAATATAAAGGTTTTAGGAAAGCCGTTTTAGCCAGCCTAGTAACTATGGGGATTCAAGAAACCGAAAAATCATGATAAATGGCTGAAGGAATCATGAAACCCAGATGGGCATTGGACTTGTACCTTGGTAAATAGATCCCAAATGGGTTCTATAGTCCACTGGACTTATTTATCAACCCAGTTGCCGTTACCACCTGATTGGGGAGAAGCATCCCAAACAGAAGATTGAATCATTTTTTCCAGAATTAGTTGTGTCTCTTCTTTTACTTGATATTGAGCGATTAATCCCTCTTGCACGTAGTTGTGGTTTTGACATCAAATTTTCCAGGTGCAAGATGTGAGGTAACTTACTTGACAACTATTTGGATTTTTGGGATTGTACATTCATGTGACTCACATAAGTTATTGGAGATTCGATTATGGCTCACGAAATACAAGAAATACAAGACTCCTTTTTAACTGAAATTACAGATGAAGAAGGAGCAATGGTATCTGGTGGTCGTTTTGGCTTTAATGTTTTGGATTTACTTCCAGATGTTTCTGTCTATGTGGACCCAGATGGTAATCCCGATACCCACTCCAACTATTACATTGGGAATTTTAACGATAAGCCAACGCAGTGGGAAGGAGTAAAGTGGGAAATTCGAGTTGGGGAAGATACATGGGCTAAAGGATATGGAAGAACACCAGGGTATCTAAAAAGTTGGTTACAAGACCAAGGGGTAAATGTCTAAAGCTGTTTTTCTGATGCTGGATTTCGAGAAGATTAAGTAGCTCGTTATTCTCAGAATCATTTACAGCTAGACGTTTAACGAAGTTTATTAAGTGATGGAGAGTATCTGAAACAGCGCCGCAGATACTCTTTTATTTTTCTAGTACAAGATAGGATGATTATGAAATATCCATGTGTTCGTCAACATAGTCAGGAAGATTGTGGTGCAGCCTGTTTAGCTACTATACTTCTATACTATGGTTTTGGAGTAAGCTTAAATCGCGTTCGGGAAATAGTAGGTACGGGTTCGAGAGGAACTACTCTGTTGGGATTGCGTAGGGGTGCAGAAGCACTAGGATTCAATACTCGTCAAGCTAAAGCTGATTTGAAACTACTGGATAGACTAGATAAAGTTTCCCTTCCAATTATCATCCATTGGAAAGGTAATCACTGGGTGGCTTTATATGGAAAAAAATTCAAAAAATACGTAATTGCAGACCCTAGTGTTGGTATTCGCTATATTACTCGCAAAGAATTAACTGATGGTTGGGGTAATGGCTTATTGCTACAGCTAACTCTAGATAAAAGCAGATTTTATCAGCAGCAATCAGATAAGAAAAAGGGTTTTGGACAATATCTGCAACGGGTTTTACCCTACCGTAATATTCTGACTCTAGCAATTGCAATGAATATTGCCATTGGATTGCTTTCTCTGGCATCTCCGTTGATGATGCAAACACTTACTGATGATGTGTTAGTAGAGGGTAATACTGAATTTCTGACAACTGTAGCCATTGGAGCAATTGTCATAAAATTCATTCAAAGTACTATTAGTTTGATACAATCCCACCTTATAGGTCATTTCGGTCAGAGATTACAATTAGACTTGATTTTTGACTATGGTCGAAAGCTGTTACGCCTACCTCTATCGTACTTTGAGGCTAGACGTAGCGGGGAAGTTGTTAGCCGGATAAAAGATGTTAATTCTATTAATAGTTTAGTTTCAGAAATTGTTTTAGGATTACCCAGTCAATTTTTTATTGCCATAGTATCTTTGAGCTTTATGCTGTTTTATAGTTGGCAGCTAACTTTAGCTTCTGTTGCGGGATTTGTTATAGTCACGCTAATTAATTTCCTTTTCTTACCAGCAATACGTCAGAGAACTCGCGATAAGATTGTTTCGAGTACCGAAAATCAGGGTTTTCTTGTAGAAACATTTCGCGGGATACAAGTGTTGAAAACTACACAGGCTACCCCTCAAGCTTGGCAGGAGTATCAAAGAAATTATAATCGTCTGGCTTATTTAGGCTGGAAGACTATGACATTAAGTTTGTACAGTAATACCATTACAGATGTTTTTTCAACTGTAAATAGTATTGGTTTACTTTGGTTTGGAAGCTACTTGGTTATTAACAGTACTTTAACGATTGGTCAATTGCTCGCATTTCAGGGTATGAGTAGCAATTTTCTCGGTTTTCTAAGTTCGGGAGTTGGTTTGATTGATAAGTTCGTGAATGCTCAGATAGTTATTCAGCGATTAACAGAAGTGATTGAAGCAACCCCCGAAGATGAAAGTGATTTTAAAAAACCAGATGTAAAAATACCTGGTAATACAGATATAGTTTGTAGTCATCTAAATTTTTATCATCCTGGAAGACTTAATCTATTGAAAGATTTTTCGGTAACTATTCCTGGTGGTAAAGTAACAGCATTAATTGGTAAATCCGGCTGCGGTAAAAGCACCCTTGCCAAATTAATTACTAGTTTAGATAAAATCCAATCGGGTAATATCAGCTATGGCTCGTATAATCAGCAAGATTTGTCTTTAAAATGTTTGCGACAAAAGATAATATTAGTTCCTCAAGAAACACATTTTTGGAGTCGTTCTATTATTGAAAACTTTAGTTTTAGCTATCCCGATATTAGCTTTGAAAATATTGTTAGAGCTTGTCAAATTGCTGGTGCTGATGAATTTATCAACAGATTACCAGATAAATATCAAACTGTTTTAGGTGAATTTGGTGCAAATCTTTCTGGTGGTCAAAAGCAAAGATTAGCAATCGCTAGAGCAATAATTACTGACCCACCGATACTTATTTTAGATGAATCTACAGGTGCTCTTGACCCAGTAAGCGAAGCACAAGTCTTAAATAGAATTTTGGATTATCGGCAAGGTAAAACCACAATTATTATTAGCCATCGTCCCCAAGTTATCAAACGTGCTGATTGGATTATCATGCTTGAACAAGGAAATTTAAAAATTGAAGGAACAGTAGAAGACTTACGTCAAACTGAGGGAGAACATTTAGATTTTATCTTTTAATTCATCTGATTAATTGGTAAAAAAAAATACTGCTCAGTTCAGTTTTGTAACTTTTTTATCTCTTGATAATTTACCTATGGTTAGCAATTCTGCAAACAGATTTATTCCCACTCTACAAACAGATGAATCTTTACCATCAATAAGTCCTTGGACTTCCTATGGTGGACTATTCATACTCTTTGTTTTAGCAGCAACTATTCCTATTTCTGCTGTAATTAAATATCCAATTAAAGTAAGAAGAGAAGGTATTATCCGTCCTGATGGTGAATCATCAATCGTGCAATCTCTTACAACAGGAAAAGTAAATCAAATTCAGGCTAAAGAAAATCAAGTCGTGAAGAAAGGAGATAAAATTGCCACTATTGATGATTACCTTCTGAGAAGTAAAAAAAGCCAACTGAAAAGTAATATCAATAAAACAGAGTCACTATTCTCTCAAATCCAAGCCAAAATTGATGCTCACTATACTCAGGCTAAAGCAGAAGATAACCGCATTCAAGGTCAAATAACCTCAGCCGAAGCTAATTTATACCGTACCAGTCGTGTTTATCAAGACAAGAAAAATAATGCGGTGTCGGAACTTAAAGAAGCAGATAGCAACATTAAGATAGCTGAAAATGAATTGCGTACAGGTGAAGCACAGTTAAAATCAGCACAAGCAACTTTAAATGGCACAATTGCTTTTTTGAATGCAGCAAATTCAAAGCGTAAGCGATACGAAAGTGTTGCAAAAGAAGGAGCGCTTTCTAAAAATCAACTTGAAGAAGCACAGTCAACTGCTAAACAACAAAAACAAGCAGTTGAAGCACAAAAAGCAGCAGTTGAAGCACAAAAACAAACAGTTGAACGGCTAAAACAATCAGTTGAAGTTGCAAAAGCTAGAAAAAATCGTGCCCAAATAGCTCTTAACCCAAGCAATGCAGAACTAAAAATTGCCCAGGAGGGTATTGCTCAAGAGAAAGCTGAGGGAGAAGCGAAGAAAGCTGCTTTAAATAAAGAGCTTCAAGTACTTCTCCAACAAAAGACTGAAATTGAAAAACAATTAGCAACTGAAAACAGCGAACTAGAACAAGTAGAAAATGAATTACGAAAAACTATCATTACTGCAACTGCTGACGGTGTAATTTTAAAACTTAATTTGAGAAACCCCGGTCAAACTCTGAGGGGTGGTGAAGAAGTTGCACAAATTGTTCCTGAATTCGCTCGTAAGATTATCAAAACAACGATTCCACCTAAAGATATAAGTAAAGTCAAGATCAATCAAGAAGTGCATATGCGGGTGGGTGGTTGTAAGTACACAGACTATGGAACTCTCAAGGGTAAAGTTAAAAATATTGCCCCAGATGTTAATCAAACATCTCCAAATCAAAGTAGTAATACTCAAATTAATACTAATGCTGGAAGCGGTTATAAGGTAATAATCGAGCCAGAACAACTGACTTTAGGTAATACTAAAAAGTGTGAAGTTAAGTTAGGTATGAATGGCAGAGTAGATATTATTACTCATGAAGAAAGTCTACTAAAATTTATTCTTAGAAAAACAAGACTAATTACAGATTTATAACTGGAAAACTATGACAGAAAATCTTCAGATTAACTTCAATTAACTGCGGTTTTGGTACTTCCTCCATGTTGGGTGACTCTGGGACGACAGCGAATTTTTATTGCTCCTTTGGTAAAGCTTTCATCGTTTGCTTTATTTGACCAAATATAAGCTTCTCCGGAGTCGAGGTTGCTCATTTTTTCGGGGGTTAAGGAGTTAAGTGCTGTGTTGGCTTTTTGAATGTGTTTTAACCAAGCTGGTGAATTGAATCGATGCATGATAATTTGGGCTCTTCCGTACTTAGTGGGATATTTATAAGGATTGTCATCTGGCTCACTACCACCGATTTTTAAAATAACGTGATTTAGATGAATTTTAAAGCCTAAAACCCTTAACCAGCATATTGTCTGATAATTAACAGTTACTAAAAATTTTTGAGATTATTGAGAATAAAATCAATAACTCTTAAATCTGTCAATTATTGACCTTATTCTCAACTAATGATTGAGAGTTGCCGAAACTAAGCGATCGCTTTTTTGTCATACTTCTCAAACAAATCATTTAAAGCCTCTGCCAATAAGGCTTGTACCGTCGTATCTTCCTCCAAAGCCAGTTGCTTAAGCTGCTTGGACACCGCAGGGTCAAAATGACCTGCGATCGCTTTCTTACCTTTCCTACTAGGTGGTAATTCTGACTTGGAGTTTTCCACCTGCTGCACCTGTTGTTGCTTGGATTTAGTTGAAGCCGTTTTTCCTGATGCTTCATGTAAAGCATCTGCTAAATTAGTTCTTTTAGCCATGACTATACTTGTTGACGTGTATACAAGTTTATATGACTACTTTTTTAGTTGTCTACAAACCCACTTGTAAAGTTGTTGGATTTCTTCAGCAGCCTTGCCAGTAGACTCATATTCTTGGGCGGTTTGTCCTGCGGTAAGGGAGTGAACAAAAGCGGCTCGATGTCCCTGCCACAAAGTTTGACGGTTAACTTTCGTCTCGGTAAACTGAGCTACGGTGTTTTACCTTAAGAACAGTTACTAATAAAATATCATCTAATATTTCATAAACAACTCGATAATCACCTACTCGAATACGATATAAAGAGTCTTCTCCTTCAAGTTTTTTAACTCCGTTTGGACGGGGTTCTATAGCTAAATCATCAATTTTAATTTGTATACGCTCTTGTATGTTTTGCGGTAGTTTTTTAAACTGTCTTGCTGCACCCTTTGAAAATATAACTTGGTAACTCACGCAATATCCTTTTTCATGTCTTTTTTAATCTCTGACCAAGGTATGCCCCCATTTCTTTTTATATCTTCTAATTCAGCACGGGCATCTCTAATATCCTCTTCATCTTCTAGCAGTTCTAAAACTTTTAATAAAGTGCTTTCGGGTGCTGCCTTTAGATATGTGTAAATTAATTGAATTAAATCTTGGCGCTTGGTTGTAGTTTCCATTTTTACACCTGTTTAATCTTTATTATGGTTTTTCATCCGTAGAAATGCATTGTTTTATAGCAATTTCTAAGGCTTGACTTTGGTCTACTCCTCTATCTAAACAAATTTTTTTAATTCTAAAAACAACTAATTTTTAGCTACGACTAAACTTGTCAACGTGTATACAAGTTTATATGATTACATTTTTAGTTGTCTACACACCCACTTGTAAAGTTGTTGGATTTCCTCAGCAGCCTTGCCAGTAGATTCATATTCTTGGGCGGTTTGTCCTACCGTGAGAGAGTGAACAAAAGCGGCTCGGTGTCCCAGTCGCAAAGGCGCTACATCTAAACCATAACTAGAGATCGCTTCTATCGCCTCATCAGCCAAAGAACCCCGTGGGGGAACTGCATTGAGAACTACGGTTGCTGTTTTCTTGGCAAGGTTAACTAAATCAATGGTGTCACTAATGGCACGTAAATCTAAAATCGCTGGACGACAGGGAATTAGTATTAGGTCAGCCCCACGGATGGCAGCTAAAGCAGCTGTTTCAGAATGGGGTGCTGTATCAATAATTGCTAAGTCTGCACCTGCACCCTTAGCAGTTTGCAAAACTTTCGGCAAACGGGCGGCTTGTGCTGAAACGACAACAGGGGTTTCTTGGGTTCGGCTGTCTCCCCAACCCGCAGCAGAAGCTTGGGGGTCAAGGTCAATAATAGCTACTTCTTTACCCTTTATTTGAGCGGCAACAGCCAGATGTAAAGTCAAGGTTGTTTTCCCTGCTCCTCCCTTGCGAGAGACAATAGCGATTGTTTTCATGTAGAAAAGGTTACATATCAGGTTATATACATATCAATACATCTATATGATTACATGTATACAAGCTAAAAAGTTTACACTAAAATAAGTCTAGAAAAAGCACTTAAACTCTTGACAAGTGTAAGGCACTACTGTCCCCTAGTCGAATATAAATATCTTGTGTTATGTATGAAACAAGTATATTCTTGTATCAAATATTGCCTGTTGTATCTATAAAAAATAGGAATAACTATTTTTGGAGCATTGGCTAGTAATTTAGTACCAGGAAAGTAAGTAAAGAAATTATATGACTATTGATAATTTATATTTTGGTAAAGATGATGCTGAAACAGATTTTAAGACTACTGGACTTTTACAAGGTAGCTTTCTAAAAACAACAATATACGAAGATATAAAATCCCGCAGAAAATCATTAGTCCTTGGTAGAAAAGGTTCTGGTAAAAGTGCCTTATGTTTAATGTTAAAAAAAGAATTAAGTTTGGAAGATAATACATATGTTTGTTTAGTTACACCAGATGCAATTTCAGCTGATGAAATTAGACAATTTCAAATGAATGGGGTAAATGAGCAACAGTCTAAAAAATTAATTTGGAGGTACATATTTTTAGTTCAAATTTGTAAGTTTTTATTAGAAGCTGCAAGAACTAAAAATGATTGGTCATCCTATAAGGATAACAGTGATTGGGATTGGATAGATGATTCAAACTTAACACATGCTTTGAATAAAATACGTAGCTTTCTTGTAGAAAATAATGAAGTTGATGATTTAAATTTTCAAGAAAACTTCTGGAAAATCATCAGTAAAATTAAATCAAAATTTACTATAAAAGCTTTTGAACAATCAGTAGAAATACAATCTAATTCAGAAAGTTGCGAGGGGAAAAATTTAGATTCTAAATTAGAATTTTTAGCGAGTTATCTTCAAAAAATTATTCAATATTTTTCAGAATATAAATTTTATATTTTAGTAGATAAAGTAGATGAAATTTGGGATAATGATATTTCATCTGATAAAATGGTTATAGGTTTATTAATGGCTGCTAAACAAATAAATCAGATTTTTGACAATACTTTTTGCACTGTATTTTTAAGGTCGGATATTTATGAGCAGTTACAATTTTTTGATAAAGATAAATTACGTGGGGATGAAGTAGCCGTCACTTGGACTCAAGAAAAATTACCTGAAGTTATATTAGAAAGAGCAAGAACTTCAACGAAGAATAAAGAGATAAAATCTGTAAATTTTTGGTCTGAATATTTTACTGAAGAAATAAATACAGAAAAAACATCTGATTTTATTTTATCTCATACTCTTATGAGACCACGAGATATTATTCAGCTTTGTAATCTTTGCGTTGATACTGCTCGACGTGAAGGAGGTAATGTTGTTGAATCTAAACATATAATACAAGCAATTGATGTTTATTCAAACTGGAAACTTAATGATTTAACAGGTGAATATATAATTAACTATCCATTTTTAAATGATTTATTAATTTTATTTAGTAATACAAGTTATGTTATTCCTAGACAACGTTTTGAAAATGTCTTTAATCGCGTTAGTACAGCTTTAAAAGAGCGATATGCTGATTATAAAAATTATTTTAGTATTGATACTATACTCAATATATTATATGCAATAGGTTTTATTGGGGTTGAACGTTTAGGTAAGACTGTTTTTTATTACAATGATGCTAGAACTGTAGAAGACAGTGATAATATTTTAATCGTTCACTCAGCTTTTAGAAGTGCATTAAAGTGTACATCTAGTATTGACGTTACAAGTTATTTACCGACAGGTGAGATAAATAATAATCCTAGTCGTTATTTATCTGAAATATACCGAGGTAGAGCTGCTACTAGAGGTATATTTGAAATTACTAAAGGTATATCAGAAAACCCATTTATTGATTTTAGGATAAAACTTGAGCATTTTAGAAAGAAAGTTATTAGACAAGAACAATTTCCTGTTGAAGTAGTAAGTGAGATTAGTAGAAATCTTAGTGTAATGATTAAAGAAATTGATGAATTTATAGAAGATTATGATGGAGAAGATATACAAGGTGAAATAATTCGGATGAATATAATTAGATATTTAAGAAAATTAAGAGAAAAACTTAAAGAAATAGGATTTATTTCTTCCGAATCATCTATAGACAATCAACTAGAAAAATTATTTATTAGTGAATATTTTTAAACTTTGTAAAGTTTATATCCTGAATTTCTCACAAATGAGAAAAAATCCCTTGGATTAGCAAAATTTAGGGACATGGAACTAGACCATCCCGAAATCAAGACTTTCATGCAAATCAAATATCAACTTGATGATTTTTTTGAAGATTGAATCGTCTACCAAGCAACCCAGCAACCCACCATTAGTAACAAGTTAAGCCTATATCGCAGTGCAATTGTTTTCATGTAAACAAAGTTACATATCAGCTTATATACACGTCAATACATCAATATGACTACATGTATACAAGTTAAAATGTCAATGCCAGGATAAGTTTAAAAAAAGCACTTAAACCCGTGGCAAATGCAAAGCACTGCTATCCCCTGGTCGAATATGGATATAAGCTGACGTAGTAGCAATATCTGCGTGACCCATTGTTTGCTGAATTAATGGCACAGGTGTCCCCCTTTCAGCATTATGGGTGGCGTGACTATGCCTGAGCCAGTGACAACTAACTTTTTCTGTTAAACCTGCCCTCTCAGCAGCCGCCTTAATAATGGGGTCAAGATTTTGACGATGTAGCGGCTTCAACCCCTTGCCATTGCGACTGGGGAAAACATAAGCATCCTTCGGCGCATTCCCCCTAAAATTCATTAGTTCCACCCAAAGATATTCCGGCAGCAGAACGTGACGGGACTTATCCCCCTTCCCCACCACCGTAACTTGCCCCGTCCTGTCCCGTGGGATAAAATCTTTCCACCTCAACCCCACCAACTCCGACACCCGCAACCCAGCCACATACAGCAACTTCAATATCAACACATCCCGTAAAAGTTGAGACTTGTAACGATATTCAGCCCGTTCCGCCAGCCGAATCATCAAAGCAACATCAGTTGGAGTCAACACCTTTTCATGTAACCTTTGGTCAAGCTTTTTTAACTTAATAGCAGCACCGGGGTTTTCTTTGATATAACCCGTCTTGTAAGCGAACGACAGTAAACTTTTAATTGCTGCAATATAGGTTGTAATTGTCGGTGCGGCAAGCTTTTTATTGTGTAAATGCTCAGAAAATTCCACCAAATCTTCCAAAGTCACGTGAGCTAGAGCCTTACCTACTCCCCCCAAAAACGCAGTAAAACATGCAGCATAACGTATATAACACTTTTGAGTGCTTTGGGGCTTATCATGCAGCCACAACTGAATTAGACGCTGTTGGGCATTAACAGGGGCTAACTTAGATAATTGTTTTCCCCTTCGTTTTACTGCTACTACTGGTGTCATAGTTAATCGAAAACTCAAACAGACAAAAGATTAATTTTGTCTGCTTAATATTCTCTCAACAAAATACACCCCCACAATCCCTATTCGACGCAATTCTTTACCTAATTCCTGAAATCTATCTCAAGAGACAGCATTTTCTAAAATCTCTGCCTTTTTACCG
>JASJCY010000176.1 GCA_030065825.1 Nostocaceae cyanobacterium | reverse complement strand
AGAAGCAAGCTGAAGCAATCTAGACCCAGCGGGATTATCTCCCCAAACGTAGTTTTACCCTGTTCTCCGGTGCCCCCGGATACAGCATTTATGTATATATTCAACTTTGCTGGTTTTCGGTACTCGACTAGAGTCCATGGGTTTTTATTCAGGTCGTTCGCTCCTGTGTTGCAACTCTGTGCTTTACGTGGTTGTTTTACCTGTTTTCAGGAATTACCCGCTGACCACGAACACGGGCTGGAGTTGACCAACTATTACATTTTATCAAAAAGTCGTCCTGGAAGGACGAGGAGCCTGTTATCCCATTATTTTCGGTCAACAAATAGGGAGAAACCGGGTTTATCGGTCAATATTCCTAAATTACCCGGCTTATAACCCTAAACCCATTAGCCATTACCCATTAGCATTACTTAAATATCTGCAAAGCTGTGGAAGTTATTGACAAAAAAGTTAGAAACCCGATGGAATCTAGAGTTGTAGTCATCAAAGGACCACTAATTAAGGCTGGATCGAGTTTTAACCGCTTTAATCCCATTGGTACGAGAGTTCCCAAGCTAACGGCTATCAATACGTTGACAAACATTACAGAACCAGCTACAAAAGATACCCAACGTTCACTTGGAGGCGACCACATCATCGATAATGCTGTCAGGGCTAATCCCAAGCCAACAGCCATGCCTAAACCTGCTAACAGCTCTTTATGCAGTAATTTTACTGTATCTTTTGGTGTAATTTCTCCTACACCCAATCCACGTACAGTCACTGACAAAACCTGAAAGGCAACATTACCGCTACTGTTCGCCAAAATTGGCATGATAATTGCCAGGACTGGTACTACAGAAATAACTTGCTGGAAAGGTGCAATCACACTAGCAGCCGCAATATACAAAGCAATATTGCCTAATAACCAGGGTAGACGTTTACGAATGGTGACTTGAGGTGAGGCAAAAGTGGTTTCATCACCATCACCGCTTATACCCGCTAGTCTTTGGATATCCTCAGTAGCTTCTTCCTCTAGGATATCGACGACATCATCAATAGTGATAATACCGACTAATCTCTCTTCTCGATCCACCACCGGTAAGGCAATTAAGTCATAGCGCTTCATGACTTGCGCAGCTTCTGACTGGGGTGTTTCCGTTCTCACCTTGACTACGCGATCGCTAGCAATTTCCCGTAGTAAGGCATCGGGAAAGGTAAACAATAACTGTCGTAGGGAAACCACACTCAGCAGCTTACGGTTATCGTCAGTGACGTAACCATAGTAAATTGTCTCCTTATCTTCATCCTGCCGTCGAATTTTAGAGAGGGCTTCTCCTACTGTCAATTCTGCTTTTAGTCGTACATATTCTGTAGTCATTAAGCGTCCAGCAGTACCTTCAGGATAGCCTAGAATAGTTGCTGTTACTTGCCTTTGTTCCGGGCTAAGTTCTTGCAATAATCGTTTGACTACCTTAGCAGGCAATTCATCAAATAATACTACCCTTTCATCTGGACTCATTGCTTCCAAAATTTGTGCTACTTGCACATCATGGAGAGAATTTAATAAGTCTTCTTGTACAGGAGAAGGGAGATATTCAAAAACATCAATTGCTTGATTTTTGTCGAGTAAACGGAAAGCAATTGCCCGCTTTTTTTGGGGTAATTGTGAAATATATTCACTGACATCAAAGGGTTGTAAGCGGTTTAAATCCCACTTCAGTTTGCTTAAGTCAGCAACATCAATTACCGAGTTGCGAACGTCCTGTGTGAGCATAAAATCCTCCTATTGTCTCCCCCGCGCTGGGAGATTTGCTCACCAGCTTAGAGGAGGATGGTACTGCCGTCTTGTGGACTTTTGTCCATAAAATCCTAGAAATTCAATCAATATCGATGACTAAATCAAGGCACCGCTAACTCATAATACTAGCTCGGAGTTGTCAAATCCGGTAGATGCTCGGCATTTTTGTGAATTTTCTGTGATATTGCCCAAAAGTCAGCCGTTTACTGCCCTGATAGTCTTTACATTTTAGTTGATTTTACTACTGCTATGTTTTATGTCAAGTCAATTCACTAATTAATTTTCATTTTTGATTCTTTACAAGTCACAATCTTGATATATTTGCTAGTAGTCTTGATGATAATGCTATTGATAGGGCTATTTCATTCTATGTACACCCTACAATAAATTACACGTTTAATATTTAAAGTCCGTTAAAACTGATAAATTGCACTTCCAACCTCGATAATACACATATCTTGCATCAGGGTCACAAACCGGGTAATTTCCGAATATTGACCTGTCTGTAACCTTAATTTTTCCTTCATAAACCCGGTTTCTCAGCGCTTATTGAAAATGGTTCAAAATATGAGCATTGAGACTAAACGCATTTAATATCATAGTTTTTAATCACGCTAATATAGCGGTTTTCACGCTTGATAAAATACAGATGAACCTCACCCCCTTCCCCTCTCCTTATTTAGACGCGTTCACGAAGTGTTCCCGAAGGGTAGCGGCTTCCCGCAGGGTAGGAGAGGGGTGGCTTTAGCCAGGGTGAGGTTCCCTCGTGTATTGGACACTCTACGAGAAGGCTAAGCCTACAACCCAAAAGCGCTATATCTGATTGAAAATTGCTATAACAAGGTGCGATCGCTCCATCAGAACAATCGCACATTTGGAAATTTCCCTCTATTTCTATTTCAGCCATTGCATAAGTTCACTAAACTATGCAGGGTTGGTCTGTACTTTTTTCTGGAGTAAGCTGATAATTGCAGCTTTTTCTAAGATTCCCACTAGTACGCCATTGTCACGAATGACGGGAAGTGCAGATAATTGTTGTCCTTCCAGTAGCTGTACTACTTCCAATAATGGTCGGTCAGATTGTATAGTCTTAGAATCTTCTACTGAGCGCATCACTTGTGCGACTTCAGTTTCTAACCATTGTGCAGTGGGGATATTGCGCAAATCATCAACAGATATGATTCCCACTAATCTTCCATTGTCATCTGTTACCAAAAATCGACGCCAGTCTTGTTTATTTAAGATGCGCTCATCGGCAAACTCTCTTAAGCTCACATTGGCTGATACAATGGGGCTATCTTCAGTTACCGCATCCTCTGCTGTCAACCCTGTAAGTTGTTCTTGTACCCTGGCAAATTGAGCCGCGTTACCAGCATTTTGTACCAAGAAGAAACCAATTAACAAGTTCCAGAAGTTACCAAAACTACCAAATAGTATCAGGGGAATGACACCGGAAGCAATGGCTAACCAACCAAATGCCTGTCCAATACGGCTGGCAAAAACTACTCCTTTATAACTGTTGCCAGTAATTTTCCAGACAATTGCTTTCAGTATATTCCCTCCATCTAAAGGCAAGCCAGGAATCAAGTTAAATAAGGCTAACGCTAAATTAACAGAGGCTAACACTGCTAAAATCGCCCCCAGCGGACCAGATGCAGCAGTACTAAAACCAATGACTGTAAAGACACCGAACAGTATTAAGCTGACTAAAGGACCAGCGATCGCCACCCAAAATGCTTCAGCGGGTGTTTTCGATTCTTTCTCTAAACTTGCTAAACCGCCAAAGATAAATAAGGTGATGGATTTTACATCTATTCCTTGACGAATAGCAACAAAGCTATGTCCTAATTCATGAGCAACTACAGAACTAAATAATAGTAGCGCTGTAATTAACCCCAATGTTACAGCTAATCCCCCTGATAATTGGGGAAATTGAGACATTAGTCCACTGCTATAAGTCCAAGTCACTAAACCTAAGACTAAAAACCAGGACGGATGTATATAAAAGGGTATTCCAAATAGGTTACCAATACGAATTGTGCCATTCATGGCGTTTACCTTGAATTTCTGCTATGTCCTTATGGTAACGAAATGTTAAGCAATTTTAATCTTTGTAACGGTAGTGCTGTCCGTCCTTAGAGGTGCGGTTAACAGATCCCCAATTTCTAAGCGCTTTGCGGAAGTCAAAAGTCATATAGGCTGCTGTATTCGTGATGCGTTAATTTTTGACCAAAACCAAAAAAAGCGAGGCAGCGCGTTGGTTATCCTTTTTGGAAGTGCAAGTTGTTAGGCTAACCCAACAGTTTTGCAGATGGAAGGCTAACTATAGCGAAGCGGGTTATTTGAGGATAAAACCCTCTTGTTAACACAACAGTTTTGCACATGGAAGGCTAACTATAGCGCTAGGATTATTTGGCAATAAAACAGTTTCGCTAACCCAACAGTTTTCTAGTTACCAGCGTCACGCTGGTAACTAG
Source organism: Nostocaceae cyanobacterium (assembly GCA_030065825.1). Lineage (GTDB taxonomy): Bacteria > Cyanobacteriota > Cyanobacteriia > Cyanobacteriales > Nostocaceae > JASJCY01. The sequence continues at coordinate 15,512 of JASJCY010000176.1, read as the reverse complement.
GGTTTGGAGGCTCTGCCTCCTGGTTATCCTTTTTGGAAGTGCAAGTTGTTAGGCTAACCCAACAGTTTTGCAGATGGAAGGCTAACTATAGCGAAGCGGGTTATTTGAGGATAAAACCCTCTTGTTAACACAACAGTTTTGCGCATGGAAAGCTAACTATACCGAAGCGGGTTGTTTGAGGATAAAACCCTCTTGTTAACACAACAGTTTTGCGCATGGAAAGCTAACTATACCGAAGCGGGTTGTTTGGGAATAAAACAGTTTCGCTAACCCAACAGTTTTACAGATGGAAAGCTAACTATACCGAAGCGGGTTGTTTGGGAATAAAACAGTTTCGCTAACCCAACAGTTTTGCAGATGGAAGGGTGAAGGGTAACTATAGCGCTAGGCTTATTTGGGAATAAAACAAAACTGTCTGGCTAACCTAACAACTTGCACCATTCTCAAGAAGAGCCAGAGGTCCCTATGTTCTAGTTACCAGCGTGACGCTGGTAACTAGGGTTTGGAGGCTCTGCCTCCTGGTTATCCTTTTTGGAAGTGCAAGTTGTTAGGCTAACCCAACAGTTTTACAGATGGAAGGGTGAAGGGTAACTATAGCGAAGCGGCTTATTTGGGAATAAAACAGTTTCGCTAACCCAGCTTATTTGGGAATAAAACAGTTTCGCTAACCCAAGAGTTTTTTGCACATGCAAGGGTAACTATAGCGAAGCGGGTTGTTTGAGGATAAAACCGTCTTGTTAACACAACAGTTTTGCACATGCAAGGGTAACTATAGCGAAGCGGGTTATTTGAGGATAAAACCGTCTTGTTAACACAACAGTTTTAGAGAAAAAATAGAGTAAAGAGAAACAGAGAATAACTTTAGAACTTGATTTACCCAGCAAAGTTTTATTGATCTATCAAAAATCTTCAGGAACTAAACCAGACAAACTAACAGTAACAGTCGTACCTACTCCAACTTCGCTATCAACAGAAATCTCTCCTCCATGTGCTTCTGTGCACTTTTTCACAATTGCTAATCCTAAACCAGTACCAGGAATTTGACCGACATTTTCGGCTCGATGAAAAGTCTGAAATATTTGCTGTTGGTCTTTTTGAGGAATACCAATTCCCCGGTCTTGAATTTTGAAAATGACTGTTTTACCCTGAGCAATAACTTCAAAAAGTACTTTTCCCCCTGGGTGTGAATACTTAATAGCATTGCTGAGTAAATTATTCAAAATATGTCTTAATAGGCTTTCATCCCATAATGCTTCATCCAATTTTCCCTGTTGATAAAAAACAATATTAACCTGTTTCTCAGCAGCAGTAAGTTGAGCTTCTGCGACTATTGCGCGACAGAATTCTTCTATATCAAAGCAAGTAAAATCACACTGAATTTTACCCGCATCGGCTTTACCTATGAATGACACTTCATCCAATAACTGAGCCATATTTTTAATTGCGGAACGAATCAGTTGGAAATGTGACAGCTTTTTCTCCTTAGGTAATTTTTCGTCGTTATTTTGTAATAATCCCGCAGCCAACATAATCGTATTTAAAGGATTACGAATATCATGAGATAGCATGGAAACAAATTCCGATTTGGACTGATTTATTTCTTTGGCTTTTACCAATTCTGCTGTGCTTTCAAAGACCCGATTTTCTAATCCCTGATTGGCTACACGTAACTGTTCTAAAACCTGTTTACGCTCAATTGCATAACGTAGAGAACGCAGTAACACTGCTGGATTCACCTCTCGTTTCACCAGATAATCTTGCGCTCCCCTACGCACAGCTTCTAATGCTAGTTCATCGTCATTAGTGTTAGTTAATACAACAATCGGTATACTCGGAGCTTGACTCATTAAGGGAGCTAGAGATGCTAATCCTTCACTATCAGGTAAAGTCAGATCCAATAAAATTATATCGTAAGTATCTTTACTGACTTTTTTGATTGCTTCCGCTAAGTATGTTACATGAATTATATTAAGCTCATGGGAGTTAGCTTGCTTGATAAACTCTTGTAGCAACCTCGCGTATGCTAGGTTGTCTTCGATTAACAAGATGTTTATTGAATTAGCAGCCATATTTTTCTGGTTTCACCTCCCAGTTTTTAAATGAAAAATGAAAAATTAAAAACTCCTAACTCCTGTACGGGCACAGCAGTGCTGTGCCCCTACTAACTCTTAACTCCGTACAGACGCGACATGTCGCGTCTCTACTTTAATTATTTCACTCCGATGGTAAAGTGACCGTAGACAGCCAAAAATCTTCAATTCCTTTGACTATTTGGAATAGTTGGCTGAGATTACGGGATTTGGTGATATAGCAATTTACATGCAAGTCGTAACTGTGAAAAATGTCATCCTCGTTATGGGAGGTTGTCAGTACAACTACAGGAATGCGCTTCAATTGGGGGTCATTCTTGATTTCCGCTAATACTTCTCGACCGTCCTTTTTTGGTAAGTTTAAATCCAGTAGGATGAGGTCGGGACGTGGAGAATCTATATACTCCCCTTCTTGTCGTAAATAAGCCATCGCATCCATTCCATCCCTTACCGTCACGACTTTGTGGGGTATAGAGCTATTTTTTAAGGCTTCTTGAATGAGACGGATGTCGGCTTTATTATCTTCCACCAAAAAGATTGTTTTGTACTTTTCTTCCGTTTCTGCGCTCACGATCGCGTCCTCCGACTGGAATCGTAAAGTAGAAGGTTGCTCCTTCACCTAATTGGGACTCTACCCAAATTCGTCCCCGGTGACATTCGACTATCTTTTTACAAATAGCCAAACCCATCCCGGTTCCTGGGTATTCGTCTCGGGTGTGTAGGCGTTGGAAAATGACGAAAATGCGATCGCTAAATTGTGGATCGATACCAATTCCGTTATCTCGCACTGAAAACAGCCATTCGTCTTCTAGTCGAGAAGCACCTATATGAATTTCTGGTGCTTTGTGACTGCGGAATTTAATTGCATTACCGATTAAATTCTGGAATAATTGCATTAATTGGGTATTATCAGCCATTACCGTGGGTAATTCATCTTGGGTAATGACAGTTCCACTTTCCTGGATACGTCGGCGTAAGTTACTCAGAGCATGGTCTAAGGCTTGCTTAACTTCTGTTGGCTGAGATTCGATACGCTGCATATCCACTTTGGAATAAGCTAACACATCATCAATTAGAGTTTGCATCAAACTCACGCCCTCGACAGCAAAGTTAATAAACTCTTTAGCATCCTCGTCGAGTTCGTCATTATACCGCATCTCCAGTAATTGCACGTAGTTAGCAACTTGATTTAGTGGTTCTTGCAAGTCATGGGAAGCGACGTAAGCGAACTTTTTTAACTCAGCATTGGAACGTTCTAAATCTTGCGCTAACTGCGCTAATTCATCTGCCTGACGCAGTACAATATTAACAATTGCTTTGCGTAATCCCAGTGCAGCTTTAACTTCTACAGCTTTCCAGGGTAAAGAGGTTAAGCTAACGGTTTCTTTCCACTTTTCAAAGGATTTGCGCGGACATAAACGATAATTTCCTTCTGTATTATTTAATTCAAATGCCTGATTGGGATCTCCTCCCCAATTGACGGTTTGAATTACTTCCGGTCGGAACCATAATACATAATTCCGCTTGGAAATGGGAATAGCTAGTAAACCACTGGCGACATTTTTATAGTTTTGTGCTTCTGGATAAATTAGGGGTAAAGAATCTGTATAGAAGACTTCTTCATGGACTTTATCTTTAAGCCATTGAACTAAATAATTCAGATCCTCTTCTTTGGGAGTTTCCCCAATTAAGGTGTAATTACCACCAAAACAAATAGCTGCACCTTTAGCGCTAGTTACATCTAAAATATTTGGTTGATGTTTAACTAAGCCATCAATAAAGTTCTCTTCTTGGGACATATAATCAATCAATGTTGATTGAATATTTGTCAGTTGCATTCGATAGTCGTAATCTTCTGTTTCTTCTCTGTCAGAAATTTCTGAAAATATGACTCGTCCCAAGAATTCGCAGGCTTTACGTAATTCGTAGGAAACATATTTGGGTGTTTGATGATGACAAGCAATTAGTCCCCACAGTTTTCCTTCTTTAATTAAAGAAATAGTCAAAGAAGCTGCGACACCCATATTATGTAGGTACTCTATATGACAGGGAGAAGCACTTCTGAGAATGGAGTTAGTTAAATCAATGGGACGCTGATTCACCGGATTATTCACCGGAAAAATTTCCACTGGTTGATAATTAGTATCCGGGATTAATCTAATCCAATTAGAACAGAATAATTTTCTCGCTGGTTTAGGAATATCTGATTCTGGGTAATGTAAACCCAAATAAGATTCTTGAGTTTCTAGTTTTTCTTCTGCTAGTACAGAGCCATGTCCATCTTCATCAAATTTATAGAGCATTACTCTGTCATATCCGGTGACTTTGCGCACCTCTTGGACAATTATTTGACAGAAATCTCTGTTATTAGCTGTTGTTTCTAGCTGATTAATAGAAGCTCTGGCTAAGTGATAGAAACTGAGAAAGGGAATGTTTTCTTGAGAGATAGCAGGCTCTAATTCTAGAATCAAAAATCCTTCGGAATTACGGTGAAATATAGCATCAAATACTACATATTCATCACCTTTTTTTCTCACCCAAATCTTTGTAGGATTAATGTAATCAAGGCTTTCTTCTGATAGTCCAGCTTTAATTCTTTCTATTTGAAACGGGTCGAGTAATTCTTCCAGACTTGTTTGTAATAAGTTTTCTGGAGATACACCAAAAACTTGGGATACATTTTTACTGACTTGTAATATTCTCAATTCTGGTTCTGTGAGAATAAACAGTACTCCGTGGGGTTGGATTTGACTAGAAATATGAATTGGTGCTTCTTTCAAGCTAGTCAAAATTGCTTGTGATTCCAAATGCATTTCCATTCTGAACCTCCTGTTTTTCCAGGTTCTTTAACAATCAAAACTTAGAGATATAGAAATTAAATTTTCCCATATATAGCTATTGCTTTTGTATTGATTCATCAATTAATTACCAATTTTTAATCCCACATAGAAACTTGCAAATCAAAAAAATATTCCCAAATTTGTAATATAGCCAAAATATTCCCAAATTTGATAGTGCTACAGACAAAATATTCCCAAATTTGTGGTACAGGCATCCTTGCCTGTATGATCGGGCAGGCAAGGATGCCTACCCCATAGTATGGGATAATTTATTTTTTGGTATTCCCTTAGTCAGGAAAATAGTAAAACGGGCTGGATTAACAGGAGTAACACAATCGATATTTTTCCCATTTTCCCTTGCGTAATATAGGCAGAATATTCCCAAATTTGTGGTACAGGCATCCTTGCCTGTATGATCGGGCAGGCAAGGATGCCTACCCCACAGTATGGAATAATTTATTTCTTGGTACTCTCTTAGTCAGGAAAATAGTAAAATGGGCTGGATTAACAGGAGTAACACAATCCATATTTTTCCCATTTTCCCTTGCGTTACCAGTTTAACAAGCTGCCAAGGTCGATACCGATAAGAACTGTGACAAAAAAGTTAATATTTAAGTCTGTTATATGTATTTATGTAAAGCTGTATAGAATAATTTACAAAAACATATAGACATAGACACACCAGACACAAAGAAGATAAAAACTGTTTAAATCCAAGAGTTGAACCACATGCGTAATTTATAATCCTCAGGGGAAAGCGGTAAACCTAGGTAAATTGGCATCCAGAATACAAAAGCGGCAATAATAATAAAGGTAATGGTAATGCCGAGGGCACGAAATTTTGTATTATAACTATTTATATAACGATCTACCAGCCAAGCGATCGCTAAAAAAGCAAACACTACAGCCGTCATATAATGGTAGATAAAAATGCAGCGATTTACCCCCACCCAAGGTAATAAATTGACCCCATAATTTAATAATAAAAATAAGGTAATTCCATTGTCAACAGAAAACTGTGTTGGTAGATAAAAGCGTTTATTGATAATACTTGGAATTGCTATTTGCTGTATCAAACTTAATAATAATAATAAAAGTGCAGTAATTCCAAACCACCACAAAAAGGGATTACCCATTGCATGGACATCATAAATAAATTTACCAGTACCCCCAGGTAAAGGTGGTCCAAAGGTAGGTATCGGATTTTTGAGAGTGAGTGCTGTATCATAAAAATAAGCCATTGGTCGATTCATAAGGGGCCATTTATACCAAGCAGCACAATAAGGATGTATATTAGAACTGTTATCACCAAGACCTTTGTGAAAGGAAAAAATTTGCTGGTGTACTTCTATAAATCCGTATTTTGTATCTAGTAGTAGGTGGGGAATCCAACTAATACTGTAGATAATTACTGGGATAATTCCCAGATAAAGCAGCATTTGTATAAGATTTATTTGTGTCAAATTTTGTAGAGGGGAAAATAAATTGTTAGCAATTGATTCTCTACTAATAACCGATATAGCTGATGAGTTATTATCGCTAATATTTAAAGTTGAACTATTTGAACTATTTGAACTATTTGTTATATCTCTAACTTCATCCGTTACAAAATCTTTTACTAACCATTGCCATATCCAGACTATAAACCAAATTAAGTAAGTCCCCACCAAAAAGAATACACCATTCCATTTACAGGCAATTGATGCTCCAAAAGCAATACCAGAAAGAATAAAAAATAATTGCTGTATTTGTTTTTGTCTAGTTAAGGCTAATAAAAACAACCACTGTCCTAACAACCCAAAAATGACAATATATTGGTTAATTAAAGCGTAACGTGATTCAACAAGAAATATGCCATCACAAGCTGTAAATAAACCAGCAAGTAGGGCAAAACTGCGACGTTCACTTAACTGATAAGCAATAGCAGCAACTATTAAGGGAATAAATGAGCCGGAAAAAGCATTAATCCAACGATAACTCCAAGAAGAGAGTGTAGAACCTGTTAAATTGTTGACAGTATCTTGTCCAAAAGGAAGATTATTTCCCAGGTAAATGCCGATGGCAATAATATATTTAGCTAAGGGTGGATGACCATCAAAAAATGGAATATTTATCAGATAATTGTTGCCAAATTTAGCGTAGTAAACTTCATCAAATACCAGAGTATTAAATCGTTCTAGTCCCCAAAATCTCAGGACAAGAGACAGCAAAAATACACCTATTATGCTAATCAAAAACAATTTTTTACTCATTTATATATAATTGCTAATTTGTTAGTTCTTAACTCCAAACTTATTCAGGGTAACTACAAGAATTATCCCTAATCCAAACTCCCTTAGTTATATCTTGCACCATTCAAGGAGAAGCATAGATAAACCGGGTTGATAAACGGGGTTTCTTCATGCTTGACTCACCAATATTGTAAGATACAACTTAACACCCTCCCCCACTTGCGCTTTTGACAGAAAGTAGTTATTCTTTATCATTACCGAAGGATACACAAGGATTGTCTATAGCGGTTTTCAGTTGGGTGCAATACAAATTTGACCTCACCCTGTCCTAACGGACATCCCTCTCCTTACTAAGGAGAGGGAAAGAGGGTGAGGTTCTTAGTGTATTGGACTGAAGTGAAAACTGCTATATTTGTTGTGCTGGCTGGAATGAATTGCAGAAAATGACATTGGAAGAATCAACTCCAAATTCATTAGGATGCAGGCATTCTCTAGAACCTTCTACTAAGGTATAGTAAATGCATTCATTGCAAATTGTCTGTTTTTGCAAGTCTATTTCCTCTGACATAGTGATTGCAATCCCTTAATAGATTACGAAAGCAACTATAGCTACACAATTGGTGCAACTCAAGTTTAATTGTACCAGTGTTATTACTATTGTTTTTGCTAGCATTATCCAAAATTTTCCTACTTCATCAAGAATCAACCCACTTTCTGTTGACTATAGGAGAGTTTTTGAACAATGTAAGTAATGGTTTTTAATTACTCCCTTCCCGCTATTAAATTACCGAAGAATTGTAGGTTGGGGAGCCACTCCGTTGCGGAGGTTCCCTCCGTTGTAGGAAGTGGCGTTTGAGCAACAAAACCCAACTACTTTATAGGTAATCTTCTGCTGAGAAGGGAGTAGCATCTTGACAAATCTAAGTAAGTAGTCTCCACTTTATTACTGATTTTTTTATTTGTTACATTAAACGTGTTATTATTAATTACGGCAAAATCAATAAGAATTAGTAGTAATTAATAATTCCGGATTATAGTCACTAATATCTGAATATAAATCGTGAATTGTTGATTATGAATTTCAAGTAACTTATGAGTGCGAAACATCTCCAAGGTCGCACGGCATTTATTATTATCCATGGTGTCGGCGAACAAAGTCCTTTTGAAACTATGGATTATTTTTGTCGAAACTGGATTAAATATTTTGAACAGCAAAACTTAAATCCAAAACTAGAACATTTAATTACTCAGCGACAAGTTTCCAACAATTATGGAGGAATAGAAAATTTTGTGAGATTGAGTTTTCATGATTCCCCACAAGAAGACTCATTTGTAGATTTTCATGAATATTACTGGGCATTTCAAACAGAAAACAAAATTAGTGTTTCTGAGATATTAGAATGGGCACAAAGAACACTAAAAGGGACTATTAAATTTTACCGACACCCAGAGAATAAACCCTTGTTAGATGAACTGTTAAAAACTCATAAAATCAATACGCCATTTAAGTTTCGCTGGCGCTGGTTCACTTTATTGCTGCTGATTTTTACATTGATATATCCACTATTAAGAGTATTAGTTTGGCTAATTTTATTATTATCCAATCCCTTATTTCCAGGAAATTTATCCCAATCACCTTGGCAAAGGAGTAAAACAATAGTCACTCCAGCACTGGTAACCTTAATAGAAGATATTGCTATCTATACTACTACTGATATCAAATCCCCTTACTATAAAATTAGGCAACAAATACTCACAGAATCCTTAACTTTCCTCAAAGCAATTCTCAACGATAAACAAGCAAATTACGACCAAGTAATATTAGTAGGGCATTCTCTCGGTAGTTGTATTGCTTATGATACGTTAAACCTTTTATCTATTCAAGCAAGCGTAGCACCAGATAAAGGCAAAAGTTTGTTAATTGATAAAATCACAGGGCTAATTACCTTTGGTTCACCATTAGATAAAATTGCCTTTTTCTTCCGGGAAATTATCCCCAAAGAACAGTATATTCGTACCAAGATTTTCAAACATCTTAATTCCTTTCGTGTTAGAACCTTGGGTAATTCATCAAGTTCATCAAGTCAATACCTAAGCAAAAATCCTGTAGATTCTCGACTAGATAACATTCGTTGGGTAAATTATTATCACCTCAAAGATCCAATTAGCGGTCACTTAGATTATTATCAGAACTTAGATAACGTTTTGATGACCTACCCAGCTTCATGGGGAAACCAGGGACATCAAGGTTACTGGACTGATCCTAGTTTTTATGAAGACATTGCCCAGCGTTTTCTTTAATTTACCCTTTTACCATTACTATTTACCTATAACCCATATACGGGGGTTCGCTGCATTGATAAACTACCCATTGGCTGATTAAATCGGTTATCACTCTTAACCCACTCTCGGAAGGGATAAATCATGGGCAAGTACGACAAGATTTTTTATTCAGACGATATATCAGAAGTAACATTGAGTTCTGAAGAAGCAGCAGCTGCCATCGCTGTAATTACTGTAGCTGCTGATACTTCTTTAGAAAATGCCGATACGGAACTTTTAGTTGATATTCTCTGGGGATTCGAGATTTTTGAAGAATATTCCGATGAAGATTTGCTAACAATAGTTAACAGACTGTTGAATCTTGCTAAGGAAATGGGACTAGGGGCACTGTTTAATACCGCAATCGATTTTCTCCCTGATGAGTTAGTTTTGGATGCTTTTGCGGGGGGAGTGAGTGCCATTGTGGACGAAGAAGAAATACGTATCCCCCCCAATAAAATGCCCTTACTCAAAGAGTTACAGTCTGCTTTAGAAGTGGAGGATGACGAAGCTAAGGAAGTTATCGAAGATGTACTTTCTGCTTTTGAAGAAGCGGAGGAAGAAGAATACATAGACTACGGATTTGAAGATGTACTAGATTTAGAAGTCTATGAATCACCTTTAAGTAATTTTACGGTTCCAGTGCCAGTGGATCTCCAAGAAGGGGGTAGAATCCAAACTCAAGAAGGCATAGTGAGTTTTACTGATGACTTTGGTACTTTACTACGCATCGATTATTACCCTCTCCCTGCCGAACAAAAACAGGAAATGCAGTCTGTAGGACGGGAAAAATATTTGGGTTCAATTCTCTTAGATAAATATATTCCTCAAGCGATTGTGGCAAATTTAACAGAAGCTCAGGTAAAGTATACCAAATATCAACCAGAGATACTCCAAGGTGCTTGCTTTGCTTTAGTTGATATGCCCAAAGGTTCAACCATTTCTAAAACGGGATATAACGGTACTGCTACCAGACTAGATGCTTACCGGGGGTTATTAGCTTTTATGAAAGGTGACTTTTTGTATATCATCACCTGTCAGCAAATATTTTTTGAAGGAGAAACCCCTGGCACCATTGAAGAAGAAGCCGAAGAACTCAAGGATCAGCTTTTTGCCTTTGTAGATACCATAGAGTTCAACTAGTTTGAATGGGACGTTGCTGATTGAATGTATCAATTAGCAACGTCACAAATTCACTTTGTTGATAATGGCGTAACATATGAAGACGTGTTACTAGACAAATGAACGGTAGCTTCTAGAGATAAGACATACAGAGTATTTTCGCTAATCTTCACCACCCGGGATTTTTCTTTTGAACTTAATCCTGTAACTAATCCTAGAGTTCGTCCCAGCATCAATCCCCGTTGCGAATGTTCGGTCTTGCCTCCACTGGCAAAGCCAAAGGCATTTTCTCCAATTTCACCCCAAACGGAACCACTTTCGGAGGCTTTTTCATGACCTTCTTTATGGGTAACTGTAGTACCGGGAATTTTTGGACTTGATGCTTTGATAGGTACTACCCGACCATTGACTACTAAAGACTGAGCAACAATTTTAACCCCTCCATCAGTAGCTTTCAGGATAATAGATACAGGGCTGTTTTCTGGGACTATAACATTACCTTGGGCATCTTTAATCACATTTGCTAGCAATACTGTCAGGGGAAAATCTTGCTTTTCGGTGATATCAACAGTCATCGGTGCTGGGAAAGAAACAATAATTGCAGTATTTTTAGGAATGATAATGTTTTGAGGTAGGTTAACAGATGCCTGAGAGGGAACAGTTTGATTATTAGCACCTTGTGTGGAACTAGGAACAGTTTCATCAGCAGTAGAGTCAGTGTGATTGGGAATTGTTTCAGTACTGGTGATTCCTGTTTGAGGGGGAACAGTTTCGGCTATTACTGGTAGTGATAGGCAACTTAACAGAGTAACGCAAGTAGCAAGGCTGAAGAACATCTGTGTTTTCATCTTGTTTTCTCCCTCTTGAATGAGTAATGTTTATCAGATTTCTCGTCTTCACTCAATCAATAGGTTTGTTGCTGGTTGGTTTATGCAATATCTGGATTAACTACTCTCTTCTCGTTCTAAGATTACCTATAAAAATTTCTCCCCCTCTTCCCCCTCTTCCCCCTCTTCCCCCTCTTCCCCCTCTTCCCCCTCTTCCCCCTCTTCCCCCTCTTCTTTCTGCAAGTAGCCCCTGCGCATTTACACGCAACTGAAAACCCAATATATTGGTAATTTTTTAGAGGGTAACATAGAAATTATACTGATTTTAAAACAGAATACGACACATGACTGGGTAGGGGCAGGGTAACCCCTTCCCTAGTAGTCCACCACATTAGTTAGGAGGGGTCACAGATCCCCGACTTCTTTAAGAAGTCGGGGATCTAAACACCCGCGACTTGTCAAAATTAATGTGCTTGAGTACTAGTGGTCTGTCCCATTAAATTTGATGGTAAAAATAATAACTTGTGGGTCAGGCATCCTTGCCTGACTACTGCATAGGCAGGATGCCTGTGCCACAACCCCTCAGAATTAATGGGACAAAGCACTAGTGCAAGTTGCAAAGATTTTTTGATTTGGTATTATTTATGGTTTATAAATTCAGACTTTGACTTTTTAAAGACAGTAGTTAAAAAAATCAGCAAATATACTATGTGTAATAAATGCTGTTTGAATTTATTCTAAGTATTTAAGAAGGAAAAATAATTGTAAAACAGTGACTGAAAGCCGAACCTTTCTGTTCTAGTTCATCAGCTGAGAAAACCAGACTCTTCCCAAAGGAACAAGTTTGTCAACTCAGCATTTTTCCAGTGATGTTTGATAACTACAGGAAAGTAGACTAATCTGTTGCCAATGGCACTAATTAAAAAGCAACAAGGACAGAAATGAAGGCTAGGGGTCAAAATTAATTTATTAAAACAGTATTTTTCAGAAAAATATACAAAATTATCAAAGTTTGAGGAAGATTGATGCTAGGAGGAAATGAAAGGCAAAGCATACTCCACCTATTGGTAGTTATAGACCTTCAAGGACAACGAATGATTCCTCTAGAAGAAACTACCTACTCCCTTGGACGGGATTCGAGAAACTCCATTGTTCTCGATTCCCGTTCAGTTTCTCGCCAACACGCCATTTTACTGCGGGTAACTGCACCAGAAAATGACCAATATGGCTTTCGGATTATTGATGGTAACTTCAATGGGAAAAAGAGTACAAATGGCTTATTTGTAAATGGTAGCAAATGCTCCTTTCATGACCTCAAGCATGGAGATGTAATTGAGTTTGGCAACAATCAAGTCAAAGCCAAGTACTATGCCATTGCCAATGTTCCAGAGAAAGCTTTTTCTGAATCAACGACTTTTGAAGACCTGTCTGGATTCATAGCGCAAAACGCTAAGTCTGTCAACCTCTTTGACACTATAGTTTCCTACCAACCCCCCTCCGAAATTGCCAGCGATGTTGCTCTTGCTCGTTTAGCATCCTTTCCCGAACTAATTCCCAATGCGATTATTGAAATAGATTTGCAGGGAGCGGTAACTTATTTGAATCCAGCTGCTAATGTCAAGTTTCCCAATCTCAGGAAGACAGGAAAAAATCATCCCATTTTGGCTGGACTTACCACCGCAGTTACCAACCTCAAGGAAAAGTCTTTTGTGCGGCAGGTGGAAGTTGAGGATCAAGTGTTTGAACAATCAATTCACTACCTTCCTGAAAGTGATTTAATTAGAACTTTTATTGTTAGGGAAATTACTGAACAAAAACAAGCCGAGGCAGAACTGCGTCAGCGCGATCGCTTGCTGAGAGCAGTTGCAGAAGCAGCCAATTACTTACTAGCAGAAATTAACTACTCAAAAGCTATTGATAAAGCCCTTGCGGTGCTTGGGGAAGCTGCTGAGGTGGATCGTGCCTACCTGTTTGAGAAGCATAATGATGCTGTTACAGGGGAGGTGACTGTAAATTTGCAGTTTGAATGGACAAGCCTTGTGGTAGAATCTTCTCGTCATCACTGGCAACATCAGTCTTATGGAGACTCTGGAGTTAGTCGCTGGTACGAAATTCTCGACCGTGGCAACTGTATTAATGGCACCATTGAGCAATTTCCTCTGGCTGAGCAAGACATCCTCAAGCGAGATGGGATTAAATCCCTGCTTTTAGTACCCCTGCGGCTAGAAGATGAATTTTGGGGTTACTTAGGCTTGGCTGATTGTTCCCAAGAGCGTCAGTGGTCAAGGCACGAAGAATCCACACTCTTAACCATGGCTGCCAGTATCAGCGGGATGCATCAACGTCGTATGGTTGAGAATCAAATTCGCTACCAAGCTCTCCATGATATGTTGACTGGCTTGCCCAATCGTCTGTTATTTAACGAGCAACTTTCCCGAGCCATGCCCAATGCCACTCGTAACGAGGAAAGTGTAGCGGTGATGTTCTTGGATTTAGACCGATTTAAGACCATCAACGATACTTTAGGGCATACTCTAGGAGATAAATTGTTACAAGATGTAGCCCAAAGATTAAGGTATTCTCTCAGAGCAGGGGACAGTGTTGCCCGTTGGGGAGGAGACGAATTTACTATCTTACTACCCCAAGTAAGTTATGTTGAAGAGGTAGCCCAAGTAGCAATAAGAATCCTAGAAGCTTTTGAGAATGCCTTCCAAATTGATGGACATGAACTGTTTGTCAGCGCCAGTATTGGCATTGCTTTGTTAGATGAATACAGCCCAGATGCTGAAACCTTAATTCAACACGCAGATGCTGCTCTTTATTATGCCAAAGACCAGGGAAGGAATAATTATCAATTCTACACCACATCCTTGAATTCTCAAAATCCCGAATTCCTCAACTTAGAAAAGAGCCTGCGTCATGCTATCGAACAGGATGAGTTAGTATTATACTACCAGCCTCGGGTCAACAGCATGACCGGGGAAATCACTGGTATGGAAGCTCTCCTACGCTGGCAACACCCCGATATGGGACTAGTAGCTCCCAGTATTTTCATTCCCATGGCTGAGGAAAGTGGATTAATAGTTTCTATTGGGGAGTGGGCACTGCGAACAGCCTGTAGACAGAATAAAGCTTGGCAGGAAGCGGGATTGCCTCCTTTAACTATGGCAGTTAATCTGTCTATGAAGCAGTTCCGGCAACCCAAACTTGTGGAGATGGTTGCCCAGATATTAGAAGAAACGGAACTAGAACCCCAGTACTTGGAGTTAGAAATTACGGAAAGTACTGCCATTGAAGATATAAATTTTACCAAAAATATCTTGTATAGTTTCCAACAAATGGGTGTTAGTCTTGCCATCGATGATTTTGGAACAGGTCATTCTTCCCTCTCACGATTGCAATTATTACCTTTCCACAATCTCAAAATTGACCGCTCTTTTATTAAAGAATTAACTACAAACGATAAAGTAGCTCACATTGTCAAAGCGATAGTTACTTTGGGACGGAGTCTGGGGTTAAAGCTTACTGCTGAAGGAGTCGAGAAAGTAGAAGAACTGGAATTCCTCAAAGAAATCCAATGCGAACATATACAGGGTTTCCTCTTTTACCGACCCCTTTCTGTACAACAAGCAACAGAAGCTATCGCTTCTCCAAAAGCTATGTTGATCTAGGGAATGGGGAAGTAGGGGAAGTAGGGGAAGAGGGGGGAGTAGGGGGAGAGGGGGGAGAATAATCACTTCTAACTCCTGTAGAGACGCGACATGTCGCGTCTGGAACAACTCCTAATTCCTAACTCCTAACTCCTAACTCCTAACTCCTAACTCCTACTCCCTTCCTCATATCTTGCACCATTCTCAACAAGACCAAAAAAACCGGGTTCCTAAACGAAAAATTAACGTTTTGAGACTGAGAGATTTGCAATAAACCCCGGCAGTCGCTACAACGGAGGAGACCTCCCTCCGGGTACTCGCTCCGCGAGAAGCAAGCTACGGTAGTTGTTCATGGGGGAAACCCCCAAGACCACACTACCTCACCGCAACGCGCTGCCTCGCTTTTTAGCCCAGGTGCAAGATGTGTGCT
>JASJCY010000175.1 GCA_030065825.1 Nostocaceae cyanobacterium | reverse complement strand
CAACTGGCACATTTATCCTAAAACTGTCACATAGGATTGATTCCGCTCTAATGCCTATAAATCAAAGCTTGTAAACTTTGACATCCAATTTCATGTGTGTGCCAGTTGGCATTATTTTGTGACGCTTGCGTAAGTCCTATTAAATTTAACTGCTTTTCAACTGTTTTGAATGCTTTTTGGGGAGAGTCACCCAATAAAGTAGCTTCAATTCCTCTAGCGAGACTGTCAGCTAGTCATAGATTCATTCAACTTTGGAATTTACTGATTAAATTTCATTGGAAATATTTATATTACTATTTCACTCAAAAAAGCCATGAAACGCGATTTGATGAATTTATTAGGAATCGGAATAGCCTTAGTTTTAAATTCACCAACTAAACAGTTGCTAGCTTCTGATGAGTCAGACTGGAGAAAACTATTTGAGGTGCAGCTGTCTCGTAGTTATCAACTAGCAGTAAAGGATTCCTATGATGCACAAGTTGATGAAATTCATCATAAACTTTTGTCAATTACTTTAGATAATCGCAACCTGATTTGGAGAAGGGTAAAAGGTAAATAACAGGTGTTAATGGTAACTTGGACTTCTTGGAATGGTTATGACAAACAAGTAGGTAAAAAAATGCCGTTAAAACGAGAAGTTTGGGTGACTGCTGTTTCCGAATTAAAAAAATTTGCTGCTAAACTTAACCTGAGTAAAAATAGTTTGACTCTGAGATTGGAACAATATTTAGGTTTACCTCCCCACAATGGCAAAACCAAATTTGTACAGATGTGGGTTAATCCCACAGATATATTTCGTCCCTGTCCCGATCCAGAAATTAATGATACTCGCTGTGAATTATCATTTCCAGAACAAGTAAAGCTATCCCATCGTCAATGGTTGCTCAAAAAAATGCTTACTTCCTATCGTCATAATGGTTATCCTTAGACACGTTTGGGTTACACTTACGACTGGGGAAGTATGGAAACAAAAATAGGAGGAAGTGAGTTTGTAATTAAGAAAGGTGCAAAAGTTGAGATTGAATCAGTCCTGGAAACTATGAAGTATATTCAATAATTACCAATCACAAACTATGTATACTTTTAAGCATTAACACTTCTTTTCCCTAACATCTAACACCTAAAACCTAACCCCTATTTCATTTATTTTTCCAAATTAAATTTAACCGTTCTTGAGCTGTTTTCAATGCTTTTTGGGGAGACTCACCCAATAAAGTAGCTTCTATTGCTCTACCAAGACTGTCAGACAAACGGCTATATCCAGCTATAATTGGTCTAGCACGTGCTACTGGCATTTGTTCTAAAAATACTTGTAATTCTGGTTTTTTACTAGCAAATTCCTGATAAGCTTTACTTTCAGCAACTTTAATATTAACTGGTAAAAAACCCGTTCCAATACTCCATTCTGTTTGGAATTCTGGGCTTAAAACATATTCCAAAAATTTGAGTGCTGCTTTTTCTCTGACTGGTTTTGTCTTCATCACATACATATTTCCACCACCAATAGCTGTGGCTTTTTCCAGATTAGCAGGTATGGGAAATACTCCATAATCTACGTCAGATTTAGTAATATAAGTCCAGGGTCCGGTGATTTGCATTGCTACACGACCAGCAATAAAATCATCTTCTTCGTAACCCCGTTCGGGAGCAGAAAGTTTTGCGGAACCGTCATCTAATAAATCTTGCCAAAATTGTAAAGCTGCTATTGCTTCTGGGTTGTTTAAATTAGGTTGATTGTTGCTGACAATTTCCCCTCCAGCACTCCACAAAAAGGGAAACCAACAAAAGACTGTCCATTCTCCTTTTCCTAAGGGTAATACCATTCCATACTGTTCTGGTCGGTTGTCATCATTACTATCTATAGTTAACTTTTTGGCAACTTGTCTTAGTTCTGACCAAGTTTTGGGTGGTTGGGTGATTCCGGCAGTTTTAAACAGTTTTGGTCGGTAAAAAATGCCGATATTACTAGTGTAAAGTGGTACTGACCAAATATGACCATTTAACTCCATCTCTTCCAGTAAATTGGGAATAATTTCCGACTTGATGGATAAATTTTTCCACCAATCATCTAAGGGAAGAATGGCATCTAATTCTACCATTTGACCTGTAATTTGGGGGTAGAAAAAGAGGATATCTGGTGGTACATTTCCTACCACTGCTGTTAATACTTTGGGTAATTGTTGGTCAAGGGTTCCCGCAAAAATTGATTCTACATAAATATCAGGATGAGTTTGATTGAATTTATCAACTAATTTATTAAACACATCCCGATTTACAGGAGGATTAATTCCTTGCCATAGTGTTAAGTGAATCACCCCATTATCTTTTTTGGTTTGACTCTGACAACCGTAGAGAAATAAACATAAAGTTAGACAAATTCCTATCAAACTAATTTGCCACTTAAAATTGGTAACTTGTCTGCAAAACGTTCTGATAGCGGGTGGAAAAATAGACATTTTCATCCCCAATTTAGTTTAGTTTGATGAGTTAATTTTTTCTAAAACATTCTTGGTAATACTAGTTTCAGCTCTGGTATAAATATAGGTTTCTGGCTGTTTGAGTTTATAGGTTTGGAATTTTTCTGCTGCACGATGCCAAAAATCTGTATCTTCTCCATAGGGAATATTATTAAATCCCTTGAGTTCAAAAAATACGTTTCTTTTACCAAAAAATGTTGGTCCCAAAACACATTCTCGCAGATTAATAGTTTCCCCTACTTTGAAATAATCCGCAACAAAAATCTCTTCTTCGCTGAAAAATCCCCCTTCAATTAAATCTATTTCTGGATGAGTTTGCATATACTCCAATCTTGACTCTAAATGATTAGGTTTATATGCATCATCACTATCAAGGAAAGTAATATAGTTGCCAAATGATGCTTGAATGCCTGCATTTTTGGCATATCCTAGTTTCTTATTTTGATGTTTAAGATAACGAATATTGGCAAATTTTTCCAGGTAAGAATTGACGATTGCAAAAGTATTATCTTGGCTACCATCATCAACTATTACTAATTCCCAATCTGCAAAAGTTTGATTGATAACGCTATCAATACATTTATTTAAGTATTTTGCCCGGTTATAACTACAGAGGATAACAGAAATTTCTGGACGAATATCGAAATTTATACTACTCATAATTAGGGATGTTGATTGCAATTTATTTTTATTTTTCTGCCACAATACAAGTTGCTACGGGATAATCTGGATGGAAAGCATCTAATTCTTCAGAAGTTAATTCTTCTACCGCAATTCCATGATAACTAGCTATCACCGTTGTCGGATTTCCATATACATACAATTTATGTTGGGAAAAATCTCTAAATATCCAAGTAAATGCATCAGGTAAAGGTCGCCAATAATCTTTAGGTGTGGCATGAATTCTAATGGAACTTGGCACCATGGCAAAGCATTTTCCACCAGGTTTTAACCACTTGTAAATGTTCTCGACCGCTATCCAGGGAGCATAACAATGTTCTAAGACATTGAAAATAATAATTGAGTCAAAAGTGTCGGAATGAATAATAGATGAATCGTGGACATCTCCAACAATATCTACACCTAAACCCGCTTCTATATTTAGTATTTGATAGGATGTACCGGGATTAAGTTCATAAAAATCTTTATCTTTGGGAGTTCCCCCAATTTCTAGAGTTTTACCAACTACTTGGGGACGAATTTCGTTAATAAATTTGCTGAGATAGTATCTATCAACGGGAGTCCCTCTTGTTAACCCAAATGCTTGACAAATGGGAACTGTTTTTTTCAAATCTCCCCAATCAATTGTACCGGTGGCAGGAGATAATAGACCAATATTTGTCAGTTTATCTACTAAATTACTGAACTTTTCTAAACTATCAATCTCTTCTAAATCATCTAATAATTGAGCCTGGGAAAATAATTGTGGCAAAACTTGGTAAGTTTCTCTACTTAATGCACCAAGTTCAAATTGCAGGTCTTTTTCAATAAAGCTGCGAAATCCTTTGCCAAAAATTGTTAGTTCCCCGTCGGATAAAAGTACTATTGCATCTTGTAGGAGATTTTGATATTTCTCCACTTCAACAGTTACTTTATCTCCAATTCCAGCTAACCTAATTTTTTCAAATATGGCATATGCTTGGGGAATAGAATGTTCGTGGATAAATATTTCCAGTACAGTTAACCAGGATTTTGTAGGTACAATTTCTGCTGACTTTTGACTCCAAGCAAAAATTGTATATACAAGGGAATCTTGTAACTTTAAAAATGTGCTAGCTATGTATTCTTTAGACATGCAATTTGTTCTATTAATTAACCTCAAGCATTCTCACCTATTGAGGATGACTGGGGTATTATATCAGCTTATGTTCATGGTTGATTCTCAATAGACTTCTTGCAGAAGTCGGGGAACGGGAAACGGGGAACAAAGAATAGGAACACAGACATCTTGCACCTGGGTCAGAAACCGGGTTTATTGGGAATATTGACCTGTCAAAATCCTAATTTTTCGTTCATAAACCCGGTTTCTTCATGCTTACCCTCGAATGGTGCAAGATATGACAACACAGACTACTAAAATGGAAATTAATGTCAGAGAAACCAGTTTATTGAGAAGATTCACTTTAACTTTTCGTTCATCAACCTGGTTTCTGATCCAGGTGCAAGGAGAAACTGGGTTGATTGGGAATGTTGAACAATCAAAAGCCTAACTTTTCCTTCATAGGGAATACCAAGAAATAAACTATACCATATTGTGGGGTAGGCATCCTTGCCTGCCATCACTCTTCCCTATTCCCCACTCCCTATTCCCTGTTTCCTGTTCCCTATTCCCTGTTTCCTGTTCCCTATTCCCTGTTTCCTGTTCCCTATTCCCTATTCCCTATTCTTTGTTTCCTGTTCCCTGTTCCCTATTCCCTGCTTCCTGTTCCCTATTCCCTGCTTCCTGTTCCCTGTTTCCTGTTCCCTGTTCCCTTTCAATCAATACCCAATATTCCTTGTTCTGCATCTAAAGTTACTTCCACACCCACTGGTAAAGCTGCGTTGGGAGCTTCATGACCAAAAGGTAAATTTGATACCACAGGAATACCTAAATCTCCCAAGCGATCGCGTAATACTTCTTCCACTGTAAAACTAGGTACATTTGGTGGTGCTTCACAGTGACTAAAACTCCCTAAAGCAATACCAGCCACCTCAGAAAAAGCACCACTCATCCGCCAGTTAGTCAGCATTCTATCAATGCGATAGGGAGCCTCTGTTACATCTTCAAAAGCAAGAATTACACCTTTTAACTGCGGTAAACACGGACTTCCCAATAAATGAGTAGCGACCGTGAGATTTGCTGGGAGTAACAAACCCTTAGCTACACCTCCACCCCAACCAGAACCCTTCAGGGGTGAGAGGAGACGACCTTCTACACAGTCAAACAATCGCTGTCTTGACCAATTTGGCTCGTTAGCGATAGTACTTAATAAAGGACCATGAACCCCACAAATCCCTACTTTAAAAAGACTCCATAACAAAGCTGTAATATCGGAAAACCCAATCAGCCATTTAGGATTCTCGATTTCTTCCCCTACTTTCCAATCCCAATTTTCCAATATCCGCGTGCTACCAAAACCACCCCTAGCACAGAGAATACCGCGACATTCTGGATCTTCCCAAGCTGCTGCTAAATCTTGACGGCGTTTTTCGTCTTTTCCAGCTAAATATCCCCATCTGTCATCTATCTCTGGAAAGATTTCCACCCGATAACCACGCGATCGCCAAATTTCTACACCGCGTTCAAATGTTGTTAATTCTCGCAAACAGCCACTAGGGGCAATAACTCGTAGTAAATCACCTGGTTTAAGGGGAGGGGGGATAATTTTAGATTGCATCAACAAAATCTAAATCGTTTCTGGGTCAATATTTAATTCTCGCAGTTTAGCGGCTAATTTTTCTGCTTCTTCCTCTGGTGTTGGAACTAGTTTACCCCCAGTAGTGAAAAAACGCACCTGATTTTGATAAATTCCCAGATATAAACCTAACTGCTGACTCCACAAATGTCCTTGTTCATTTGCTTCTAAAGGTTGATAATTACCATCAACTAAATGAAAACCAGCAAATTCTAAAGTATATGGATCGAACCAAAAATAATCGGGGGTGCGAAAAGTATCTTGATAAATTTGCTTTTTTAAACCTTTATCAACCTCCGCAGTTTTTGATGAGAGAATCTCCACAATTACGTTGGGATATTTCCCTTCTTCTTCCCAAACCACCCAACTTTTACGAGTTTTGCGTTCAGTTCCTAAAACAACAAAAAAATCTGGTCCGCGGAAGTCTTCTGATTTTCGCTGGTGGGGGCTATAGTAAATAGTAAGATTGCCAGCAGCATAGAAGTCTTTTCTGTCTCGCCATAGCCATTTGAGACATTTGAGGAAGAGTATAATTTGCTCTAGATGTAATTCAGTTTCCACTGGTGGCTCGTCACTGTATAAATCTCCTGGTGGAAAAATTATATCGTCAGTATTGTCTTGAATAATATCTAATTCTTTGGTGACGGACATGACCAAATTGGTAATTGGTAATTGGTAATTATGGGTATATTTTAGCGCTACTGTCACCCTTTAGGAGTTAGAAGTTAGGAATTATGAGTTATGAATTTGTAAAGGCGCAAAGTTTGTAGGGGCGCAAAGCTTGCGCCCAGAAGGAGTTGGAAGTTACTAATTTTTAATTGTGAATTTTTAATTGTTAATTGTGAATTGTTAATTGTTAATTTTTAATTGTTTTAGGAGTTGGGACTGTGGTATTGAAAACATCCAAACTGCTGTTTTGAGTTAAGAAAAACATCAATGTCTGGACTATTGCCAACAAAAGTGGAAAAACTATTGTAGATTCCATACTGGAAAAATTTCCACCGCAGTTAAAGTGCTATAATCAAATGACTAATTCCCGTGTTTTGTGTCTGGGCGAAATTCTATATGATTGTTTAGCCGACCAATTGGGGCGAAAACTGGAAGAAGTTGAGTCTTGGACTGCCTATCCAGGTGGTGCACCAGCTAATGTCGCCTGTGCTTTAGTCAAACTAGGAACCCCAACAGGATTTATTGGCGCTGTAGGGGTGGATGAAGCGGGAAAATCCCTGGTCAAATTATTGCAAGATGTGGGTGTGGATACAAGGGGAGTCCAAAGCCATCTCACCGCACCCACACGACAAGTTTATGTATTACGAGACTCCACAGGCGATCGCAGTTTTGCCGGTTTTGGTAAATATAATACCACTGAATTTGCTGATACTCGCCTTGCTGCCGAAAAATTACCAGTGTCCTTATTTGAAGATGCGGATTTTTTGGTACTGGGCACCTTAGAATTAGCATATCCTGACAGTGCTAAAGCTGTACATCGTGCCTTAGAATTGGCGCAACAGTACGACCTGAAGATTCTCCTAGATATTAACTGGCGTCCGGTATTTTGGACAAATCCCCATATTGCCCCGCAAACCATTCGCCAACTGTTCAAGCAAGTGGATTTCCTGAAATTAACCAAGGAAGAAGCTAAATGGATATTTGATACTGATGACCCTGGCGCAATTACGTATCGTTTAGATTCCATTGAAGGAGTATTAGTAACTGATGGGGATAAGGGTTGTGCCTACTGCTTGGGTGAAAATGAAGGTAAGCTACCTGCTTTTAAAATGCCTGTTGTCGATACCACTGGTGCCGGAGATAGCTTTTTGGCAGGGTTTATCCATCAACTGCTAATCCACGGTATCCGCAGCTTACGTGATGGGGAAACAGTACGTAAAATTGTCACCTATGCGAGTGCGGTTGGGGCACTGACTACCATTAAACCAGGGGCGATCGCATCTCAACCTACCGCAGAGGAAGTAGTAACTTTTCTTACCTCCCATGTCCAAGTTTAAATACCTAAACTTTCCCTGATGGTCTGCAAGATGACATCCTTTGGCTGAGAAACATCCACGGAAATAGCATTATTTGGCTCCTCAAGGGCATCAAACTGACTTTTGAGGAGTTTTTCTGGCATAAAGTGATTTTGCCTCTCCTGTAGGCGTTTTTGTATGGTTTCAAAATCAGCTTGGAGATATACTAATTTAATATTTTCTGCATCTACTAACAGTAATTGACGATAACTTTCTTTGAGTGCGGAACAAGCTAATACCACATTTTTATCTTCCTTTAACCACTCTTTGATAGCCTTTTGTAGAGTTAACAACCAAGGTATTCTATCTCCATCATCTAGAGGAATACCACCTTGCATTTTGTCAATATTTCCTGGGGGATGGAAATCATCACCATCCTCAAATTTCCATTCCAAAACAGTCGCCAAAAGTTGCCCAATGGTGGTTTTACCAGTACCAGAAACACCCATCAATAGAATAATCATTAACTACAAAAACGCTACAATAAACCCATAAATAACTAACTGATGACATATCATGTCCCTCACCAAAAAATTAGATAGTCCCCAAGAGGTTCCAGAAGATGTTATCTTTCCCCCAGGTGATTTATATAGCGATGAACCTCCCTTGGAAACCGAACTACATCTTAGGCAAATTATCCTGCTGTTTAAATGTCTGGAATGGTTGTGGCAAGACAGAAACGATTTCTACGCTGCTGGCAACCTCACGATTTACTATAGCCTAAAGAAACGCAAATCAGAAGACTTCCGGGGACCAGATTTTTTCGTTGTCTTGGATACCGAACGTAAAACTCGCAAAAGTTGGGTTGTCTGGGAAGAAGACGGCAAATATCCCCACTTTATTCTGGAAATTCTTTCCGAATCAACTGCTAACACCGATAAAGAATTTAAGAAAAAACTGTATCAAGATACCTTCCGCACCCCCGATTACTTTTGGTTCGATCCATATACATTAGAATTCGCTGGTTTTCATTTAATAGACGGCACATATCAACCTTTAGAACCAAATAATCAAGGGCATTTATGGAGTCATCAACTTAATTTATATCTGGGAATTTATCAAGGTTTATTGCGATTTTTTACCCCAGAAGGACAGTTGGTTCCTACACCAGAAGAAGAGGTTGAATTCCAACGTCAGCAGAAAGAATTAGCCCAAGAAAGAGCTGAAAAATTAGCTGCAAAATTACGAGAATTAAATATTGACCCAGATACAATTTAAAAGTAGGGTGTGTTATGGCATAAGCCTAACGCACCATTTACTGTTGGTTATCAAGCTGCTTGAATTTAACATCATTGTCTGTGTTAAACTACCCTGCGGGATGCGCTACGCACTACGTTATAAGTAATAACTTGCAGTATTTTCAAAAAGAGCCAGATGTCTGTATATTTTCGTTACTAGGCAGCAGCCCAGTAACAAGGTTTGAAGGCTCCATTTCCTGATTATTCCTAGTGTAAGTTGTTAGTTATAACGCACTCTAGAAAATGACTAAAAACTCAGATTAATTATTAATTTATACTTGCCAAATTTTGCTTATAACCATCAACATCTGTGCGCAGAAAAACATGTAGTAAATCAATACGCTCTTGTTCTAAAATTTTTAATATTTCTAAGTGCAAAGCAGTTAAAGAATCCCAATAAATTTTAGTAGTTGCTTCCTTCGCAAATACTCGTACCTCAATCACGCGAGCATTGCCTTCAATCCCCTTAAAAATTACTAAACAGGGGTCGTTGTGTAAGTTTTCCAGATGGTAAGGAATTTCGCGAAATTTCTGACACAATAAAGCTGTTTTTTGGGCAGAAATACCATCAATTTTGATGATTGTATTCACTCCCAATAATACTTTTTCTTTGTCAACATCTTGGGTAATATTGATAACTCTACCATCAATCATTTTAGAATTAGGAATTTTAATGAATGAATGTGTTGTAGCGATGAGCAAAGTGGTACTTCTCAGACCGATTTCTTGAATAACAGCAAATCCATCTACTCCTGGTATTCTGATGATATCACCCGTTCGATATAAATTATCTAAATAAATAATGACGGTACAGCACCAATCATAAATAATATCTTTAAATAATAAACCAAGGGCAACACCAGCACCACCAAGTAAGCCAATAATTGCCCCAGCAGAAGCCCCTAAAAATACCTCACTGGTTTTAATGAGTACAACAACGATTGTTGCAGTTTGAAATAGTTTTGGTAAATAGGGAACCAAAAAATCATCTAATTCAGTTTCGGTATGAAGCGTCAATATTCTAAGTATCTCTCCTAAAATTGGAGCGATGCGATAAACAATAAATGCAATGATATAAATTGTAATCAGATTTAAAATATCGCTAATTAATGTTTGGAATGCTGGGCTTAATTCAGGTTCAATCAACAGTTTGATTAGCCAAAAACCAGTTACAACAATTAGCCAACCTAGGGGTCGTTTGATAACTTTTAGCAGTTCGTCGTCAAACTTGTTTTCTGTTTTGCTAGTATAAACTTCAATTCTTCTAATAATCAGAGTTGCAAAAACTTGCCTAAATATCAGTGTCAGTATCAGAATTCCAGCAATAATCAATATTTTCCATATGGGTATGTAATTTATATTTAGCGTTAAAGATGTTAGGTAATTTTGAATGAATGTCCAGATTTTTTCCATGTTTTCTGATGATGTTTGTAGCAGTTTTCGTTAAATTAGGACGGGTAGAGATGCCCATCCCACAACAGTTAAATTAGGAAGGGTAGGGATGCCCATCCCACAACAGTTAAATTAGGACGGGCAGGGATGCCCATCCCACAACAGTTAAATTAGGACGGGCAGGGTGCCCATCCCACAACAGTTAAATTAGGACGGGTAGGGATACCCATCCCACAACAGTTAAATTAGGACGGGTAGGGATGCCCATCCCACAACAGTTAAATTAGGACGGGCAGGGATACCCATCCCACAAGAGTTAAATTAGGACGGGCAGGGATGCCCATCCCACAAGAGTATATTTGATACCCTAGGGTAAGGCTACCCTACAGGTGAAAACCGCTATATTTATGTAATAAACCTGAGTTTATATGTAATAAAACATCGTCAGTGTTTTTTGTCAACCTATAAAGCTTTGCATAAATAGGGGATGGTTTTAAGTTAAAGCGCAAATAAAAATTGCATATTGAATGCTACTGTAATTCTTGTGGGGTAGGCATCCCTGCCTGCCCTTTATATTAATTAGACATCTGGTGAAAATTAAATATAGCGGTTTTCACTTGGATAGAATACAGATGAACCTCACCCCCTTCCCCTCTCCCTTTCCCCTCTCCCATTGGGAGAGGGGTTAGGGGTGAGGGTAGGAGAGGGGTGTCCGCAGGACGGGGTGAGGTTTCGAGTGTATTGGACTCAACTGAAAAGCGCTATATGCATTGTCCAAAACCCTTGTTCGGTGACCTTGCATTGCAACGTCACCGAACATTCTTTTCCACCAGATGTCTATTGTTAACTGATATCTTGATGACTCTCAATTGATTTTTGGACATCAGACTGGGAATCAGTTTGCACACTTTCTAGTTCTGGTAAAGTGCGAATGCGATTCATTTGTGCCAACGCATATTTTGCTGTAGCCTGAACATCAGCATCAGCATCTTGGGCAGCATGACACAACATCTGGCTAATTTGAGTCATCATGTCATAAATGCGAGTTAAATCGCGGATAGCATTTTGTCTGACTTGTGGACTTTCGTCTTGCAAAGATATAGCTAATGCACGGTTCATCGGTTTGAGGGTGCGAGAACCAATTTCAGCTAAGGCTGCTAAAATTAAGCTGCGTTGTTGGGAATCTGCATCAATCATCAGATCCACTAATGGTTGAATTGCCCGTGAATCTCCCATCTGACCTAAATCCCAGATAGCCTTGCGTCGCTTTGTAGAATCGTGACTGTGCAAATCCCCAATTAATTCATCAATAATATTGACTTTGGCTAGACGGGATGTTTGTTGTGCTGGTAATAATTGTGGATTCGTAGCACTATTATGGGGATATTCATCACCGGTGGAGTTTAATGGTTGTGAGTGGGGTGTCGTCCTATTGTTGGCTTCAACTTCCTCTGATGTTTCTGCTTCTAACATTGACGGGTTTGGCACCCTTGAGGATTTACCAAACAATTTCCTTAGATATAACACTGCCCCAATAGTTCCTAAAATACCCATTCCCAGAAGTAACCACCATACAAAACTACGTCCTGATGATTTTTGGGGCTGGGGAGTAGCTTCTAGAGTCGAAGTGGCAATCAAACTACGTTTTTTGTCTAATTCTGTTTGCAGCAGTTTTTGAGTTTGGGAACCAGCAACCCCATCTGCTTTGAGACTTTGTTCTTCCTGAAATTTTAATACAGCATTTCTGGTAGTTTCGCCGTATTTGCCGTCAATTTCGCCATCGTAATAGCCCAAATCCTGCAACTGAGTTTGCAGTACCTCCACTTTCTTCCCTCTGCTACCAAGTCTGAGAACATCCAGTCTGGTAATTTCTGTGCTACTGTTTTGAGCAAGTTTTAAGATTTGAGGTGATAAAACACGGGTAAGTGAACTTGCTGCACTGGGTTCAAATACCAAGCAAGTTAGGCAAGAGAGAATTAGAATGGAAGAACGGCACAGCCTCATATAAGAAGTTTTAGCCAGAAAATACATCAGTAGTGATCGCAACTACGATAACCTTTATCTGGCTTAATGGTAACTTTTATTTTGACAACAGATGGTAGATATAATGCACCTGAAGATATTGTCACATACCAGGGGATAAAATTTAAATAATTTTACAGAGTTAGTTACTTAAATTCCGTAAATATCAGGATAAAACTTCTGGTTCTGATTTTCTGACGCTTACCGTCACTGGTTTGAGTTTCTCACCTGATGATTCTAAAGCACCTAACTTCTGGGTAGTAGCTTTTTGTGCCACCACAACTTGCTGATTTTTCCTTGCTAAAGTATCGCGCTGGTTGATTAAATAAATACTCACTAAAGTCAAACCCACTCCTGCCCACTGTAAGGGACTGAGGACTTCGTTGAGTAACAAATTGCCAAATATTAAGGCAAATACAGGAGTAAGGAATGTGAGAGAACTAAGACTGGTGAGACTACCACTGGAAGCAAAATAGAAAAACAACCCGTAGGCGATCGCACTGCCAAATACTGTAGCGTAACCCAAAGCTACCCATTCAGAGGCTATAATATTCTCCCACTGTCCTGTTTCGACAACGGATGAAATTCCCCACAAGGGCAAACCACCGATAATCATGTGCCATCCCGTGGCACTTACCGGGTCTGCATGGCGACAGACAAAGCGGATCATTACTGTTC
This sequence comes from Nostocaceae cyanobacterium, assembly GCA_030065825.1. GTDB lineage: Bacteria > Cyanobacteriota > Cyanobacteriia > Cyanobacteriales > Nostocaceae > JASJCY01. The sequence goes on along the minus strand of JASJCY010000175.1, from coordinate 6,544 downwards.
CCACTGCCATACTCAAAGCTGCCAACAGCATTAAGCATTCACCACTTTGAAACAGAGAATCCAAAAGAGAGGAAATGGAGGTAGGGGAGGAACCCTGTTCATACTGAGATAAAGAAGTAAAATTAGATGCAATTCCTAAAATCCATTGGTCGGGTAAGCCGATACAGCTAATGCCCATAACTCCCAATGCCAGTCCCAGCCAGCCCCACAAACCAATGGTTTCCTGAAATAGCCAAGAAGACATCAGTGCAACTGCGAGAGGTTGGGAATCAATCATTACCGAACCTAAGCCTGCACCAGTTCTGACTAAACCTTCTGATAAAAAGCCTTGAAATAGTGCCCCATTAACTAAGGCAAATAAACTAATCCATAACCACGCAGCCCAACCCTTTGGTTGTGGTCTACCCATAATGGCTGCAAACATTAAAATTAATACTCCAGCTGGTACGATGCGCATTCCCGCCATAAATAGAGGGGTGGTGTGGGGTATTACGCCTTTCATCGCTACCATCGCCGTCCCCCACAGGAAGAAAGGCGCAATTAACACTAGCGGTTTCAAATGTCGGGATGCACTGAGGGAAAGCTGCATGGGATTACGGACGCCTTTTAATTACAAATGCGAAAGTTGTATTACCTAATTTTAATGCATTATGTAGTTTTGTGAAGAAAATAATACTTATTATGTGGGTCTACCAGTTATCATCTCTGTGTAAACTACTAAAGGATATTGCATAAAAATTGGGATGTTTCCCATATAGCAACAGACATATCGGTTAGGACAGTATTATTTCAGAGGGAACAGGGAATAAGGAACAGTCAACAAAAAAACGTCCTCATGATCTTGGTGAGTGCTATGCATATTTGATGATTTTTGTCAATGGGTAAGTCCTAGATAGATCAAGTTTTAAGGCACGAGCTAACATGGTACTGGGGACTTGAGACAGTCAACAGTTCCTTAATTCAAACTGATAACTGAAACTAATAGCTGTTGAAACTCCCTATCAGTGATTCTGAGGTGAAAATTTATGAAGGGAAGCTTTTTGACTTGGTTAGCAACGGCTTTAAGCTTGCTAATTGTTGATTTAGTTGTTCCAGGGGTTGATATCGCTACATTTCCTGCGGCTTTAATTGCTGCTATAGCTATTGGCTTAATCAATGCAGCAATTAAGCCTATTCTATCAATCATATCTTTGCCAATTACCATTTTAACTTTAGGAGCTTTTTCCCTTGTAGTCAATGGCATTTGCTTCTGGTTAGCTTCCGTTGTGGTTCCTGGATTTGTAGTCAAGGGATTTCTTGCTTTTATTCTCGGTCCAGTAGTTCTATCTCTTGCTAATACCTTCCTTAGCAATTACTTTGCACAGAAAAGTGACTTAACCACCGAAGCTTAATTACGACCGTTCCCAGCATTTATTCAACCATCAAAAGGAGTTAAATTATGCCATTTATTCTACGTCTAATTCTTGGTTTTGTATTACCACCCCTTGGCGTTTTCCTTACATCTGGAGTTGGTCCTACTTTGCTAATTAATATTTTGCTCACCCTTCTGGGTTGGCTTCCCGGTAGTATTCATGCAGTATGGGTAATTGCGAAGCAACAAGAAAGGATGAATACTGTATCTTAGAGGATGCAAATTAACGTCTGGGTTAAAACAAATAAAGCAAAAAATAAGGGTGGGTAATTTCACTCTTATTTTTTTGCTATCAACATGAGAAAGTTTTGGAATGGCTTGTCATCCTGTCAGCTTTCCGGTGGAGTTTTAAAGGTTTTGCATTGCCTTTTCTATGTTTTCTCGACGACACAAGGTGCTTAGACGTAAAAAACCTTCGCCACTGGAACCAAATAAGCTACCAGGTATGCCCACAATATTTGCTTTAAATAACAGTTGATTAAAGACTTCCCAAGAATTCATTCCCTCTGGTCCTTTGACCCATATATAGGGATTATTAGTGCCACCAAAACATGTCAGTCCAAAAGCTTCTAAACCTTCCTTGAAAATTCTGGCATTTTCCAGGTAATAGTTAACAATCTCTTGACATTCTTGTTGGCATGATAAAGCCGCAATGCCCCCTTGTTGTGCTAAATTAGAAGCACCCCAAAACCTGATAGATTGACTAATTCTACACATCTCGGTCAACTCTCCTGGCACAGTACTTTCAAGGGTTAGGGCAACAGGAACCACAGACCAACCTAATCTCAATCCAGTAAATCCAGCCATTTTGGAAAAACTGCCAATTTCGATGGCACATTTAGTAGCCCCTTCTATTTCATAAATACTTTTAGGAATGTTGGGGTCGGTAATAAAAGTACTATAAACAGCATCAAAAATAATAATAGAATTGTAATTTATAGCATAATCAACAAAGGCTTTGAGTTGTTCTTTAGTGGCAACTCCTCCCGTGGGATTGTTAGGAAAACAGAGGTAAATTATATCCACTTTGGACTGAGGAAGTTCTGGAACAAAATTATTTACCTCATTGCATTCTAGATAGATAATTTTATTCCTACCAGCCAAGAGATTTGCTTCTAAATATGGGGGATATATCGGGTCTTGTAGGGCAATAACATTATCTAAACCAAAGAGTGCTTGGATATCAAAAGTAGCTGAATGAGCACCATCACTGACAAAAATTTCCTCTGGTTTCAGGTCAATTCCACAATCCTTATAATAATTGTTGCAGATAGCCTCTCTCAGCTTGATATTTCCTTCCAATTCCCCATATCCTGTATAGGTTGACTGATGACCTAGCTTTGTGGCAGCATCAACTAATGCTGCAACAACTTTTGCTGGTAAAGGATAACTTGTGTCACCCCAAGCCATCATGTGTATTTCTTTTTGGGGATTGGATGCTTTATAATCTTCAACGGTCTTAATTAGCTTATTTCTGACCATATCAGCGAAGGTATCAGAAGCAAATAATTTACTCAGATTTTGATTTTTTGTAGTCATATTTAGGATTTTGGTGATGTTTTCAATACTGATAATTTATGAAGCTGAAAATCTGGAACTATTGATTACAGAACTTAAAAAAAGTATACCAGATATCGATGTGCATATCTGGCCAGAAGTGGAAAACCCAGAAAAAATAGAAGCTATCATCACATGGAAACCTCCTCTAGGAATAATGTCAAAATTTCCAAATCTGAAAGTAATTATTTCCCTAGGGGCTGGAGTAGAAGATATTTTAAGAGACCCAAATCTTCCCCAAAATGTGCCAATTGTTCGTATTGTTGAACCTTGTGTAACATCAAGAATGACCGAATATATCTTGTTAGCTGTTCTTCGTTTTCATCGACAAGCATTTACATATCAAACATTACAAAAAGCACAACATTGGAAACCTTTACCTATATCAAAAACTAGCTCTTGTCATATAGGAATTTTAGGTCTTGGTGTTCTGGGAACAGATGCTGCTGAGAAACTCAAGACTCTTGGTTTTCCTATTCGTGGTTGGAGTCGGACACCAAAAAATATTGAAGGTATAGAGTGTTTTTATGGACGAGACCAGTTAAAACTTTGTTTGAGTAAATGTCGAGTGCTTGTGTGTTTACTTCCCTTAACTGTGGAAACAGAAGGCATTCTTAATCATGAAACATTTTCAGCTATGCCTTGTGGAAGTTATTTAATTAATGTTGCACGAGGAGAACATTTAGTAGAAAACGATTTATTAGAAGCATTAGATTCAGGTCAACTTTCAGGTGCTTGTCTAGATGTTTTCTCTAAAGAACCTTTACCAGAAAATCACCCATTTTGGTCACATCCTCAAATCACAATTACACCACATATTGCAACTCAAACTAACTCCGAATATTGGACACAACCGATTGTAGATGCTATTCATTGCCTTCGCGCTGGTCAGACTTTAAAAAATGTGGTGAATTATCAACAAGGTTACTAAGGATTCCATCATTTTTCCTGCCAATGAATTAGGAAAAAATTATAGTTTTTAAAAACTTGGTAAGGTCTGAAGTTAACTAAATTTAGCTTTTTGTTGTTAAATAAATTGCAAATTAGTTACGATAAATTCAGTCTATATTTTGCCAATACTAAGAGACTATTTATCAAGTAAATATAGCAGTTTTCACGCTTGATAGAATACAAATGAACCTCACCCCTTTCCCCTCTCCTTAGTAAGGAGAGGGGTGTCCGCAGGACGGGGTGAGGTTTCGAGTGTATTGGACTCAACTGAAAAGCGCTATATTCGATAATTAAGCTACCCCAAACCAGGTTTATTGGTTCTCAATGTTTACTTGATAAATAACCTCTAATCAGCAAATGTTAAACTAATTTTTTGCCTCTTCGACCTTTGATTATATATGTTCAGATAATTTATATGTATTTTTGCTATTGACCATTATTGTTTGATTTTATTTTGTTTTCAGCTAATTAACTAGCAATTAGAAACTGATTTAAAATCTTTTTAAAATTGAGTTCCAGTTCTTTGAAACATTATAACCAAACATATCTTGATAGAAAGTATCCACCAAATACTTATCTTCATGCTCCATCAACCAATTTGTCAAATCATCCAATTTCTGGTTCCCCTTTTCAACCTCATTTTTATCTTCCCAGTTTTGACTCCAAAATTCCCATAAGTATTTGTTAGTATCTTCTACAATTATGTAATCTCCTGTTTGCAAACCATGATTGTGAAAATAATCAACAACTGCAACTGGATTGACATGAGCATCTTCTATAATCAGCCAAGGATGAGGAAACGTTGCCAGCATTTCTGAAGCAAAAACTTCACTAAGTTTATTACAATCCCCTTGTAAAAATTGCACTCTAGAATCAGCTTTTGCTTTCTCATCAAGCAGGGAAATATCAATATCAACTCCATAGACATTCCCTTGAATTCCCATTATTTCTAAGCAATCAGCAAACCAAACTGCACTTCCTCCATTGAATGCACCGATTTCAATAATTGTTTTTGGTTGCAATTCATATAAAAGCATGGGATATAAGGCAATTTCCATCACACCTTTAGATAGAATAATTCCTTTCCATGTTTGCAAAGTTGTACTTTTTATGAATAATTTCTCCCAAGCTGATTTAGGAAGATCGCATTTTTCTTCTCGGTTTGATATTTTAACAAAACGGTCTGCTGTTGAAAGTTCAGACTTATGCTTTGCTTCTTGGACAACAGTTTGATAATCCATGGAAATTCTCCTTTTAATTTTCTCAGCATTTAATTATATTTGACTATATTTGTGTTGAATGTTTGTGATACCCCCAAGCTTGGGCTACCTACAGTTGCACCCGAAGAGTTGATTGCACAGTTCAATAACATTCACAGACTACTAAGCTGTTCCACATGAAAAGTTATTTGCTTTGGACGGGCAGAGATGCCCATCCCACAAGAAATACAGTAATGAGAGATGATGCAGATTATTATGTGGAACAGCTTACCCACGATATGAGGGATCGAGGCGATCGAGCAAACGGCGATTGGCTGACCATACCCTGGCTACCTCCTGGTTGTGAAAGGTTGGTTCCTCACACTGTTGGGCTGTATGTTCACAAATCTCAGGTGGTGGTAGGATGGGCTTGGCACTAGTACCTAGCACGTTGACCTGAATCTCACATGCCTTATTCAGGTTGTACATATAGTAAAATGCTTCGGCTACGGTTCTACCCACAGTTAAAAGCCCGTGGTTTCGCAGGATTAAACATTTCTTCTGTCCTAGGGATGCAACGATACGATCGCGTTCATCAAGGTCGAGTGAAATACCCTCATAGTCATGGTAGGCAACACGATTATAGAACTCCATGGAAGCTTGGTTAAGTGGCAGTAAACCCTCTTCCATAGCAGCAACTGCCATGCCACTAATAGTATGGGTGTGGACGATCGCATGAGCATCAGCACAACCTAAGTGAATGGCGCTATGGATGGTGAATCCTGGTTGATTTACCTCAGCCTCTGTAGCGTCGATTTTGTTGCCATTGACATCAACTCGTACCAGGTTTGATGCACGGATTTCATCGAACAGCATACCGTAGGGATTGATCAGGAATATAGTTGGTTCCTCCTGAATCCGCACCGAAATATGACTGTGGATCGTCTCCGTCATACCATAGTAGTGAACTAAGCGGTATGCAGCAGCAAGGTCTTCCCGCAATTCTTGTTCATTCTGGTAGTAGGACTTGGCTAGGGTTTCCTTGGTTTTAGGAATGCTCATTTTTGTATTCATATAGCACTACGAAATTAGGTTAGGACATCCTTGAACGCTGGAACCCATGAGCAGTCCAATGCGTGACTTTTGAATGCGTGACTTTTGACTTGCGCGTAGCGCTATAGTTCCACTCAGGTAGGCTAATCACCATTAAAGGAGATCAACCAGATATCCTCAGGAAAGTAATAGACGGAGTTTCTCATCAATGAGTTGAGATATGCTTCCATCTTCGGATTAGACAGCAATTCATCCAAGGTAATATTTTTGGACGCAGATAATGGTTCTATTTCCTTATCTTTGTTAAAGCAGTTGATTGTCGCTTCATTCTTAATGTAATGTTCTAAGGCTGCGCGATCGTCAGCTTTTATGG
>JASJCY010000174.1 GCA_030065825.1 Nostocaceae cyanobacterium | reverse complement strand
GTTTCTTTAAGCGGGGGAACCCCGCCTAAGCGTTCTTCTCTCCGCGCACGTGACTGGCTCCGCAACGCGCTGCTCTCTACCCCACAATAATTTTAGTAATTTCATCTGTACTTCACCAGACTGAGAAAGGCTATAAGTAATAAGTAATAAGTAATAAGTAACAAGTATTTTGGTCTCCCACAGATTTTTTTGTTCACCCCCCCATTTTTTGTCTTTGCTGATTATGACCCTGTGGCAACACAAGTAATTATACTTAATTTAAATAAACATGGTATAAAAAACCTGAATAATAGGTTAAAGAAGCATAGGAGTAGATGGTTGTTAACTTCTCACCATCTGTAAGGTGCAAAAGACCTTAACGTAGGATTTTTGGGTAGTTCACCTTACTTATGGAAGCAATAGGGATACATAAAAATGCTAAGCAATAAATTAGACAAATACTTGGATTTAGATGAGAAATTAAACACCAAAGCCAACCATATCTATGTGTTTCTGGAAATTTTTCAAGTTGAAGGGGGTATTCAATCTTATGTCAAAAATATTTTTAGCACCTATCTTGGTAGTAGTAAACTACTGAAGGGAGAAGTTTTTTTGTTACGGGACGTTCCTAATTGTTCCAACCCCTTTGAGTCAGAGCATTTAAAATTTCATTACTTCAAGTCTCAATTACCCCTGTGGGGAAGATTAGTAATGACAGCAGTATTGCTGAAGTATTTGTTGCAACAACGTCCTCAGCATGTTTTCTGCGGTCATATTAAACTTGCTCCAATGGTACAAATATTATGCCGACCATTGGGAATTCCCTACACTGTCCTCACTTATGGCAAGGAAGTCTGGGAACCATTGCCCCCTCAAGAAAAAAATGCTCTGGCAAAGGCTACTAATATCTGGACAATTAGCCGTTACAGCCGTGATCGCATGTGTGCTGCTAATGGTATTAATCCTAACAAAGTACATATGCTTCCTTGTGTAATCGATCCCCAGAAATTTACTCCAGGTTGCAAACAGCCAGAATTACTCCAGAAGTACGGTTTGAATGGCTCAAAAGTACTAATGACCGTAGCGCGATTGTGGTCAGGTGACATTTATAAAGGTGTGGATGTCACGATTCGGGCTTTAGGTAAAATCGCCAGGGTGTTTCCAGAGGTAAAATACTTAGTAATAGGTCGTGGTGATGACCAACCGCGATTAGCACAACTGGCAAAAGATTTAGGTGTAAGTGATCGCGTGGTGTTTGCTGGCTTTGTACCCACAGAAGATTTAATAGAACATTATCGCCTAGCTGATGCCTATGTAATGCCTTCCCAAGAAGGGTTTGGGATAGTTTATCTAGAAGCGATGGCTTGTGGGGTGCCGGTGCTATCTGGTGATGATGATGGATCGGCTGACCCCTTGCAGGATGGTAAACTAGGATGGCGAGTACCCCATCGCAATCCCAATGCTGTGGCAACGGCTTGTATTGAAATTCTCCAAGGCAAAGACCAACGTTGTAATGGTACGTGGCTACGTCAAGAGGCGATCGCTCATTTTGGCATAGATGTCTTCCAAAAACGCTTACAAGATATTCTGTCAATGAGTTAAATGTAGGGTGTGTTGTCGGGTAGCGCAACCCACCATGAACGATTTGAGGATTTAAGGTGCCGTACCCTCAGGCATAACACACTCTACATCTTTTAATAGGGAATAGGGAATAGGGAATAGTGTTTCTTTTCGCCACCTGTGGATCGGCTTTCCAGGTGCTTATATCTAATAAACCCGGTTTATCCCCATTTACCATTTACCATTTACCATTTACCATTTACCATTTACCATTTACCATTCCCCATAATGACCATTGACTCTGGAAGAAACTCGCTATCCTATAAGAAGAACCGCAGATAATTTCACAATGAGCTTTAAAACTTTTCAAGTGAACCTGTATCATTTTTTATCTAATGTGCGTCCCTTACTGACAACCTTGGTCATTTTCTGGGTGTTAGCGTCTTTAGGTTTAGGGTGGTTAGTCAATTCCCTATTGATTTTGTTTGGATTAATATTGTTAGCACCTGTTGTGCTGTTTTTCGGCTTTCGCTGGTGGTTGCAAAGGAATTTGGTTAGCGATCGCTGTCCTGTGTGTGAATATGAATTGACTGGTTTAAATAATACCCAGTTGCAATGTCCTAATTGTGGAGAACAGTTAATGGTCAAACAGGGTAATTTTCAGCGTTTTACACCTGAAGGTACAATTGATGTCAGTGCTGTAGAAGTGCAGGCTCAAGCATTAGAAGATTAGTTAAATGAATATTCATAAAAAATAAGTAAACCGGATTGATTAATTTTCTCATTCTCAATCAACCGGGTCACTATTGCTGGTGCAAAATATAAATATGTTAAATCAATGCCAAATCCACAATTGTTTAACAAATAAAACTGAAACTCGTAGATATTATAGCGGTTTTCGGTTGGGTGCAATACAAATTTGACCTCACCCTGACAAGACCGGACATCCCTCTCCGAACTTGCGGAGAGGGAAAGAGGGTGAGGTTGTTAGTGTATTGGACTAAAATGAAAACTGCTATAATACAGTTTAGTTAAGCCTCAAAGTTAGGCAGAGTAAGCATTATTACCAACCATAAAAGTAAACTTTTAATGTGTTCAAATTACGTTCTATTTCCTTCCAACAGTTGGCTATAGAATCTGTTTCTTTAAGCGCTGCAAGTGTTTTATTTACATAGTCAAAATTTGCAATACCTAATAATTTATCGTCTTTTTGAATATCTTCCTTTAAATATTTCAAATGTTTGGGTAGTTCTTTTTTCTCTCTGGGTTGTATATTAGGGATTTGATTTACTTGTTCTTCTATTTTATCTGCTGCATTAATTGCTTGTGTTTCGCGTGGCTTGCTATCTAGTACTGTTAAATCTCTTTCGGAAAAAAGTTTTTTTCTTTAGTAGAAAATAATTTTACTTTAAACTCTTGCCCGAATAACATATCAGAAGCCAATTGTATATTAACTTGTTGTTTATAAACTTGCTCAATTACTTCACCTTCTCCTTTCGGAGTCTTAACCTTATCACCTTCAGTAACCATAAAGATTTAGACCAATCATTATCACTTGTTGCGATAGTAAAACTACACAGTCTAAACATAGGATTCCGGACAGCACTCAAAAATTATTCTCCAAAGGGTTCCACTTGAATATCAAACTCAATTCCAGTTCCTGGGATGCTTTCCTGTATTGGGGGATGGTAGATTAAAAAACGCAAATAACCCTGAAACCTTTAACAATGACTAATGGCTACTTCTTTTCCCGAGAAATTGACAGGGTATAGGGATGTTCTTTTGAGGATAATTCTCCGACTTTGAGTTGATACTGTCCCTTTTCAAAGTAACCAGACATTTCTGCTTTCCCTCCAGAATAGCTATCAGCCATTACACAGAAGTCTCCTCCTGGTCCTTTAATTGATAGGGTTGGTTTTCCTTCCCCTTGACTCTCCACTGTTAACCGCAAATAAGGCATTGATTCGGTTAATTCGAGTATATGATTAGCATTAGGAGGAATATTGCCACAGTTACTTGACTGGCTTCCTCCAGACTGACCATTTACTGTAACTGTATCTGGAGATTGGGAATTAATAGTTATGACTCCTGCATTTGCTTTTTGACCATCAACCAGAAGTAAACTCATCCCCAATACCACGGGAACAATTGTAAATAGTTTTGTTTTTTTCATTTTAATTATGCTCCCGAAAGTATGTTATGCAAACTTTATACACATATCTTAAATTTATAGACGTAAACAAAGCATTTTTTGTTTCTTTTTACAGCGTTGTTGATTTGAAGTATGAATCCGGGTGTTCCAGATGTTGCAGTGCCAATCTCTACAAGGTTTTAGCCCTTTTTACTTAGTATAATTCTGAATATAAGATTCCGCCATATGACCATATAACTAAATACAACAACCTGAGTGGAAAAGAGGGGGAAGAAGGAAAAGAGGGGGAAGAGGGGGAAGAGGGGGAAGAGGGGGAAGAGGGGGAGAAATTTTTATAGGTAATCTTAGAACGAGAAGGGAGTAAGATTACATGCACAAGCGCTAAACTAATGTTTGGTTTACTTATTTTAGAACTAATGTCCTAGTTGAGGTAGAAATAAAATTATGAATCCGCAATCTGAAGAAGATTTACAATATCGCCTACAAAAGTTAGAAGCAGAGATTAACTCTTCCCAGTCACCAGAAATGACAGAAACAAATCAGGGTGGTTTCCCTAACTTAAATTTGCATTTAACGCGATTTCTCAACTGGTTTAGAAGCCTTTCTGGAATAGGAAAGCTAATAGTTGGAGGGGTGGGGTTTGTATTTACCCTTGCCATTTTACAAGCTGTGTTCAAACTTGTTACTGCTGTTATTAGTTTGACAGTATTGGCGGTGCTAGTATACCTAGGATACAAATTTGTTGTGTCGAGTAACTTGAAAGACAATCAGTAGTATATTTTAAACCACTGATATTAGGTATTAATGCAATTAAAGGAATAATTCAATGGCGACCCCAAGTGTGAGGCAAAATACTAATGAATCTAGCCAAAGCAATGAACCGAAACAATCTGTGACCCTTCCTTTAGGGACGAGACGTTTTGCGGCTTGGGTTACAGAAATCACCCTGGTTGTTGCCAGTGGATTATTACCGTTTGGCGTTGGGGTGTATGCCAATACTAGAAGCGACTTGAATCGGGTGCCACTTAACCCTATACTGATAATTACGGAAAGAGCAATTAAAAGTCCCTTAGCTTTACCCGTAAGTTACGGTACGCGCAACGTAGCACTACCGACTAATTTCTTGTGGACATTGGCGATAATCGCACCCCTGAGTATCTCTGGCTGGCAATTGTATTTATTGGCAACTACGGGCAGTACTATGCCCAAACGCTGGTTTGGCGTTAAAGTGGTGAGCGAATCAGGTCAGCCACCCGGTTGGTCAGGGATTTTGCTACGAGAAGGAATTGGTCGCTGGACTTTACCAATGTCCGTAGCTTATGTAATTTGGCGCTACAGTTTTGCCTTTCCTCATTTAAGTATTTTTACGGTGTTAGCAGCTATGGTTCTGCTAGCAGAAGGAACGGGATTTCCTTGGCAGAAAGACCGTAGAGCATTGCATGACCGCCTAGCAAGAACTTACACTGTTGACGCTTTGATACCGCCACACAGCGAGGATGATTCCGAGTGGATGGAGTTAGAACAAGAAGAGGCGATCGCCACTGAACCCCAGCCATCAGCAGCTAATGGGAAGTTCCAACTGTGGCAACAACTGAAGCAAAAACCTAGCTTAAGCTTACTGGGTGCGGGAATTGCCAGCATGACTACTGTATTGGCAATTTTAGTAGGTACTCAAATCTACATCCAACAGCAGCAAAACCGTAGGGCAGATGCGCAACGCAACAGGGAACAGTTTTCGGCACTAGTAAAACAATTTAATAGTACATCAGGTGCCAACAATCAACAGCGTCGGAGTGCGATTCTAGCAATGGCTGCTCTCCAAGATTCCCAAGCTAACAAATTTTTGGTGGAGTTGCTCAAGACTACAAACAATTTTACACTCCAGGAAACAATTGAACAAGCCTTGGTAAGTATTGGTTTGTCAGTTTTGCCAGATTTACAACGTGCTAATCGATTTCTCAATAGTAAGTTAGAGTCTGCTGATAAATTATCACCTCAAGAGCAAAAATTACTCCAACAACGCTTGCAAGCTAACCAGAGAGTAATCAACCAAATTCTGGTAGTTGACAACGGTAAAACTCAAGGTGTCGATCTTAGCCGCATCAACTTGGATCAAAGCATTAGTGGCAAAAGAAACTTCAAGTTAGCACTGGACAAATTGGATATATGGGGAGTTAATTTCAAATACACCAACCTCAAAGGTGCTAGTTTTCAAGGAAGTCGCTTTCGCGGACCCGGTGAAGATGGTCGCTGGGATACCTACGACGATTGGATTACTGATTTGAGTGGTGCTACAATGACACAGGCAAATCTCACCGATGCCAATCTCAGTCGCGTGGTGTTGGTGCGTACCGATCTTAGCCGTGCTGTGCTTAACCGTGCCAACTTACTAAATGCTCGTCTGGTGGGTGCAAACCTCAGTAGTACCCAGCTAGTGGGAGCAGATTTACGGGGAGCTGTTTTAGAGGGTGCCAGTCTCACAGGAGCAGATTTAGCAGATGCCAAATTAAATGAAGCGGATTTATATGCTGCTCGTTTAGGGAGAGCGATCGCTATTGGTGCCCAATTACCCTATACTAATTTAAGCAAAACTGACTGGCAAGGAGCAGACCTTTCAGGAGCCAATCTTAATCGTGCTAATCTCAGTAATGCAAATCTTAGTGCTACTCGCCTTACGGGTGCTGTTTTACGCTACGCTAACCTGAAAGGTGCTAACTTTCGCGATGCTGACCTGAGTCTAGCAGATTTACGGGGAACAAATGTAGCAGGAGCCGATTTTCAAGGGGCAATTTTCACATCTGCTAAACAAGATCCAAGTGATCGATTTGTAGAAACACCAAAAACAGGAACAGAATCTGCTGTAGTCGCAGGAGTTGATTTTACTGAAGCCAAAAATTTAGATCCCAAGCAATTGGTTTACATTTGTACCCAAGGAGGCATTCATCCCCGGGGATGTCCTTAAATACCGGTTTTCAGTTGGATGTAATACAAAGCGAATTGGTGAAATTAGGACGGGCAAGGATGCCCATCCCACTCATATTGTATTGGAACCAAGTGAAAGTAAGTAATTAGTCGGATTTGAGATCAAACTTTTGAGTGCTAGGTATTTAATTAACAATCTAAAATTGAAAATGGTGTGAGGATCGGGAAATGAAAAAAATCAAGTGTTTATTATCACTGCTAGCAATCGGTTCAGCTTTTAGTATTGCCCTCAAGGCACAACCAGCATCAGCCCAAGTTGCCTACGGTAGCTACGTTGGTGTTGGTCCGACGGTAGGTTTATCTAATGGTTCCCAAGTTGGGGGTGTAGTTGCTTTTCGGTACAAACTACTAGAAACTCCAGTATCTTTCCGTGCCCAGGCTTTAATCGGTGAAAGTACAGCGGTGGTGCCTACGGTTTCCTATGACTTGCCCCTGAATTGGCAAACTGACGCTTACTTGGGTGCAGGACTAGTTTTAGCTGGTGGTGATACAGCTTCCCCTGTGGGTAACAAAATTAGCTTTGCCCTGCAACCGGGAGTTGATTACGTTGTTCCTAATAGCAATACCGTAATTTTTGGTAATGCCATCATTGCCTTTGATGCCTTCCGCGATGATAATGACACAGCTTTTTCCGTACAGGGTGGTGTCGGTTTCAAATTTTAATTGAGGAAAGCAAGTAAAAATAGGATACGGGGAATAGGGAATAGGGAACAGGGAATAGGGAACAGGGAACAGGGAACAGGGAACAGTTTTATCCCTATTTTTCGTTGCTTTTTGTACCAGAATAAATTAGAAATGCAAGTATTTTAAGCCTGAACCCTCTATTCTCTTACACTTTTTACCTCAATAATAACCAAAACACTCTGATTTATAAGAGTTTTACGGAACCCTATTCCCTATTTCCTATTCCCTATTTTCTGCCCGAACCCACTTGGGATTGCAAACGGAGAGAGACAATGGAATCAATTCTTGGCGATGCATTTGTCGCATTTAATAGGCACAGTGGCTGGATTATCTGGAATCTGTTTTTAGCTTTTATACCTTTAGTACTCAGCTTTTTACTCTTTCGACGGCAAAGCAATTCCCGTTCAATTCTTTGGTGGTTAGCTTTTATAGTTTTTATCGCTTTTTTACCTAATGCTCCCTACCTACTTACAGATATTATTCACCTAATTCGAGCTACTCGTTCTGGATACTCCGTTTGGATTATAACTTTAATTTTTATCCCTTTACATTTATTTGCCATTCTCAGTGGTTTTCAGGCATATGTAATATCTGTGATGAATCAAGGGCATTATTTAAAACGACAGGGAGCAGAAAAATTCGTCTTGCCAGCAGAGTTAATACTTCATGCTTTGAATGCCATTGGGGTATACCTAGGAAGATTTCGACGCTTTAATAGTTGGGACTTTGTCACCGATCCGGGTAACATTTTTGCCAGTACCTTTGATGATTTAACCGCTAAACTCCCCCTACTAGTCATTGTTGTTACCTTTGTAGTCATCACAGTATTTTACTGGTTAATGAAACAAATCACCCTAGGAGTGGTGTTAAGAGTCCGCTACGGTAATTTGACAAAAGACTTATAAATCAAGAGGCACGGAATTTGTAGGTGCGTAATGCTTATGCCCAGGAGTTAGGAGTTATTAATTCTCCCTCCTTTCTTCCCTCTCTCCTCTGTTTCCTCCTTCTCCCCATTCACCAACTTCTTTTAACACGGACATATGCTGGCAAAATAAGATTGGCTTTCAAATGAGGGCTGCTAAAACTATTACAGTCGCAGATGTATTTATATGAACATTAAAACTGTTGCTACTACAGCATTTCCCGACCAGAAACCCGGTACTTCTGGGCTGCGGAAGCAAGTCCCTGTATTTCAAAAGCCGAACTACCTGGAGAACTTTATCCAGTCTATTTTTGACAGTTTAGAAGATTATCAAGGCAAAACCCTGGTACTGGGTGGTGATGGTCGCTATTATAACCGTCAAGCTATTCAAATTATCCTCAAAATGGCGGCTGCTAATGGCGTTGGACGGGTGAAAGTCGGTCAAGGGGGGATTCTATCAACTCCGGCAACTTCCTGTGTTATTCGCAAGTACAACGCCTTTGGGGGCATTGTTCTCTCTGCTAGTCATAACCCCGGTGGTCCTGAGGGTGACTTTGGGGTGAAATACAATATTGGTAATGGTGGACCTGCACCAGAAAAGGTCACTGAGGCAATTTTTGCCCGCAGTAAAGTTATTGATAGCTATAAAATTTTGGACTCCCTAGACGTAGATTTAGATTCCTTGGGTGAGTCTAAGTTGGGAGATATGGTAGTGGAAGTCATTGACTCCGTAAACGACTACCAAGAATTGATGGAGTCCTTATTTGATTTTGAGTTAATTAAACAACTCCTTACCTCAGGGAAATTCCGGATGTGTGTGGATTCGATGCACGCTGTAACCGGACCCTATGCCCATGCTATCTTTGAGAAGCGTTTGGGGGCAGCGGCAGGAACTGTTAAAAATGGCACTCCCTTGGCTGATTTTGGTGGGGGACATCCAGACCCAAATTTAGTATACGCCCATGACTTGGTGGAAGTGATGTTTGGGGACAATCCCCCGGATTTCGGTGCTGCTTCCGATGGAGATGGCGATC
Source organism: Nostocaceae cyanobacterium (assembly GCA_030065825.1). GTDB lineage: Bacteria > Cyanobacteriota > Cyanobacteriia > Cyanobacteriales > Nostocaceae > JASJCY01. The sequence continues at coordinate 10,462 of JASJCY010000174.1, read as the reverse complement.
GCAATATGATTTTGGGTAGCAATTTCTTTGTGACTCCCAGCGATAGTTTAGCGGTGTTAGCTGCCAATGCTAAGCTGGTTCCTGGCTATAAGGATGGATTAGCAGGAATTGCCCGTTCTATGCCTACCAGTCAAGCAGCAGACAGGGTAGCGGCTAAATTAGGGGTAGATTGCTATGAAACTCCTACAGGGTGGAAATTCTTCGGTAATCTACTGGATGCGGGAAAAGCTACTCTTTGCGGGGAAGAAAGCTTTGGTACTGGTTCCAATCATATCCGGGAGAAAGACGGACTTTGGGCAGTGTTATTCTGGCTGAATATCTTAGCGGTGAAGCAACAAACTGTAGAAGGATTGATGCGAGAACACTGGCAAACCTACGGTCGTAATTATTATTCTCGTCACGACTATGAAGGAGTAGATAGCGATCGCGCTAACACGTTAATTACGAATCTGCGGAATGCCATTCCTACCCTTAAGGGCAAGAAATTCGGTAACTATGAGGTGGAATACAGCGACGATTTCAGCTATACCGACCCTGTAGATGGTAGTGTGAGTAAGCAACAAGGGGTGAGAATCGGGTTTACAGATGGTTCCCGTATCGTCTTCCGGCTTTCGGGAACGGGAACCCAAGGGGCAACTTTGCGGCTTTATCTAGAAAGTTACGAAGCGGATACAGCGAAGCATAACCTCGATGCGCAAGAAGCACTAGAGGAATTAATTGCGATCGCTGATGAAGTGGCAAAAGTGAAAGAACTCACGGGTATGGATAAACCCACTGTGATTACCTGATCCAGAAACGGTTTTAGGGAACAGCAAAAAATAAATTATTCCGTAGGGGCACGGCGTCAGCAAGTTTACTCTATCAACCGAGAGATTATGGATGCCGTGCCCCTACCCATTGTTGGATATTTTTTAATTTGGAAGTCCCTTATCTCCAAAAAACTCGCTTCGCGATCGCTATAGTTATACCAATTTGAAAAAAGAATGCGACACATGATTGGTTGGTAGGGAATGGGTAAACCCCTGCCCTACAATTGGATCTGTCGCAAACATTGATTTATTTGTAGCGAGTATATTAATTGTCATCAAATCTTGACATAAAAATTCCCAGGGTAACCCAATGACATCTGTATTATAGCAGAAATTAGAGCGTTGTAAACCCTGAAATCTCGTTGTGCGGAGATGGGGAAATTGCTCAGTCATTTTCAATTTTGGTGAGGAAAAGGCTCTTTTTACAGATTTAATAAATCTTTACGGTAAATCTACGACTTTTTCCAAAATATGACGACTTAAACCAAGTCTTAGTTATCGCGTAGGTTGGCTTGAGGCTTTGCTAAACCCAACATTTAGAAGTATTTGATGGTCAGATTTTATTGATCGAGTTCGGCTAAAGAGTGATCGCTTGATTTATAATTTTGTCCGGGATTTATTTGTAGCGACTATATCAATTATCATCAAATCTTGACATAAAAATTTGCAGGGTGACCCACCGACATCTCTATTATAGCAGAAATTAGAGCGTTGTAAACCCTGAAATTTCGTTGTGCGGAGATGGGAAAATTGCTCGCTCATTTGCGATTTTGATGAGGAAAAGGCTCTTTTTACAGATGTAATAAATTTTTACGATAAATCTGCCACTTCTTCCAAAATATGACGGCTTCAACTAAACCCTAGGGAAGCATGAGCAATATATTTTTAGCAGATGTATTTATTGTCATCAAATCTTGACATAAAAATTCGCAGGGTGACCCACCGACATCTCTATTATAGCAGAAATTAGAGCGTTGTAAACCCTGAAATTTCGTTGTGCGGAGATGGGAAAATTGCTCAGTCATTTTCTATTTTGGTGAGGCAAAGGCTCTTTTTACAGATGTAATAAATTTTTACGATAAATCTGCCACTTCTTCCAAAATATGACGACTTCAACCAAACCCTAGGGAAGCATGAGCAATATATTTTTAGCAGATGTATTTATTGTCATTGAATCTTGACATAAAAATTCGCAGGGTAACCCAACGACATCTCCATTATAGCAAAAATTACGGCGCTGTAAACCCTGAAATCTCGTTGTGCGGAGATGGGGAAATAGTAGGCTGATTTCCAATTTTTGTGAGGAAAAGGCTTTATTTACAGATTTGATAAATCTTTACGAAAAATCTGCCACTTCTTCCAAAATATGACGGCTTCAACCAAACCCTAGGGAAGCATGAGCAATATATTTTTAGCAGATGTATTTATTGTCATTGAATCTTGACATAAAAATTCGCAGGGTAACCCAAGGACATCTGTATTATAGCAGAAATTGGAGCGCTGTAAACCTTAAAATCTCGTTGTCCGCAGAGGGGAAAATTGCAAAGTGATTTGCTATTTTGGTGAGGAAAAGGCTTTGTTTACAGATTTAATAAGTCTTTACAAGAAATCTCGCTGTATATCAGCGATCTAACCCACTGTTTGAGGTTGGGTGAGTTTGGGGTGTGATAGATTAGTGATACAAGCACAATTTTCGTACAAAGAAACAGAAATCTATGAATATTCAGCTTGTTGAATCTTTAGCCAATGTAATCAAAGCTTTGTCTATTGAAGAGCGAGAATTATTAAACCAGAAATTAGCAAATCAATCTAATTGGCAAGACTTGCGACCAAGAATTTTAGCTAATGCTCAAGCTATCCAGAAAAGGCGTGGTGGTAAACCCTTTGAACCAAATATTGACCAAATCATTCATCAAATGCGAGAAGAACGGGATCAACAATTAACAGCAGATTTATTTTCCAGTCCAGAAAAATCATGACCGGACAATTTATTTGTGTAGATGCTAATTTCGTAGTTAAGTTAATCAACAATCCATCAGAAACATCACCCTATTTAATATTGTGGAATAACTGGGAGCAAAACCAAACTCAAATTATTGCTCCGACTCTCTTACGTTACGAAGTTACTAATGTATTTCATAGAATGCAACTAGCAAAACAACTATTGCATACAGAAGCCCAAGAATCTCTCTACAATGCTCTAAATTTATCTATTCAATTTTACGGCGATTTGCAACTTCATCAACAAGCTTGGGAAATCGCGCAACAATTTAATTTCTCAGCTACTTATGATGCTCATTATTTAGCATTAGCTCAAAGATATCAGGCAGATTTTTACACAGGTGATAAACGCCTATTTAATGCGGTTTGTTCTACTTTGTCTTGGATTCATTTAGTGGAATAAGGTTTCTTGTAAGTTGTTATAATCAATTCCTCTGCTATATCAACTTTATCACCCAAAAATCTGATGTAAGGGTGCGAAAAAATCAAGATTCCTCCGTCACCATGTTCCACAAGGCATCAATACCATTGCCAACATATTCGTAATTTTGGTTCTCTTCCAGCCATTGGGTAATTTTGGAGATGATTTTGGGGGACTTTTTACCCAACTTGCCTAAAGCAAAAGCAGCACTCGAATGCACCGAACTGTGTTCATCTTGCAGCAGTAGCACAAGTGATATCAGCCATCTAACCCACCTTGGAATTAATTCCAAGGAACCAATAGTCCAAGTCTACTGAAGTAGACTGAGAAATTTAGCCGCTAAAGCCCCAAATTGGATTACCTAGTCATCTTTAGATGAGTTTGTCTGTTAGCCTGGGATTTAAATCCCAGGTGGGGATTGATAGATTGACGCAGGTGTAAACTGATGCAAAATACCAACCCAAGACAAAGGGTGCGAAAAAATCAAGATTCCTCCGTCACCATATCCCACAAGGCATTAATACCATTGCCAACATATTCGTAATCTTGGTTCTCTTCTAGCCATTGGGTAATTTGGGAGATGATTTTGGGGGATTTTTTACCCAATTTGCCTAAAGCAGAAGCAGCACTCGAACGCACCGAACTGTGTTCATCTTGCAGCAGTTGCAGTAGTGGATTAATTATCTCATCTGAATCCTTTCCCAACTGTCCTAAAGCATCAGCAGCACTCGAACGCACCGAACTGTGTTCATCTTGCAGCAGTTGCAGTAGTGTATTAATTATCTGATCTGAATTCTTTCCCAACCTAACTAAAGCATCAGCAGCACTCGAACGCACGTAAGTTTTTTTATCTTGCAGCAGTTGCAGTAGTGGATTAATTATCTGATCTGAATTCTTTCCCAACCTACCTAAAGCATCAGCAGCACTCCAACGCACCGAACTGTGTTCATCTTGCAGCAGTTGCAGTAGTGGATTAATTATCTCATCTGAATTCTTTCCCAACTGACCTAAAGCACAAGCAGCAATAGAACGCACCGAACAGTGTTCATCTCGCAACAGTTGCAGTAGTGGATTAATTATCTCATCTGAATCCTTTCCCAACTGTCCTAAAGCAAAAGCAGCACTCAAACGCACCGAACTTTTTTCATCTTGCAGGAGTTGCAGAAGTCGATTAATTATCTCATCTGAATTCTTTCCCAACCTACCTAAAGCATCAGCAGCACTCAAAGGCAGGTCACTGTGTTCATCTTGCAGGAGTTGCAGTAGTGGATTAATTATCTCATCTGAATTTTTTCCCAACAGACCTAAAGCAAGAGCAGCACTCCTACGCAAGTCACTGTCTTTATCTTGCAGGAGTTGCAGTAGTGGATTAATTATCTCATCTGAATCCTTTCCCAACCTAACTAAACCAAAAACAGCACTGCTACGCAGGTCACTTTCTTCATCTTGCAACAGTTCAACTAGAGTCGCTATAGCTTCTTCCTTCTCTCCTAATTCTGCCCGATATTTTTGTAACCTTACCTTATCAATCTTGTCCTCTTTAGCTTTCAACAACTCCAACGCTTGCGCTTCAAAAGCAGTTTCATGGAAACGACGAAGAACTGAAAAAACTTCCTCTTTCACCTTCTCCCCAACCTTATCCTCCTCACTAACCTCTAACTCAACTAAATTTTCCAATAACTCTAGCGCTATAGTTGAATCGACAACGCTCAAATTCTTGGGATCTTCCGCTAAACAACTCCCAGCAAATAACAAATCCCGATGCAACCATTGCTCATATTCGCTACCATTGTTTAAAATTGCCCGAATCGCTTTTGCTGCTTTCTTGGGTTTTTGCTGGGATATCAATAACAGCAATACTTCTCGCCAATGCTGGTCGTGCAAATGTTGGGCAATATCCTGTAAAATAATATTAAAATCCCCCTCATTATCCGCTTGATAATCTATTTCCTGGGCACAAAGATATTCCTGAAAAGTCTTATGCACAAAAGCATAACAATCTGTTCCCTGTTCATTCATTAACCCCGTGCGTTCTCGAATTAACCTTAAAAAGCGTTTCCCTTCTGCTTCCGCTTCGTAAAGCTTAATCCCCTTAAGAGTTCTAATTTCCTGCTTTAACCTATCTAACAACTCCTCAGAATCAATCAGGGTTCCCCCTTCCATATCCCCCGTACTTCCCTGGGTATGAATCCAGTAAGCGAGAATTTCCATTAATCGTCGCAAATCATCTAAACTCAGATATTGCAATACCTTGTGACTGCTGAGTTGTTTGTGAGCATCCCAAGAAATTAACAGGGTTTCCACAGCTTTATCATAAAGTTTGTAGCGTTCTTTGGGTAAAACTGCTTGATAGCGGTGGATGAGGGCAATAATAGTTAATAATAAGGGATTCCGTGCTAACAGCTTGATGCGGTTATTATCCTCCAAAGCTTGACGCAAACTATGCTTACGTCGTTCTGCTTCATCTGCATCCCGCACCCGGCTATCATACCAACGGTTGATAAATTCCTCTACCTTTTCATTGTCAAAAGCCTGGAGTTCATAATGGGTAAATTCCTCGGTACGGAAAAAGTCCCGTTTATAACCTGCGGGACGAGAGGTAATAATAGCCCGGTTGTGGTGAAATTGTCCCAAAAAATTCTCAATTCGTTGCACCACATTGTAACGTTTGGCTGATTCTGCAACTTCATCCAAACCATCCAGCAAAATGACAGCGTGTCCATCTTCCAACCAATATTCAAAGAACCCCGCAGGTAAGTTTTTCACAGATAAACTTTTCTGTGCAAACTGCTGAATATAATCGAGAATACTGATATTTCCCTGTCTTGCCAAATCCCGGATTCTAATCAAAATTGGCAAGTAATCTATCCCTAATTTTAATCCTAAATCCTTCCCCCGTTGTTGGGCTAACATAACAGCAAAATAGCTGAGTAAACTAGTTTTACCAGAACCAGGAGAACCCAACAACACAGTTTTTTGGGAATCACTTTGAGTTAACAACTGGGAAGCCAAAAATTTTCTTCCCGAACCTTTAAATATAGCCCGTTGTCTTTGTTCCCAGAGTAATTCTTGCTGACGCTGATTACCACCAAAAAGGGGTATAGCTTCACTTATGGAATAAGAATTACCCCTGTCATCTGACAACACATCTGGCATGACAAAAATCTGTACCAAATGTTCCGACTTTTCTACCTCTTCTCCCGGTACAGAAATCCCCGCAAACTTAACATCATCAAACCAGTTATTTATCTGTTTAAAATAGTTTTCCTTAGCTACTTGAAACCTTAAATAAGTATCCGTCTGTTGAAAATAGCTGTTAACAAAAACCTCCATCCAAGATTTGACACAGGATTCGTGAATTTTCTGCATTTTCGAGTCAGCTTTTGCTGCTTCGGTGAAAGCTTTAACTAAAAAAGCAATATCTGGTATTCCTTCATTTTGCAAAGGCTTCTGTAATTCCTCTAAACCCTGTCCTTGAAAAAAGTGATTCAGAAACCGTCCGATAAAGTCTGTGTCACAGTGAAAAAATAACTGAGATTGTTGCTGTTCGGCTGTTTTAATTGCTATTTTGATCGCCTTATCTAAATCCCCAGAATTAAGCTTGCTACTAACCCCAGAAAGTAATTTCTCGGCAACCTTTTCTGTAGCAAATTCAATTAACTTACCACCAATCATTCCTGTCACTGGTTCCATAGTTTGATGTTAAGAAGTATTTTTTATCGCTTAATTCCAGTTTAAGAGGTTGTTTATAAAGAAACCGGGTTTCTATAGGTGGAGAACCGAGAATTTGAGTATGTATGACAAAAGAAACCCGGTTTCTAGACTCTCACCAGAGTTTTATATTTATTTTATAAACATCCTCTAAGTAAGTAGCCAGAAATAAACACAACCGCAGTTACGAAAGTCATATCTTGCACCATTTTCAACAAGCACGGAGAAACCGGGTTTCTATAGGTGGAGAACCGAGAATTTAAGTATCTATGACAAAAGAAACCCGGTTTCTAGACTCTCACCAGAGTTTTATATTTATTTTATAAACATCCTTGATGCAATACAGACCTGAACCTCACCCCCTTCCCCTCTCCGCAAGTTCGGAGAGGGGTGCCGAAGGCGGGGTGAGGTACACAATTCAACCTCCTGATTCCCAATCATAAAAGCATTCCGGCTACACAAGCAGTCATAAAACAAGCGATCGCACCACCAATCATTGCCCTTAGTCCCATTTGTGCTAAATCTGCCTGACGGTTGGGAGCAATCCCACCGATACCACCAATTTGAATGCCGATGGAACCAATATTAGAGAAACCACAAAGAGCGTAGGTAGCAATCAGTTTTGCTCTTTCAGAAATTACGGGTAAACTACCTGCTACTGCTTCTCCTGTAGCGATTTTATCGGTGTTTTCCATCAGGGTTTTCAAGTCTAAATAGGCGATAAATTCATTTAAAATCGTCTTTTTACCCAATAGTATCCCTACCTGTGCGCAATCGTTCCAAGGTACTCCCATTAACCAAGCTACAGGGGCTAATAAGTAAGAAAATATCCATTCTAAGGATAGTTGGGGCAAACCAAAACGGGAACCAAACCATCCCAAAATGCCGTTTACCAGTGCCAAAAGTCCTAAAAAGGCAATCAGCATCGCAGCAACATTTAAAGCCAGTTTTAAGCCCTCGCTGGCACCTGTAGCAGCTGCATCAATGGCGTTACTATATACACTATCTACCTTTACCCTTACCTTGCCTGCGGTGAGGGATTCCTCGGTTTCTGGATACATTAACTTAGAAATCGCCAAAGCTGCCGGTGCAGACATTACGGAAGCAGCTATCAGATGTTCTGGAGGTACACCAAAGGAAATATAGGCTGCCATCACCCCACCCGCAATGGTTGCAAAACCCCCTGTCATAATGGCGTGTAACTCCGAACGTGTCATTGTCTCCACATAGGGTTTAATCATTAATGGTGCTTCCGTTTGCCCCACAAAAATATTGGCAGCGGCAGAAAGGGATTCGGAACCTGATGTTTTCATAGTTTTCATCATCACCACCGCTACTATTTGCACGATGCGCTGCAAAATACCGTAGTGGTAAAGGACGGTAATAAATGATGAGAAAAAAATAATTGTCGGTAGTACCTTAAAAGCTAAAAAATGTTCTTCAAAATTGTCTCCAAAAACAAACTTTGCCCCCGCATCCGAAAAGTTTAAAAATTGGCTGACAATATCTCCGAGAAATTTAAATGCTGCAAAACCAAGGGATGTTCTCAGAATTAAAATTCCAAAAATCAATTGTAAAGCAATTCCCCATAGTACTGGTTGCCAACGTACTGCAGAACGTTTGACAGAGAAACCATAGGATAAACCCACAAATACGCATAATCCCAGTAGGGATATCAACCGTTCCATAATTACGACCTGCACCACTCAGACAATAAGGCACAGGGTATACACAAAGAAGTAATTTAGTCAACTAAAGTCAAAGGGAAGGAAGAGGGTTTAAGCAAAAGAGGGTTTGAGCAGTTTTATGTTTGTGTTGAAGCTTGCACTCCTACCAAACTTTACCCGTCGTAAACCACGCTTAAGTCATATCTTGCAGCATTATCAACAAGCATAGAAAAACCGGGTTTCTAAACGCAAAATTTAGGCTTTCAACATTAGTCATTCTCAAGAAACCCGGTTTTTAACCCAGGTGCAAGATGTGTGTTAACCTGTATCCAATTGAGTTGTTAGAAGATTTGTTCAATTTATTGGGCACAGAAACCATTATTCTTTGCATTTCACCAACTTCATTCATTGCTGAGCGAAAATAAATAGTTGAGGTTCACGCTTCTAAACCAACTCGTTTTGCAATTATTTAGTTGTGTATCAAGTTCTTTGAAGCTGCCTAAAGCTATTTGAAGAAAACTAACATACTCATTGTTCCTTCATTCTTCGTCCTACACCATTGGGCGATGTTTGAAGTAACTAACTATATTTTAGCACTTCTTCCTTCTTCCGCTCAAACCTTCTTCCTTCTTCCTTGAAGGTCGAAGACCTTCGGTCACCCATCCTCATCCTTAGGTTGACGCCATAAAGTCATTTTAAATTCATCACAATAGCATAGCCAATCACTAAAAACATGTTCGTGGTTTTGCAGCCAATCATAAATACGGGCTGCTTTATTTAATGCTATTTTTTCTGAACGATAAAGCCGGGGATCGAGACAAAATACTTCTCCATTGATATGTATTGCCATAATTAGCCAGTAGTCGCTTTCAAAACCATCAGGAATGATTTCTAAAAAACCGTTTTCGTAAGGCTCAATGATGCCAAAATTCATTTGCATCTAAACTAATTTTTATCCTTGATTGACAAAGAAAAAGAAGCAGTGGTCAAGCCCATTCTGGTACTCCACCAAAACAAATTTGCTGGGTAGAGGAAAGATGGGGAGATGGGGAGAGTGCGCTCACCCATGTTCTCTACTGTTCGCAGTCAGAATCCTCCAGGAACGTTAAACATAACAGTCTTCTGTCTTCTGCCTCCTACTTTCTTGAACTATGTATCCATTTGTTTAATGTAGCTATAAGAACTTATTTTTCTGTTTCCTTTGCTACCGTTAGCTGACACCAGTTAAATATAATTCAAAATTATCTTTAAATAAAATTAGTTTTGTAATTCAAATAATTACCCATTTTTTGGTGAATTTTTTTCCAAAAATTATTTACGCAATTACGTTGTTTGATGCTATAGTATAAAAAACTGATTTTGGGACATCCCTAACCATTTATCGCCCAAAACAGCTACAAGCCTTGTTTCATCGTAGTAGTTCACTTCAAAGTCAAGCTTTCATCACATCGCAAAAGACCAATTTTTCATCTCTCCCAATCCCCTCATAAGTACCTGCATTTGACAAAATACAATTGATGTGATTTGCAACGCTGCGTTGGTGCGGTTACGACCCACCTAGCTTAAATTGGCATTGCTGATTTCATGTATGATGCAGGATTTTGTGTGATTCCAAAAGTCATATCTTGCACCATTATCAACAACCAGGGAGAAAGCTCGGCAGGCGCAAGATGTGTGTCTACATCCTTTGTTCATACCTCGATTCAGGAACGCCCTTAAATTTAGATGTGTTTTCCCTAGTACTCGACCAAACCAAGATTGCCGGGTAAAGGCAGAGAGGGGGAAGAGGGGGAAGAGGGGGGAGAAAAAACTTTGTTCTTTCCTTATTAACCCCGCATAGTTTACTTGGTGGA
>JASJCY010000173.1 GCA_030065825.1 Nostocaceae cyanobacterium | reverse complement strand
CTCTGTTGTAATTCTCCTTATGGTGTTGGGTAGCTTTGGGCTGGCATTATGTGATGAGGAATTCCGTCCTATCTTTGGAGATTTAGCTAAGGTGGGGGTGGGTGGCTACCTTGGGAGGTTGTTACCGGAATTGGTTGAATAGGTTCTGTGGGGATTCAATATAATGGGATATAATATGACTGCATTGGTAAGATGGGTATTCTCGTACTTATCCCAAAAAACCCAGCAATGTTCTTTCTCCATAATTGATGGGAAGTAGAACCTCCCTAAGAAGTTATTTATAAAATAAACCTTAAGACCCAAGAAACCGGGTTTCTTTGAGACTAAGTACGATGCGGATTCCATACTCCACCCATAGAAACCCGGTTTCTCCCTACACCCATAGAGTTAATATTTACTTGATAAGTGGTCTCTAAAATGCATCTACTTGGTAAAACGGCGTTGCTGATTTCATGTATGATGCAGGATTTTGTATGATTCCAAAACCCTTGTTCGGTGACGTTGCATTGCAACGTCTCTACATCCAAATTCATACCTCGATTCAGCAACGCCAGTAAAACCTTGTAAAGAGTAACCTCAAAAACTGGATTGCGATCGCCTATATGGAAGAAGACAAGTTAATTTGTCAACCGACGTAAATCATCAAGAATGGACTCTGGTTGCTGTGGTACTTGTTCCGGTTCATCCGGGATAAATTCCAAGGATAACCTTACCTTACCTTTTTTCCAGCCACCACCACTAGCACGCAGTATACGACACTCAACTCCATCCTTCCTACTGAAGAACCGATCTGCTAGTTTATCTATTTCTTCCCCAATGGTAAAAATTCTGGAGTTAAACAACTCCTTGTTTTCATGCAACAGCGAAACTACATCATCTCTGGTTAAAGACACAACTTCATTTTTCATACATATGACCTGGTTAACACAAGCTTAGTATTCCCAGACCCCTACACAAAAACTCAATTAATTGTGATGAGTTGCGCTTTTTTAGATCCCCTCAAACTTAAAGTTACAGACCACTACTGCGTTAGGATTTTAGTATGTAAATCAGATTACAAAAGCTTATGGAGTTAGATTCTCTACCAACGGAGTTGATTTTAAACCATCCTCGTCAGTCCCTCGGTAGTACAAAACTTGATTGGACACCCCAACCCGGAAATTATCTCGATTTTAAAGGTAAAACTTACGCTGTTCTTGAACGTCGCCACCGTTATCAGTTAAAATCAGGACGTTATCGCTTACACAAGATTGCTTTATATGTGCAATCTGCTAAACGACCCACAGAGAAAAGTTTGGTAGATGGACGTTGGGTAATCGGTGATGCTGATTGCTTATATAATGCCCATTCAGAAATCATTCGTTGTGCTGTCAACCCCGAAGGTCCGTGTGAATCTTGTCGCTATTATCAAAAAAGCCAAAATACAGATATGTCTGGGACTTGAAACTGTAACGGTTAATTAGGGAATACCAACAAATACAATAATTATCCCATATTGTGGGGTAGGCATCCTTGCCTGCCCATTCATCAACAAATACAATAATTATGGCGTTGCATAATTGAAGTATGAATCTAGGTGTAGAGACGTTGCAGTGCAACGTCACCGAACAAGGGTTTAGGAACAACGCAACATCCTGCATCATACATGGATTCAGCAACGCCATAATTATCCCATATTGTGGGGTAGGCATCCTTGCCTGCCCATTCATCAACAAATACAATAATTATCCCATATTGTGGGGTAGCTATCCTTACCTGCCCATTCATCAACAAATACAATAATTATCCCATATTGTGGGGTAGGTATCCTTACCTGCCCATTCATCAACAAATACAATAATTATCCCATATTGTGGGGTAGGCATCCTTACCTGCCCATTTATACAGGCAAGGATGCCTGTACCACTATTAAATTTTGGGACTAATCAGCTAGACTCCCTGAAAAACCTCTCCCACAGATAACCTTGTACCATTAACAAAATCCCATCCCGATTGAGGACGCTTACCAGCTGGCTGAACTTCTCGCAATAGCAAAAATCCTTCTACCGCTTGTACTATTGCTCCCATCCCCTTAACTATACTTACCACTTCTCCTGGATTACCTGATAAACTTGACAAATCAGGCAATTTATGTTCTAAATCTTGTAACTCTGAGGGTAACTCATGCCAGTAAGCAGAACCAAGGGGAACGGTAGCAATAATTTTCAGAGGTTGGTTGCGCAAAGAAGTGATACAGTTGGGATAAAAGCCCCGAATCTGATTATGTAATTCGATAGCGCTTTTTGACCAATCTAACAGATAATCCTCTTTTTTAATCAAAGATGCATAGGTTGCCAGAGAATCATCTTGGGGAATGGCTTCAATTTCTTGACGTTCCAGCTTAAATAAAGTTTGCACCAACAAATTAGCACCCACAGCAGCCAGTCTCACAGCCAAATCTTGGGCATTATCTAATAAACTAATAGGTGTAGTTGCTTTTAGTAGCATAGCACCAGTATCCATCCCCGCATCCATCAACATGGTAGTGATACCTGTTTCCTTCTCACCGTGATAAAGACACCACTGAATGGGAGCAGCACCGCGATACTGGGGTAAAATTGAACCATGGACATTAATACAACCCAATTTGGGCATATCTAAAATTTCCTGGGAGAGAATTTGCCCATAGGCAATGACAACAAAGGCATCTGCCCCAATCTGTTTTAAATTAGTTAATGTTTCCACATCTTTTTTAATCCGCTGGGGTTGCCATACAGGCAAATTGTGAGCAGTGGCAAGGGTTTTTACTGGTGAAGGTGTAACTTTATTTCCCCTTCCTCGACGTTTATCTGGCTGAGTTACAACTGCTAATACTTCTATATCAGGAGTTTTCAGCAATTTTTCCAGGCTAGGAACCGCAAATTGAGGAGTGCCAAAAAATACAACTTTCATAATACTACAAATTTATATCAACTCAGAAAAGTGGAACAGTAGCCCAAATTTCAGCTTCGCATTATTCTTCATCCTCACCGAAAGATACACAGGGACTGTCAACTTCTGTCATTGGTTGAAATAAATTACAGAAAATGACAGTAGAACAATTAACTCCTGTTTTGTCGGGACTAATGCATTCGCTAGAACCATTAACTAAGCTATAAAAAACACAGTCATTACAGATAGTTTTACATGTTGATGATTGGCAATAGCCTTCACTCAATTTTATATTTTTCATCACTGATTGATGCTTATTTTCTGATTGTCATTCCCTTAATAGTCATTATCAGCTACACAAATCCCTTTACATTTAATACCATTCGTAGCTGTGCGTTGACAATGAGAACATAGAATTTTTTCCTTTTCTATTTCTTGATTGACATTTAAAGGTGTGCTTGTTATTTCTGGTTTTTGTGTCATCTCGAATAGCTTTTGCTTATCGTCCATACTGTAACTCCATTATGAGCAAAAAAATCAGAAGAGACTATCAAATGATAAAATTTAACCTAATTCCAAAGTAGTAACACCAAAAACATTCTGCCAATTGATACGAGGTGGTTCTCCTCTGTACATGCGCACAGATTAAAACATAGGCTTCATTTGATACTTTTAAAATAATATAAGAGCAGATTTATTAATATTTGGAACGTCTACATAAATAGGAATACCTTCAGTATACGTAGCCAAGGCTAAGAATTTTCTGCTATTTCCTCATTTTCTGCAAATAGAGGAGCAATTTTAAAGCCATCCGTAGCTTTTCTAATTACTCCATAGCCTACCAAATCACCATCATCGATAACTGCATAACCTTGCCCATGGGGTTGATTAATCCATGTCCTCAGAAAATGAGGACGATAGCTGGGAAAATATCTACTATCGTCAAGACAAACTTGTTCAAAATCGATAGTTTTTAAATCTCTCACATCTGGCAATATTTTTCCAATAATTACCCCTTGATAACGAAAATGAGAATGAGCAGATTTAAAAGCAAATTTTTGATAATTATTAACTTGTGCTAAAACTGCATCTAAAGCAGCAGGTTGATTATGAATTAACTTCAATGCCTCTTGCCATGTTTTTAAACCAAATCCCTTTCTTCTTTCTTCGGGTTTAACAATATAAATACCAACAAAATTAAACTCATTATTACATCGTACTACCGAAATACAACTAATAGGTTTACCGTTTAATTCTCCAATTAAAAATCCACCTGGATCGGCAATATAAAAATTATCAACATCATTAATACCCGGATTCCACCCCTCAGAAGCTGCCCAGCTTAGGGCAATTTTGAGATCATCTTTTGTCATAGGACGAACGATAAAATTATCTTCTGCATTAGTCATGTTTATAACTCCTGTTTCACTCCTGTTTCAATTTTTTGCCCACCTAAATTGTCAAAACCCTTTAAGGATGTTTGAAAAGTATTGTTATTAACATTAAAACCTAGGAAACCTAACCCCTCTCCCATTCTCCTATCCCATTGGGAGAGGGAAGAGAGGGAAGAGAGGGAAGAGAGGGGAAACAGGAGAGGGAAGCGGAAAAACTTTTGATATCGGAATGGGGGGGTTTAAAGCCTCTGGACTAGTACTCCACCAAGTAAACTATGCGGGGTTAATAAGGAAAGAACAAAGTTTTTTCTCCCCCCTCTTCCCCCTCTTCCTCCTCTTCCCCCTCTCTGCCTTTACCCCGCAAAGTTGGTGTGCTGGACTACTAGTAGGTAGGAGAGAGGTTTACCCACAGAGGTTTTAAATAAGCTTTTAGACTTGAGAAACAACCTCTTATGGCTATCCCCAAGCTGCGCTAACATCCTTAAGGATGTACGCAGTATACAAATAAACTCTGACATGCTCCCTCCCGATCCTCTTACTCAATTTTCAGGTCAATTTCCTGTAATCCAGTTATTTTTCGTGATTAAATAGCTCTTTCGACCTTTGTCACCATATTTACTCCCTGAGAATTCATAATTCCATCATTTTTCGCAGTTGTGAAACTAAAGTGTTTTTGCTAACGTTATAATAATAACGCTGGAAAATAAGATAAGATAGAATCAACTATATCTGCTGCTAAACGACCCTAATTTTGCTGTCGTCAGCCTGTATTCTAGATTCTTAAATTTGCCATTGTCCTATATTTTCAGCTGGGCTTTCCATCCAGTGGTGCATCTGTAAAGTATAGTGGCGAAAATTAAAACCAATTAATACTGTTTGCCTGGGCTGCCTTTGCATTTAAACTAGATAATCACTCATTACTCTAACTCTTGTGGGATAGGCATTCCTGCCCGTCGAAATATTTAATTTAGATGCTCTTGGGTTTAGTAGTATTTCTCTGTAAAAAAAGATTTGCAGTGAAAAGCTGATTCAGCCAGGTGAAATAGTATAAGTTACGAAATTTACCGCAAAATCGGCAATTATACTATTATCAACTTTCACAGTGTGACTGAACAACAGAAACCATAGATATTTCCTTGGTCAGTTTGTAAGTAAAAATTATACTGTTTTGTCCCGTCATCATATAATACTGCCCAATGTCAGTAAAATTACTCTAAATTATACCCTCAATATCCTTTGCCCCATAATTATCTAGTGGTGTTTGAGGATGAATTTGTGAGAAAAGGCTCCTGACAAATAGCGTTTTTTCGGTTACTTTAGATAAGTTAATGATTGCTTAACCGTAAAAATTAACTAAGATAGTGTATTAAATTCTACTTTGTGTTTGTAACGCAATGCGACATTTAAATATAAATCCTCGCAGTTCTAGTTAGTTTATTGTTATACCTATAATCATAGCCTGCTGGATGCTTTAATTGGCACTGCTCCTTACACAGCAACCTGCCTCTGGAGAGTCAACCCATGCTCAAATCCCTTTTACTGTCAGGATGGTTCCGGGTGCAACCATTCTTTAAGTATGTTGTCCTTATGACAGTCATTGCACCCCTATTAGCTACATTTGGTTACTCTAGTTCAGCCAAGCAATCGCTAGTAAAAACAAAAACTCCTATACGCGGAGAATCTGACTCAGTATCAGGGGAAATATCTACTGCTGAAGACAATGTAGCCTCAGCGATTGCAGTCACGAAGATTACTCCCCCCCAAACAGAAGACTCCCAGGAAACATCAGGGGAAATAGCTACTACACCATCACCAGAGGTGAATTTTGCTTTTCCTGTACAAGGAGTATTTGACGCTGTACCCATGGAAATAGCTGCCGTTAGGGAACCGCAGATGATACAACCAGATGCTATTGAGTCTCTGGTAGGAGAAGGGGATTCAGCCTCAGAGAATATATCGGTTGACGATCCGTTAGCAGCGGTTGAACTGGCACCAGAACCAGTAAAATCTGTTCCTGTGACAAAAAAAATGCCCGCTAGTAAATCCAATCTCAAATTGGCACAAAGATTAAGGGCTTATAAAGCTGCTTCTTCCCCCAAAAAAGATGTTTTGGTCTCCCAGGCAGCTAGTAGTGATAAAACATTGTCAGCAGCGAAAATTTCCCCCGTCAGGAAGACAACTAAAGCAACTACCCAGGAAGTAAATGTAGTCAAAGAAATCGATTTCAATCAAGGAACAGAATTAGAAGATCCATTGGGCAGTCCTCATCCTATTCCTTGGAAATGGATCATGGCTACCCAAAAGTCTGTTAGTTCCGCAGGTGCTTCTGGAACTCGATATTATCGTAGTGTCCCGGTGGTTTCTCCCGATGGCAGATACGCTGTTTATAGCCGTGTGCAGTTAGAGATAGAACCTCACATGCATAACAGTCGTGTTAACAGCGTTTTGTTTATCGAAGATACCCAAACCAAGACTTTGCGGGTACTCAAATCGACAAACTCTCGGGTAAAAGATCCCCTATTGCCAGTGGCAACTTCATCAACAGAAGTTGCCAAACAAAGCGAAGGAACCATTGAAATCTTTGTTCCTGTTAGCTGGTCAGAAAATGGCGATCGCTTTTTGGCACGCAAATTCCAAGGGGTAATGAACACATCCGACATCACAGATCATGCACTGATTTGGGATCGTCAACAAAATCGCACCAATAGCGTCACTCCGGAAAAAACACAAGAGGAACATAACAAAATGGCAATATTGTTAGGCTGGAGTCAAAACCAACCTAATGGTGTGATTTTCCGTGCTGGTGAACTAGGTGATGAAGATTGGTCTTTAGTGACTGTTGCTACTACCAATGGCAAAACTCTAGCCATGAATGATGTAGATAAACCCGTCACCTTTGGTGAAAAGGTTACAGAGGTATGGGTACAACCACAAGTTGCCATTAGCTACTAGTTAAAATTGGTAAAGAGTAAAGGGTGATCGTAAAGTAATTACCGCTGCTTGCTGTCCCTCATCTCTCGTTACAAGGTTCTACCTTCCCTCGTTACAAGGTTCTAGTTCTACCTTCCCTCGTTACAAGGTTCTAGTTCTACCTTCCCTCGTTACAAGGTTCTACCTTCCCTCGTTACAAGGTTCTACCTTCCCTCGTTACAAGGTTCTACCTTGTAATGTATTTTAGGGAGGTTCTACCTCCAGAATTTCCCTCGTTACAAGGTTCTAGTTCTACCTTCCCTCGTTACAAGGTTCTACCTTCCCTCGTTACAAGGTAGAACCTTGTAATGTATTTTAGGGAGGTTCTACCTCCAGAATTCATGGAAAGCAGAACCTCCAACAAATGCATTTCCAGACTCAGCCTGGAAACGAGTTCTTACCGATTACCCATTACCTATTACCGACTCTTATTCTTTTTTTTCAGTTCCCTCCCCATTTAGCCCCACTTCTTTTACCCGACGAATTGGCAAATTAGCAATTAAGGCAGTAGTTCTTTGGTTGCTTTCTAAGGAAAACTCTAAACCCTCCGGTTCTACTTCTACATAGCGACAAACTATTTCTAAAATTTCCTGCCGCATTTTTTCTATAACCTGAGGACTTAAATCAGCGCGATCATGGGCAATTACCAATTGCAGACGGCGTTTGACTTCCTTACGGCTGTCGCGATCGCCACTGCGAAAAAAAATTCGTTCTAGAAGTTCAAGAATCATTACAACTAGCTAGGCACAGACGGGTTTAGGAGTTGTTAAATTTTTGTCCATAACAGCCTTTTGAGACGGGCAAATAGACTATCGTGGGGTGATTCGAGGTCAAGGAATTCCACCGCTTCTCCTTCCATTCTCCGGGCAATGCGATCAAAGGCAATGGCAGCCAAGGAAGAATTTTCTTTTTCTGCTAAAACTAAAGGTTCACCCCGGTTGGTGGAGACAATCACCCGTTCATCGTCAGGAATCACCCCAATCAGAGGAATTGCTAGTAGTTCCTGAACATCCTGTACGGACATCATATCATTTGCCCTGACCATTGCAGGTCGGATACGGTTCAAAATTAAATGAATGCGTTTTATACCTTGTGCTTCTAATAACCCCACTACACGGTCGGCATCACGCACGGCAGAAATTTCTGGGGTAGTGACAACTAAAGCTTCTTTTGCCGGAGAAATCGCATTCTGGAACCCATTCTCAATACCAGCTGGACTATCAAGGATAACATATTGATACTTCTGTGCCAGTGTATTTACCAACAACTTCATCTGGTCGGGAGTCACCGCATCTTTGTTGCGGTTCTGTGCTGCTGGCAGGAGTACAAGATTAGGTTGCCTTTTATCTTTAACTAAAGCTTGTTCTAAACGACACTCCCTAGCCAAGACTTCAATGGCAGTATAAACTATACGATTTTCTAGACCTAGCAACAAATCCAAATTTCTCAGACCAAAGTCTGCATCTACTAAGGCGACTTGACGTCCCATTTTGGCTAAAGCCATGCCTAAATTGGCTGAAACTGTGGTTTTACCCACCCCTCCTTTACCGGAGGTAATAACGATAATGCGAGTCATGACCGAAACGCGCTTGATGAGGGATTAATAAATATACAGCAACCTGAACTATGAAGTATAAAGTATTTATGTAATTATTTTCATACTTTACCTTTTATTGTTCATTATGGATCGTTTGCATCAATCTTATTTACTTGGGGTCGAGAAAAATCACTTGCTTTGGTAATGCGAATTCCTTCAGGGGTGATATAAGCAACTTCCGGATATAACTGCATTGGTGATTTTTCTGGTGCCCTAGCGACAGCATCTGCGATTCGCAATTGAGTTGGTTCCATTTGTAATGCCATAATCAGGCATTCTTGGTTACCTCCCGCACCAGCATGGGCAATGCCCCGCAAACGACCCCAGACTAAAATATCCCCATCTGCAATTACAATACCACCAGGATTGACATCTCCCAAAACTATTACAGTTCCTGGATGACGAATTTCCACTCCCGATCTCACTGTCATTTGTAGATAAAGGGCTTCTGCTAGGGGTGCGGAGGTTGGTTTTGATTTTGCAAACAGGGGATCCTCTTGCTGTATTTGTTCTACAGAATAACCCGCAGTGGCAGCAGCAATGGCAGTTTGACGACGACTGGTAGCCACAGATTTCAACTGCAATTGAGCTTCATCTAGGATTTGTGCCAGCTGTTGTAATTGTCTATTATCCAATAAGCGATCGCCTGCTATCAAATCTACGGGTGTATTGGGTGATTGCAAGCGATCGCCACCATTCAACCGAAGTTTTATTTGTTGCCAAATTTCCGACCAACTACTAGGGGTGCTAGGAACTTGGGATTGGGGTGGTAAAATCAATGATAGTCTTTTTCCCTCAGCTTTGAATCTAACTTGAATATTACTATTCACCAAATTGACTGGCGATTTTTCCCCAATAGAATCTAAATCCACAGATTCAGGCTGAGATTCTCCATCATCAGGGGGAGGATTCGATTTTAAATACAGGAGTACAGAATTAACCTCCGTATCGGGCAAAATGGGATTTTCTTCTGGCTGGGGGACAATAGAATCCTGTGGGTAGGAAAAGTTGGAATTTGTTCCAAGTATAGGGATTATGGAATCAGAGTTCATCATGGCTGGCTTAAAAATAGGCAATAGGGAACAGGGAACAGGGAATAGGGAATAGGGAACAGGGAATAGGGAATAGGGAACTCTTAAGAGGTATTTTCATGTTTGGTTGTGGAATTTTCTCGTGGGGGTTCGTCTTGAAAATAGTAGGGGCGCAATGCTTGCGCCCAACATACGCAATGTTTGTAACCAACAGACGCAATTTTTGTAACCAACAGACGCAATTTTTGTAACCAACAGGCGCAATGTTTGTACCCAACAGGCGCAATGTTTGTACCCAACACAGGCAATGTTTGTACCCAACACAGGCAATGTTTGTACCCAACACACGCAATGTTTGTAACCAACAGGCGCAATGTTTGTACCCAACACAGGCAATGTTTGTACCCAACACACGCAATGTTTGTAACCAACAGGCGCAATGTTTGTACCCAACACACGCAATGTTTGTAACCAACAGACGCAATTTTTGTAACCAACACACGCAATGTTTGTAACCAACACACGCAATGTTTGTACCCAACACACGCAATGTTTGTACCCAACACACGCAATGTTTGTAACCAACAGACCCAATTTTTGTAACCAACAGACCCAATTTTTGTACCCAACAGACCCAATGTTTGTACCCAAGAGGCACCGAGTTGGTCAGAAAGATTTTCCTGCCTTCTTTGTACGATTTATCACATAACCGTATAACTTGAAAATGGGCAGCCCTGCTGTAGGCATTAGGCAGTAGGGAAGAGGTATATATAGGGCTTCGCCAAGGTTTGCTAACATCTTTGGCTGTGGGATTTTTTCCTGGGGGACTCCTATACACTAGGGCTATAAAATTTATTTTACGTAGTTGGTTCGTGATAATTTGCAGATTATTTCTCAATATTTTTACTGAGTCTTTGATAAATTGTTGCTAAGGCATTAGCATCACCAACATTACCGGGAAATAACACTACTGGTAAATTGGGAAACTGGGGATGGTCAGATGGAGTCCTCACCATGGAACAACCAGGTAAAATTTGACCCAGCAAACGAGCGGAAGTAAGTGCTAAACCTGTACTTAAAACATCATTAGAGGTGATGCCACCCTTACTGATTAAGAATCCTATATCAGATGGTAAACCCTGGACAATATCCATTAATAACCTGGAAACCTGTGCCCCAAAGTCTAGACGAGTTTTCACATCTTTGAAAGTAAGTTCCTCACGGCTAGTATAAACTACGGGGGTTTTACCAGCATCATGTGCCCTGCGGACATCATCGAGAATCTTGTTTAGCACTGTAGCAGATGCATCTGTCTCATTTAACAATCTGGCGACATCAACTTCTATGCCCTCCGTACCTTCTACCTGTAACAATTTTTCTAATTGCTGAGTTGTTTTTTTCACGTGAGAACCAACAATTACAGTTCCGGGTTTACCTCCCCGGACATATTTTGCCATATTTTCGGCGGCGATGGGTTGGGGTGGTAAATCAGCTAAAGCGGTTAAAATACTGGCAGCAGAGCGAAATAGAAACCGTTTTCCAAGGCTTGCTGCGCTGAGAATATCCTGTGCAAAGCGGTTTAAATCCTCTTGGGTTTCACCGTCTACCACAGCACATTGATTATTACTGAGTTGCATCAAGGATTCCAGACTACCAGCACGGATATCTGCAAGTAAAAATCTTTTTACTGAGTCATCAGAGATACGTCCTTGGGTTTTTTCCTCTACATACTTTGGTAAGTAACTGTGATGGTAAGCAAATACAGAATCCCGGGCAAATTCAGTTTCATGGACAGGGGTAGGAACGCCATCTATAATTAAGTAATGTACGCTGTCTTTTGTGATACGTCCTCCTTCAAAAAATGCCGGGACGAGGAAATGAGCATCAAAATCACCGAGTTCTTGGGCAATGACATCGGTTTCAATGGGATAATGTCCCCGCAAGGTAGAGTCAGAACGACTAACAACTAGGAAATCCTCAATTCCTTCTGCTTCTATTGCTATTTTCAGGTTATGACATACTTGTTTCGTCACAGATGCAGCAGATTCTGGAGGTAATGCCCTAGTATTAGTCAGCACAAAAAAAATCGGTGAATCATCCTGCAAGCCAATACGTAGGGTGTCCACATCCCAGTGCATCAGCAGCAAGCAACTGTGGACAGTTTGAGAACCCGTGGGATCATCATCCAAAACGATTATTTTTGGTTTATTACTCATGTTTAAGTCAAGGGGAAGAGTGCAATTTTTTTATCTGTGCCTGGACATCGAGGGCTATCTCTAATGATTGATTGAGAAATTGGGCATATTCGCCAGCTTGAGTGCTAACTTGTAAAGCTTGCAGATTCGCTAAATTATTGACAAATAACTCTTGGTTATTGGCAAGCAATTTTTTATTATCTCGTAAAATTCGCTCTGTTTTCAAAGCCCGGACTAAATCTTCTCGAATTAGTTGCAAGGCAGAAATTACCTTTTCCCTGTCATCGATGTTACTACCTGTGTTTCCCGACGAAGCTAGTTGATCGTTAATATCTATGGCTTGAATAACTTCGTGATATCTATCGACTTCATCTAGCAGTATTGTTAGACTTTTGGGAGAAGTGAAGCGTCGCCATACCCAGCGTCCTATCAACAGGGCTATAGGTACTAAAATCACTAAGAGGATGCCTAGGACGACTGAAGAACCAATTGTCGGTAAAATAATAAATGCATACACAAACCCGACAATAATCGGGGTTAGCGCTAGGGACAGAAGCATTTCATTCAGTAAAAACCCCCACTGCTTTTGTTTATCTTGCATCATTGAGGGTCGGAAGACATCATCTGGATCGAAGCCAGTTAAGCGTCTGATTTCCCCCTTGGTAATTTCTAATCCCAGTAAATCCGGCTGCACAGATTCTCCCTCAACAAGCACTATTTGTGTATCTATAGGGTATTGTATTCATTTTTGATGGAGGGTGGGGAGATAGAGAGTTTGTTTCATGGTTACTAAGGTTCAATTTGCAACCAATTTTCTAAATTAATCCCCTGAATTCTTAGTAAATCGGAATCATTAGAAGCTAGAATTAAACCCCGTGTAATTGCTATTGCTGCGATAAAAATATCTGCATCTTCTAAACGATGTCCCCTACTTTTTAAATCAACTTGAATTTTGCAAGCATTTTCAATGATTTCGATATCGTCTAGAAACAAAATTTCATATTTACGACATAAAATATCAAATTCAGCTAATTGTCTGGTTGCATTTACTGCCAGCAAACCTCTTTTCACTTCATAGTAAGTAATACAACTAATAAAAATTTCTTCTCCTAAACGAGTTACTTCCTCAAGTTTATTATCAATGGTTATATTGCTTTTTTTCAAAATATAACTAACAATATTTGTATCTAATAAATAGGTCACTCTATTTATTTTCCTTCTACCGATTCATCAAATATTTTGATTTGTTCTGGTGTTAAATCATTTAAAGTACCAGAAACAGCTTTTATCACCAAAATTTTATCTATTCTGCGTGTTAATTCTTCATCTGAAATTGATTTCATTTCTTCAGGAGTAAATTTACCAAAAAGCTGTACTAAACTTTCCGTAATTTCCGGCTTTTTCAGTTTGACTAAGTATAAACTATTGGTTTTAAATAATTTTTCTATTATTGGTGATATGCGATTTACAAGCTCTTGGTGGTAACTAGTAGTTTCCTGCATAATAGTTTATTGTTACACCATTACATCTCAACTATCTATTCTAACGTTTATGTTTATTTTTAGCTTACTTTTCTTTAGCACCTATTCAATTCAACCTTTGTATATATGACGTGCTGCTCTAAATTAGAAATCTGAAATGCCTATCAATATCTAAGTTCCAAACTCTAAACACATCAGAACCTTGATACACACCTGTACACACCATCCAATTGTAGCTATTTCTAGCACGTAAGAAAAACGATGCTTTGACTCGAATATCATCATGCCAAGTATTATCACTGCTTCTCCATACTCGCAAGCAATGATGATTGACCGCATCTAGTTTGTAAAATCCCATCCAATGTTCATCATCTACACCTCTTAGCATTACAGCTTTTTGGACAACAATCGAACCATTTTCAATTCCATTTTTCACAGCATCAATATTTTGTTGCGTTTGTTCCTTTATCTGCTGCGAATATACTTTGATATTTTCTAGTTCAGCTTTGACAGTTTGCAATTCTTGAGTGGTAGATTTTAGCTGTTCTTCTAATTCGGCATAATGTTTTTTCAGTTCTCTTAACTCTTTCAATTCTGCTTGTAACTCTTCTTGAGTACTTCTGAGTTCTGCAATTACTTGCTCAAAATAGCCTATCGGAGTTTTATTATTACTTGTTTTCATAATCTTTGTTATCAGTATATTATGTTGATTTAAATTTTATTATTTAAGAATCTTCAGAAGGCAATAAAATATTTACTTTTCTAACCATAGCCCAGCAGTGGCTCCCCTTCCCCTCTCCTTACCATAGACACGGAGTGGCTTCCCGTAGGGTAGGAGAGGGGTGTCCGCACTCAGGGGGGGTGAGGTTTTTATTGAAGATTCATACATTGATTCAGCAACGCCGTCTTCTTAAAATATCTCACAATTTTCTAAGTATAACTACTATAGTCCATAGGTTAAACAGTTGACATCGTAAACCCTCACATCCGCCTCTCCATCTACTAATTCCTGGAACTCTTTTAATAAAGGAGTAATATAAGGTTGTTGCAAATGTTGTGCTAAAGCATCTCTGCTTTTCCATTCTTCAAAGTAAATAAAGGAATTGCGGACACCAGCATCTTCGTAAAAGTTGTAGCTAATATTACCTACTTCCTTTCTAGTTGGTTCTACGCCAGCTTTGGCAAGTTCTAAAAAGCGCGAGCGTTTTTCTGCCTTAATTTTGTATCTTCCAGCCAAAACTATTGGTACGTCAACTTCATTGTTTTGCATGTTACTAACTTTCATAGTCTTCATGATAATCTCTCCCTCGCTTAAAAAGTTTTATCTCTTTGATTACTAATATCCGATGCAACACTGAGGAGGTTGTGATGAGTAACTGAGGTTTGAGTAATAGTTAAATGAGAAAAAACTCAGTCTCAATTCCAGCAGATGTGCTTTCCTGACAACGGGTGCGCAAAGGCCATCGCGTAGCGGCTATAAGGGAACATCGCTCGTACCTTAATTTACAGCAATTTTCATCTATTTGAACCAGATTCATCGTAGGGGTTTAGCAATGCGCTTTACCCCTACAGCGTGGTCTATTTACCTGAAAATCGCTGTAAGTGAGCGCTACGGGAACTAACAAGTCAGCGCTTGACTATAGCAGCCGTTGAAATTTCGGCGTAGCATTTTTGCGGGATGAATTGGCAGTTGAAACCATTGAAGATTCGTGACAAATTGAGCAAAATCATCCCATGATTCAGCAACGCCGAAATTCCAACTTCATTTCACTATGCAATGTATTTTTTTACTAGTATATGAGGTTCCAGACGGTGAAATTAGCTTACCAAGAATCGCTATCACCCAGCAAAGTTGCCTTGGTGGACCACTAGTAGTCCACCACATTAGTTATGAGGGGTCACAGATCCCCGACTTCTTTAAGAAGTCGGGGATCTAAACACCCGCGACTTGTCAAAATTAATGTGGTTGAGTACTAGATGCTCTCGAGCAAATATCTCAAGTTCTCTGGATTCCTCATTTGGGGTAAGCAGCTCAAACAGTCCAGAAACACTTTCAGGAATAGAGCGTGGACGACCATTTTCGGCATCGACAAATATCCACTCTGTTTCTCCTGCCGCTAAAATCGAGCGTTCGCTCAGACGCACAAACTTATATTTGCGTAGCGAACGCGCTCTTCGCCAATTGGACACCCAAGTTAAAACAGCAATTTGCTCGCGGGCAAAGGCAGGCTGAAAGTATTCAATCCGGTGGGTTCGTACCACCCAAGTTGCACCAAGAATGCTGGTTGCTTGAGTACATCCTTCCACTTCAGAGTGAAGTTGTGCTACTTGTTGCATCCAGCGGAGGTATTCGACATTGTTGACGTGTCCGTTCTCGTCAATAGCTTGCTCAGGAACGATGAGAGTATGTTGGTAAATTCGGGGCATTTAAGTTTTTCTCCTAAATGGAGAGCCATTAACTGTAAGTAGAAACAAAACAAGCGTGAACCTATCCCACTAATCTACAAATGTGGTAATCTATTTCTCACGCTTAGTTGGGTGTAGTGTATCATTGTATGATTGGGATTTTTGTGAGCCAAGTGTTCCCCACTCAAGGATTGAGCCACTAATTATTACAGTTGGGGAGAAAATATATTTCCCAAGGAGTCAGAAAAACCTCGTAAAGGAATGCCTCATTTTTAGCTAGGCGAATCGCAAAAATTTAATTCTCGTTCCTTGCCTCTGGCAAGGAATGCAGCGATTGAGGCTCCCGCCTCAAATCCGGGCGGTCGCCTGGAGCCTGGAAACGAGAAAGACACTCGAAGTTGGGGGTGAAACCCATCACTAATTGACCAACAGCATCATTCATATAGGGGCTGAAAATGAGGTATAAAAGTGAATTTAATACCTATATCCTAAAATTGGGACATTAAGTTAATCACCTTCCAGCTTTTTCATTTCTATTTGCACTTCTTGGGCAACTTCCAAAGCTTGATTAATTAATCTTGTATATTCACCCGCTTCCTGTTTGATTTCCAATGCTTGTAAAGCAGTTAAATTACTTCCCAAAAGTTCCCGATGGCGAGCAATAAAAGCTCTATTTTTTCGTAAAATTCTCTCTGTTTTTAAAGCACAAATTAAATTATTTCTTGTAGTTTCTAGTGCCTGAATTACTTTTTCTCTTTCAGATACACTGATTGGTGAATTTCCTGCTGCTAATAATTGGTCATTAATATCTACTGCTTTTAATACTTGATGATACTGATTAATTTCATCAAACAAGTTTCCCTGACGCTTTCTCAACCATTTCCATTTAATTAAATAACCGAGAGGAATTAAACCCCAACCTAAAAGCAATATTTGCTCAATATGTTGAACAATCATTAATAAAAGTGCTAACCGGGGAGATTTCAACTTGCGATAGGCACTTAAATCGCGATTGCTCACACCAGTTATTTGTTTTAAATCCTCTGGGGTAATATGTAACTTCTGTAAATCCGCTTGCATGGCTATAGATTAGGTGTTTATAGCTTTGGTTCTCAATCCCATTGTGTCATGAGAAATGTCATAACTTGGGAAACTTGGTTTAGTTTCCAGCATTAGGCTGTGAGAATTTAAACTACAGTCTACAAATCAATAATTCCAAAAAACAACTGTTAGTTAAAACTGATAACTTGCACCATTCTCAAGAACAGCCAGAAGTCCCTATGTTCTAGTTACCAGCGTGACGCTGGTAACTAGGGGAGTTGAGGCTCTGCCTCCTGGTTATCCTTTTTGGAAGTGCAAGTTGTTAGTTAAAACCAAAATTATCCGGTTAAATCAAAGCTTAAATTACCAGAATGCTTGAAAAACCAGTTTATGTTCATAATTAAAGTAGGTTTCCCTTGTATAGCTTCCATTTTGAGCTTTTGATAAACTTTTTTAGCATAATACCTACTGAAGAAGCTTATTTTTTTAACTCTGTGATTATTTAATTGATTCAGCCTCAAATTGACCGAAGGTCTTCGACCTTCAAGGAAGAAGGTTTGAGCGGAAGAAGGAAGAAGTGCTAAAATATAGCTAGTTACTTTAAACATCGCCCAATGGTGTAGGACGAACTAGTAACAATGAGTATTTTCGTTTTCTTCAAATAGCTTTAGGCAGCTTCAAAGAACTTGATACACAACGCTCTAATTGCACCCATGAGTTGGTTTAGAAGCGTGAACCTCAACTATTTTCGCTCACCAATGAATGAAGTTGATGAAATGCAAAGAATAATAGTTTGTGTGCCCAATAAATTGAACAAATCTTCTAACAACTCAAGTGGATACAGGTTAAGCGTCGTTTACGACGGGTAAAGTTTGGTATGAGTGCAAGCTTCAACTCTCACAAGATTCTCACAACCGAATCAAAAATTTTTCTAAAATTTTCAAAAATGCGATTTTCCTGCCAAAAAACATGAGTATGATAACTATTCTCATCTTGGCGCGAACGAGATTTAAGGGTTTACAACCTCATAATTTTTGCTATAATAAGACTACTCGTTGGTTTACCCTGCCATCTTTTTTATGATGATTTGCTGACATATTAATATCATCTTTTCTTGAAGTTGTAATGAAAGTAAGGTGAGTGATTCAACCTTACAGTCATGCCAGTTGATATCTACAGTCTTTGCAGCAAACTACATCCGTGGGTATCAGTACCACAAGTGTTATAAAGACCATATTCATCAGCTAACTCTTGCACTTGTTCTGATTCCAAAGAGCTTGGTCTCCAAGGCTTGGGATTATTGTAAGCATAGAAAGCTTCCACACCATCAATACCCATGTCCGCTGCTGCCGGGATTAAATCAAAATGCGATTTCCTATACCTAACTGGATGCGCCAGTACCGCTACTCCCCCAGCTTCATGAATCGCAGCAATGACATGAGATGCCTGATATTCCTTACCTGTGGTAATCCTTCTTTGGATATAAGGTTTTATACTGTAATGCTCTGTATCAAAAGCATAAGCCAAAATATGAACTTCCACATCTAAAAGATTGGCATTAATTTCTACACCACTCCATAGCTGGGGAGCGTCTGCACCTGGATTATTCCATTTCCAATCTTCTAACCAAGCTTGAGCTGCATAGTATCCACCGACACTATGATGGTCAGTGATAGCTAGCCCCTGAAGACCAATGGCGATCGCTTGTTCCATCAACTCACTGGGCTGCAATCTCCCATCGGAGTAGACAGTATGCATGTGAAAGTTAAAACTCCTAGGACAACTTTGAGCATCAATGTCCTGGAATACCTGTTTTAACTGTTTATTAGACGCAGATGTTCGGGCAAAATTTACAACCATAACCCTCTCTAACTAGAGAAATTTGTGTTTCTTAACACTTAAGAAGTCAACATTTTCAGCCCGGAATCCTCCATCAAGTTGACAGCCAGTTACCAGGCTGGTTTGACTATATTTTTCAATACATTAAGAATACGGTAACAAATTCTTAGGGTGATGGTTATGAAAATTTTTGATAAGTGTGATGATTTCCACAAATAAATTAATGTTATACTAGTAATTTATACTTATTTTTCCCCCAATATTGAGATTATAGTTGAAAATTTCTTCCTTATCTTCTCCCTCTTCCTACTTTTGCAACATCAGCATTCCACAACAAATCAATACATAATTAAAACTTATGCTTTAATATTTTCCCATTCGTTTTTTAAAAGATGCCTCATTTTTCGTCAAATTTTATTGAAAATACTTCTCATTTTATGAACGCAATTGCGTTGTTTCATGCTAAGATTAAAAAAACCTATTTGGGGCATAGTGCGACCATAGCTTACCCAAAATAGCTACAACCCTATTTATGCCGTAGCAACCCACTTCAAAGTAAAATTTTGATGACATAAGAAAAGACCAATTTTCACTCCCCACACAGACTTAGGAAATATGGGTGTTTGACAAAGTGTATTTAATGTGATATGAGAAAATTTCCAAGATTAAACTCATGAAACTTTACGGTGTAAATCAAGTTCTAGACTTATTCTCTGTTTCTCTGACTCTGTGTTCTCTGCACCTAGAGTGGTTTATTATTCTACCCATCAAACTTAGCTCAACTAAAAAGAAGCCTCTCACCTAACCGCAAGGGAGGTGATGAGATGAATTTTTGGGCGGTGAGGAGTTTCATCCGGGAGCCATATTTGATTTTAATCAGATGAGTGATGGGATGGGCGACGAATCGCCAATTTTTGCGTTTTTTGGTATAGTA
>JASJCY010000172.1 GCA_030065825.1 Nostocaceae cyanobacterium | reverse complement strand
CAGGACTTACGATAGTGTCACAATTGGTAGCTGGTGCGTGAGGTCGGAAGTCTTATTTCTACGTTCACATCGTTTCGTAGCGTCACACACCCTACAAGAAAAAATGTGCCAGTTGCTCCCGTCCTAATACAAAGAGAAAGATTTCAAGTCTGGATTTATATCGATATTTAGTTATAAATCGATATAAATCGGAGTTGGTGATTTGAGTAATGATAAGTAAGTAGGCGGAAATAAACACAACTACATTACGAAGCGTAAATAAAGAGTGAAACCTTTACCAATGACATAGCTTGGTTCTCGGATCATTGCGAGTATGACAAATGACAAATGACGACCCTAAAAGCGTTCGCTTTATTTGTACCTACCTACTTAATGATTGTGCAATGTTGCAGCAGTTGCAACAAGCACACAGGAAAATTCCACAATTAAACATGAAAATCCCTATTCCCTATTCCCTATTCCCTATTCCCTATTCCCTATTCCCTATTTTCTAGACAGAAGCAAAGGAAACAGTGCCTCTACGGATGCGATCGTTAGGGTATTCTGGGTTAAAATATAACAAGTATAATCATATTACTATTTTTGCATAAAAATATGAATATAGACGATGTGCAGGAGCCAATTGTAACTGCACCACCGGAGGTTAGAGAAATTATTGAACGGGTATGGCAGTTAGAAAAGAATAGACTGGAAAAGAGGGTTAATAGTCATATTAATGATGATATTGTCAGGATTATCAAAGAAGTTGTGCGATGAAGTTGACTGCGATTAAATTGTGTAATTTTCGGTCTTTTTATGGCAAAACTCCGGAGATAATTTTGGCAGGAGGGGAGGGGAGAAATACTACTATTATTCATGGAAATAATGGTACAGGTAAGACTAGTTTATTAAATGCATTTACTTGGGTGCTGTATGATAAATTTAGTGCAGCGTTTGCGTCAGCGGAACAGTTAGTAAATAAGCGTGCAATTGCGGAAGCGGAAGTTGGAGAAGCTGTAGAATGTTGGGTAGAAATTGGTTGGGAACATGACGATATTCGCTATCGAGTGAAGCGGGAATGTCGTGGGTATAAAAATGCAGCTAGTTTTGATGTGATTAAAACGCAATTATATTTACAATTTGCTGGTGATGATG
This sequence comes from Nostocaceae cyanobacterium, assembly GCA_030065825.1. Classification (GTDB taxonomy): domain Bacteria; phylum Cyanobacteriota; class Cyanobacteriia; order Cyanobacteriales; family Nostocaceae; genus JASJCY01. Next base: position 18,489 of record JASJCY010000172.1, on the reverse strand, counting down.
GAATTTGGAAGTTTCCAACTCAGCAACCGGAAGATATAATTAATCAAATTTTACCTGGGAGTTTACATCAATATTTTTTCTTTGATGGGGAAAGAATTGAAGAGATAGTTCGTTCTGATAAAAAATCAGAAATTGCGGAAGCGACGAAGATTTTTTTGGGTGTGGAGGTAATTAATCGTTCTATCAATCACTTGAAGGAAGCTAAGAAAGCTTTGGAGAGTGAATTAAAGGCTATTGGAAATTCTGAAATTAAAAAGCTATTGAGAGAACAGGCTAAAATTGATCAAGAGATTGAGCGTATTCAGGAAAGACAAGGGGAAATTTATCAAGAGTTAGAATATCAGTACACTTTGAAGAAAGAAACTGGTAAGCGTTTACGAGAACTTGATGAATCGAAGGTTTTGCAAGCCAGAAGACAAGATTTAGAACAGCAAAAAGCATCTAGTCAACAGGAGTTTAAAAAGACTAGAGAATTACTTAATAAAATTATTTCTGCACGAGGTTATACGGTATTACTGTCAAAAATAACAGCAAATTATCGGGAAATAATTCAAGATTTAAAGCAGAGGGGTGAGTTAAATTCTGGTGTTTCTAAGGAATTTATTCAGGATATTCTGAAATCTCAGCGTTGTATTTGCGGTGCGGAGTTATGTGAAGGTAGTAAATCCCACGAAAATGTGAGCAAAATCTTGGATAAAGCAGGTTCTTCAGTAGTAGAAGAAACAGCTATTCGTATGAGTGCGCAGGTGGATGAAATTGATAAGCAAGCAGGAGAGTTTTGGAAAGAAGTTGATAGTCAACAGGTAAAAATCAATCAGTTAAGACAAGATATATCTCAAATTGAAACGGAGTTAGATGTAATTCAAGAGAGATTGCGTCAAGATGCAAATGAGGAAATTAGTAGTTTACAGAAGCGGTTGGATAAAATTGAGGAAAAAATTACTGAGTTAACCTTAGATAAGGGAAGGAATGAACAACAAATAGAGACTTTGAAAGTCCAGATAGGTGAACTCAATAAACAAATCACTAAACAAAAACTTAATGAACAAAGACAAGCACTTGCACAACGGAGAATTACAGCTACTCAAGACAGTATTGAAAGGTTTACGGAAGTAAAATTACGTCAAGAAAAGCAGTTTCGGTTGCAATTAGAAAATAGGGTACAAGAGATTTTTAGGGAAATTTCCTTTACACCTTATGTTCCTAAAATTAGTGATAAATACGAACTGACATTAGTAGAAAGTACGACGGGAATAGAAGCAAGTGTTGCAGCTTCCACTGGTGAAAATCAAATTCTCAGTTTATCGTTTATCGCTAGTATTATTGATAGGGTAAAGGAATGGAATGCACGTCATAATATGTTAATGGTTCCTGAAAGTAGTACTTTTCCTATTGTTATGGATTCACCTTTTGGGAGTTTAGATGCACAATACCGACGACAAATTGCTAAGATAGTTCCCCAGTTAGCAAATCAGTTGGTGGTGTTGGTGACGAAGACACAATGGAGGGGAGAGGTGGAAGAGGAAATATCAGCCAGAATTGGTAAGGAATATGTTTTGACTTATTATTCTTCTAAACCTGATTGTGAAGAAGATTATATGAATTTGGGAGGGGAAAGTTATCCTTTGGTAAGACAAAGTTCTAATGAATTTGAGTATACGGAAATTCGAGAGGTGGTCATTTCGGGGAATGGTAATGGGTAATGGATAATCTCTAAACAAAACAGTAGTTCTTATTTTTCCCCTAACAGCTAACCTCAATCTTCAAGTTAACTGATACAGAGATAGATTTCCTATGTAATAAACATCTATTTTTCCCATTATCTCATATATTGCACCATTCTCAATAAGACTAAAAAAACCGGGTTTCTAAACGAAAAATTAAGGTTTTGAGACTGAGAGATTTGGAAGAAACCCGGTTTTTAGCGTGCAAGATGTGTGTTATGACGAAAATAACTTGTTTTTTACCTCCGCATCGAGGTTTTGAGAGTAACTATAATGACGATGCTTCCTGTGTTAGTGACTGTAACAGCAGTTTTTAACTCTAGCAAAGCAAGTAATATTCAAAGATTCTTAGCAACCGAGAGTGGGATTGTTTCAAAACAGTACTTCTTCCTTTCCCCCTAACATCTAACCTCTATCTTCAAGTTAACTTATACAGAGATAAATTTCCTATGCAATAAACATCTATTTTTCCCATGATGACGAAAATAGGTTATTTTCTACCTCCGCATCGAGGTTTTGAAAGTAACTATAATGAGGATGCTTCCTGTGTTAATTGCAGAGTTTCCCCCAGAACCAACAATTATAATTATTAGCCATCTTTGAGCAAGATTTTAGCCCAAAGTGGATTTGATAAATAAGCTATATGAGTTATTCCTAGTAGTCTATCTATAAAAGAACATTGAATAGGAAATTCATGAAACTTAATTTTGGCTGAATTGCTGACTGAAGAGATTGGCGTTTTTCCTCCTAACCAGTCTTGCATTGAGTAGAAATCATTCCATTCTGAAATAAATTGATTATCCAAACATTTTTTGATTTCTTTTTTAATCCATTTAGAACGATAAGAAAGTAGTTTGAGACTGGCTCCTAAAGTAATATATTCTACTTGTTTTGTAGAATCATAATCAGCTAATAAGTCAGTCGCAATTATTGCACCAAAACTATGAGCTACAATTGTTAGTTTATCATAATTATATAGGACATCATCGGTAATTTTTCTGAGTCGAGAGCGGATTTTATTTCGCAGCAAAATTCCTCCAACATTCCCTAAATATCTTTTAACAAAATGAGCTTTGTCTATCAGTTTATCTACAGAAAAACTGCCAAGAATAGATAAGATAATACCGATGAATATGAAAAAAGACCATCCATCTAAAATTTGTCCAATAAATGTGGCATTTTCACCCCAATTTATAGGAATTACTTGCTCAAATACATGATTGTTTTCTCCCACTTCTTTGATAAGTGTTACTAAGATGCCATAGTACCAAAATACTAAAGTAAGTAAAGATAAAAGCAATCCTATAATTAAAGAAGGAGCTTCATAAAAAGCCTTCCAAACAGGAGAAAATAGCCAATAGATTAGTAAGTCAGTACCGCCTAGTAATTTGGTTCTAAAGTCTTTATTGCTTAATCTCTGATCAGCAATGATATCAAGCCAAAAAGCTTCATAAATATCGATTTGCTTTAATAAAGTTTGTTGGGAATAAACACCAAATCTTTTACTAGAATGACCAGGGATATTAACTTCACCTATTAATTTCAAGTCTAACCACTCTTGATTTTCCAGTCCTTCACAAAGAATGTCAAAGAGATATCCTTTTTCTTCCCCTGATAATCCAGGGATAAAAATTACAGCTTCAGTAGAAATTGTATTACTACTAGAATTGCTTTTATCATTAACTTCCATGATAGTTTACTCCTTTCTAATCATCTTCCCAAACCTCAGTTTTTAGTTCATGCATGTTTGTTTCAAAATTTGCTGAGTTTCAGGATAACTTGTTGCAATGTTTCTAATATTTCTAATATTTATATCAGCACCAGATTGAAGCAACTGTTGCACATATCATGGATTGTTTACTACAGCCATCAGGGGAACACTAGTAACAGTTGTGTTTTAATAGTGTGATGAAATTATTGAACTTCCTCAAACCCAAACCAGTCCAACCAGCCATCTTTAGCTAGGGATAACCCAGCAGATTCAATTATTGATGGAGTGGTTATTTACCAATTTCATTGCATCTGGGTATTAGGGTACAAGTATCATCGTCACAGAAAACCGGGATCAGCAATATTACATCAATAATACAGAACCATTTTTTACCTAAAACCCTTGCTGTTCGGTTGAGTAACTACTTAACGAAAATCAAAAGTCATTGACCCTAACTGAGGTAGAATCGTTGTCTCATCTGACTTTCAGGCTTAATCCTGTTTTCTGTTCGATTGCTACTCACGGGGGTATTTGGCTTAGTTCAACACTTTTACCCCATTTACCTGCAATCAGTTGTATTTTATTTTTTTGAAAGTTTATTTATTGCTATAAACTTGTGAATTTCTTCACTACCTCCTGCAATTACACTTCCTGTTAATAGTATATCAAGAAAATTAAAGACATGTATAAACCAATTATGGTTAATGGGAGTAATGGGAGTAATGAAAGTCCCCAATGTTCTAATTGATAACGTGGTAATTATAATTCCAAAAAAGAAATTTATCAAAACAGTCTTATTTTTGATATTTACCTTGGATTATATTAGTTTTTTATTTGGATTTGACTTTTTTTGAGGTCTTGTAATTCTGATATTTTTGGTTTATTTTCATTTTGATGATTCCTAATCTCATCCTTAATATCATCAATCTCACATTCCATAATTAAAATATATCTACTCTTAAAAAAAACATATACAATAATTTCTAAAAACCGTTCCACAAAAAAAGCAGTTAAAAGGAGTGCAATTAATAACTTCCCAACTTTATCATATGCAAAAGAATCTCATATGGAAGTGTAATAGGGTGATAAAAGTGTCTGTATAATAGCGGAAAAGAATAAAATTAACGGTCATTTTAGTTGATTGATAAATTGTACCAATCCTGTTCTTGGTTTAGCAGAGAATTGCATCAGTTTTTTCCTTTGTTTATGGCAGGGATATGTTTTCCTACCTAAATCTTCAGACTGTCAATTATAATTTACGTATTTTTCCGAAGTTAAATAGACCAGAATAAAATTTGTCACACATCAATCTGCAATCAATATACGTATTTTTTCAGATACAGGTAGACAAATTTGAAATTGTCATACTTTAAATGTTGGAAGCTACTGACGATTTAGATTAATTCATTAGTTTATGTAAGCAAGGGAACTGACAAGTCAGCGCAAGCTATCGCACCCCCTAATTGGGGAACACTAGTAACAGTTGTATTTTAGTAGTGTGATGAAATTACTAAACTTCCTCAAACCCAAACGAGTAATGTGTCTTATTTACTCAAATCGCTATAAGATTGGAGGGGAACAGGTGAATTACCTCAAAAAAGTGAGTAATCTTGGGAAATGGGGAAGCTGGAGGGGTTTTTTGTACTTTCAAAGCGTGAAGAAGTTACAATTTACTTGCTGTAATAAACACAAAACGGTCAGGAAATTCAAGAATGGATTGTTGAGCATATTTTTGCTCCATTTCTGCTAGACCTTCTGCTAATTGTTTATCATCAAAGAATGAAAGTAAAGACATATAGCGATTCTCTACCATTTTAAAGTATTGAGATTTAGGAATAGAATGAAGATATTCAACAAAATTTATTGATACGTTGAAACCCACTTTTTCAAGCAAATTAGCGAGATTATTATAGTGAGGTTGGCTGATTTCATACCGTTTTATAGCTTGACTGAATAAAGGATAATCAATAGTTGGAGGTAGAAGTATCAACAAGAAAATCCCTCCAATAGGTAATCTTTGAAATAAACTACTAAATAGTAATTCTTTATTATCTATATGATGAATTACTTCTTTGATTAAAACTTTATTGTAAGCTTGGGCTTGGGACACAAAATTAATTGCATCTACTGCCATTATTTTGTATTCAGAGCTTAATGGTACTTGTTTAAGCATTTCTTCAGAACAGTCCACACAGATAATTGGATTATCTAACTGCATTTGCTTAAGAATTGATTTGGAATATATTCCTGTACCGCAGCCTAAATCCACAAGAGTATCTGTTGGTTTCAAGCGTAAATATTTGATTATGCTTGTCGTCATAAATCTAATATACTCATTTGAGTAATACCATAAATCGTCATAAATGCTGCCTATTTTTTGATAATGCTTTTGATTTTGTCCACTCATGGCTTTAATTCCTATTTCTTTCTATTTATTGCAAGTACGTTCTTTATTTTCAGGTACATAAATTTTACCTCAACCCTTCCCTTGTCCTTATTTAAAAGCACAAAGACTTCCCGTAAGGGTAGGAGAAGGGGTGAGGTTCTGACCAATCTTCTAACAACTCAATTGGATTCAGGTTAAGCGTCGTAAAAGACGGGTAAAGTTTGGTAGGAGTGCAAGCTTCAACACAAACATAAAACCGCTCAAACCCTCTTGTGCTCAAACCCTGTTCCCTCTTCCTTCGCTTTGACTGTATTCCACAAGGGTGAAAAGCCCTATATTCAAAGATTTTTAGCAAGCAAGAATGGGATTGTTTCAAAACAGTAGTTCTTCCTTTTTTCCTAACAGCTAACCTGTTTTACACACATCTTGCACCTCGCTTTTTTTGGTTTTGTTGAAAATTGTGCAAGATATGACTTTAATCATGTTTGACTATATTTGTGTTGAATATTTGTGATACTGATAAAATTTCTGTACCACATTCAAAAGTGATTTGCATCCAACGCTTTGGTGGTTGCTTACCCTCTGCTAACTCAAAAGATATTTGTAAGAATTCTGCTAAGCTATATTCTTTTTCTATTTTATTAAGTACACAACTACAAGCTGGTTGCATTTCTGTTTGCATTTCCTCAGAACAACCTGTTAAAAATAATTGTTTAATCTTCTCGGGATAGGTGTTTGAAGATTGGGATTGGGAATTAATTGGTTTTTTGATGGTAGCTGATGGAAATGGCTTTGCAAGTGGAATTGGTGCGATTGTTGGTTTTTTAGTTGGTAGGGTTGATAATGATAGTTTAGGAAGGGGTTTTAGGGGTACAGTTGCAGTCATTATTGGTAATCCCCTTGCATTGCTGAGGGATGCTCCGATAAACTTAGTTTGATGCAAATTTGCATTATTTAAATAGGCTTGATTGAGATTTGCTTGACTTAAATCTGCTTTAGTTAAATTTGCACCAGTTAAATCAGCATTACTTAAATTAGCTCCCTTGAGATTAGCACCACTCAAGTTTGCACCCACTAAAACAGCAAAACTCAAATCAGCACCACTTAAATCAACTCCACTCAAATCACATTGCGAACATTGCTTGCTTTCTCGCAACTGCTGTAAATGTTTGGGGTTTTCTGCACCCGCAGGAAGCGTCAAGCAAGCTGAAGCGAAAATAATGGTGACAGCTATAAGTTTGTTTGGCATGATTCTGTCTTCAGTATAAATAAGTTAATTTGAGTTAAATTTTAATCTTTCAGACTCCATAATTATACTAATTTTGTTTCTCTAAAATCAATGATTTTATGGTTTCGGTTTACGTCTGGGTTAAAAAAGGGGGTAAGAGTGCAAATGGCTACATTTCAACACCTTTATTGTTGGTTAAATGGCACGCTTGTTAAGGGAAAAACCTTGTTAAATCTAGCTTTCTAGGTTACTCGTTACAAGGTTCTACCTTGTAATACATTTTAGGGAGGGTCTGCCTCCCATTAACTCTAGAGGTAGCAGCCCACCTGGGAAGCGTTTCCAGGCTGAGCTTGGAGGGGAATAATGCAATGGTTTCAGCGGTTAATTAACGGTTGATAAATCATGGCAATACATGATAATATGTTAAGGCTGTGCTACCGTAGACCTTTTTGCGACAAATTTCCCACCCAGGAATGACTAATTCTATCCAATCTTGGGGGCTGTGTTCTACTGCGATTTCACCATCAGCATCTAAAAGTTGATAGTGGGCGATCGCTTCAAGTACTGGTTTGTATAATCCACTGGCATAGGGTGGATCGAAATAAATTCTGTCAAATTGCTGTCCGCAAAGCTTTGGCAATTGTTGTAGCACGTTTGCGGTCATTACCCTTGACTCTTGCTCGTCATTACTAACTAACTGCCAATTTTCCTTAATAATAGCACAAGCACGGGGGGATTTTTCAATTCCTACCACCAATTTAGCTCCTCTGCATAAGGCTTCTGCACCCATGGAACCTGTACCCGCACATATGTCCAGCCAGCGACAATCTGCTATTGTTCCTTGCCAAATATTAAATACTGCTTCTCTAACTCTAGCACTGGTAGGTCTAGTGTCTTTTCCTGGTAAGCTTTTTAACTTCCGATTGCCGTATATTCTCAGATTCATGCTGTCAGCAGATGGGTGGGTATAAATTGATGAGAAAAATTACTAGTTCAAATTTTTTTAATTAGTGACCAAAATAATTCAAGATGCAATATGAAAAATGCACTTGTTTGATGATTGCGAAGCTTGATTGGTCCGATTGTACACCCCTGGGATATTCACGAATATGCAACACGGAAGGGATATGACTACCCCAGCAAACGTAAATACGCTTACAAGTCCTTATCCAATGACAAATGACCAATGACAAATGACAAATGACCAATGAGGAATTCCAGGTAGAAAAACCCTGCTTTAGTTAAGTATTTGTTTTTCCTCCGTGAAACTAAATGTACAGTATGTGAGGTTAAGAGTAGAAAAGTTGTCAATTATGCTGCCATTTTTTCTCGTACTTGAGAAACAAAATTAGACAGTATTTGCAACCCAACATTCGAGGATTTTTCGGGGTGGAACTGTACAGCCATTAAATTATTATGGGAAATTGCTGCTGTAACAGTTTGGTTACCATGGGTAACAACTGCTGCACGGATTTCCGGTTCCGTGGGGTCAACATAGTAGGAATGGACAAAATAAACCCAGGGTTCCCGGGATAAGTATTCCCATAAAAGGCATTTTGGTTGAGTTAATTCTAATTGATTCCAACCCATGTGGGGAATAGTCAAATCGGGTTCAACACGAAAACGTTTGACTTTTCCTTTGATAATTCCCAGTCCGGGTTCAACACCTTCTTCGCTAGACTCAAAGAGAATTTGTAGTCCTAAGCAGATGCCTAAAAATGGTTTGCCAGATGCGATTACTGCTTTTAAAGGTTCTTCTAAACCACGCGATCGCAAATGTTGTACCGCTGGATCGAATGCTCCCACACCTGGTAAAACTATTGCGTCAGCTTCTTCCAAGTCTTGAGGAGAATCTGTAATTTTAGGAGTTGCCCCAGTTTTTTCTAAAGCTTTACAAACTGAGTGCAAATTTCCCATGTCGTAATCTACGACTGCAATCACCGCCATTTACCTGCTCCCTGTAAAATAATTATGGAGGGTATTTACATTCTAAATAATATTTACATTCTAAATAATATTTTTGATGATGCAAAGATTCTTATTAACTTCTTTTAAGACTTGGCTACCAGAACAAGTGTCAAATTCTTCTGATGATTTGTTGATTGAGGTGAGCAAAGTTAATTATATTTCTGGTGATTTAACCTTTGTGCGACAGTTACCTGTGGATGTGGAACTAGCTAGTAATCGGGTATTGCAAAAAATTGAGTCAGTGCAACCAGATGTAATTGTCTGTTGTGGAATGGCAGCAACTCGCCCATACTTAAGTATAGAATCCTGTGCTAGTGGGGCAGAAACTGTTTTGTATACAAAGGTCGATTTAAAAAAATTGCTGCTGGATATAGGGACTGTTGAGGTTAGCCATGACTGCGGTAAATTTGTTTGTGAGGGTCTTTATTATTCAGTGTTAGATTACCTCCAGCAAAAGCAACTGCCAACTGTTTGTATTTTTGTTCACGTTCCGATTTTGACAAGTGCAAATTTACCTACAGTCGTGGCTGATTTTTTATTAATTATTGACAAATTGGCACTCTTATGAAATTAACTGCGTCTTATGGTCGAATAAAATATCTAGTTTTATGTTGCCGTTCTTACTAATTTTTACCCTGGCTCAAATTTCTCCTACTATCCCAGAGGAAGTAGTACAAATTCAACAAGTACGTCCTTTACCAGGAAAATTGGATTCGGTTCCTACCTTTAATAGCAATAGTCCAGAGAAGGTTCTTAAAGAAGGAATTTTGCTTTCTACCTTTCCATCCCTAGGTAAAAAAGTACCCACAGCACATTTAAATTTTCCCTTCCAAGGACGATTTGATATTTTTGCTCATCATGTAGCGCAAGCACCGACTTCTGAGGATTTGCGGACGCTTTATTTAGGAATAATTTTGCATAATCCTGGTCAGGAAGCGGTGAAAGTGAATGTTTTGCAGGGTGCGAGTTATTTAAGCCAACCGGACGCACCATTTATTAAACTACCCCCTTGGAGTCAGAACTTCTGGGGGACAGTTTTTGCAGGACCTGGCGATCGCGTCATGGGTGATATCCTCCGGGGAAGACGACGGGATATATTCCCACCGCAAATGGTGATTCCCCCAGGAGAAAGCCAAATGTTGTTAAATGCACCCATCCCCGTAAAAGACCTCACTCCCCCTTTAAATGGGCGTTCAACCTTAGTTAGACTGGAAAGTGATGGTAGAGTATATGCTGCCAGTTTGGCGATGTTTGCACCTCAAAATGAGGCTGGTGGGGAACGCAAACCTAATTTACAAGAGTGGGAAAATTTATTGCAAAATGGGGATGTAGCTGGACCAAGGGATAAAACTCCCACACCTTTAGATAAAACAGATAAAGGGATTATTTACGGTCGGGTTGCGGGAGTTGCAAAGGGTTCTCGATGGGAAGCTTTACTTACCGATAGTCCCAAAAGCAAACATCTAACTATTCCCCAACCAGGAAAAGCTTATTCCTATGGTATCAGTACTTTACATGGCGGTACTTTGGGAACCAATCAAATCCAAAGCGCACCGATGTTAGTACGTTATCCCGATACAGCATACCGCGCTCATGGTAATTATGGCATTCAATATAGCCTTAAGTTACCTCTATATAACAATACCCAAGCACCGCAGACCCTAACTATATCCCTGCAAACACCCCTCAAGGAAGACCAATTAGTCAAACCAGGGTTACGATTTTTGAGTACACCCGCACCCCAAGTATTCTTTCGGGGGACCGTAAGGGTGCGTTACAATCATGAGCAAGGTAAAAAGCTGACTCGATTTGTACATTTAGTGCAAAGGAGAGGACAACCAGGTGAGCCTTTATTGGTGTTAAATTTACCAGCAGGTAAGCGTGATTTAGTGGAAGTGGACTTGCTTTATCCCCCTGATGCGACACCACCACAGGTATTAACGGTTGCAACTCAGTAGTAAAGAATGTGAAGCCTTAGCAGATTAGCAGATCCCCGACTTCTTAAAGAAGTCGGGGATCTAAACATCCGCAACTCATCAAAATTAATGCAACGTACCAATGGGAGAAGAGTTTTGTTAAATCTGAAGTTATACGCTTTTAGTATTTTTAGATAGTTTAATAATTTACTGCATATATTTTACATTGGAAATGTTAAAAAACATATGTCGTGATGCGGGACACATTGCCATTGCTGCGGGAATTGCTGGGGGAGCAGATGTAATTTTAATTCCCGAAATTCCCTACACTATTGACCATATTTGCCACAAAATTAAAGAGCGTCAGGAACAGGGAACAGGGAACGGGGAACAGGGAACAGAAAAATGTCCTAACAATTATGGCGATTGCTATAAAGCCGTGAATCCAGAGGATACTTTAGTCAAAACTGCCCGTGGTTTGGGTATTTACTTGGGAGATTAACACACCGGAATGCACCTGGGTCAGAAACCGGGTTCCGATGCGAATATTGACTTGTTAAAACTCTACTATGAGCGTTCACAAATCCGGTTTCTATATTATTCATTGTTTTAATGAATAAAAACCTAAAATATCAATAAATTTTAGGTTTAAAATACTATAGTTAATTTAGTTGCAAATTAACGGAAAAATTTAATAGAATGCTTAGCTTTTTCCCATAAAAAGAACTTGATAATAGAACTCGCTGACAAATTGTTGAAAAAATACTGGCGATAGGAACCTACCCCTAAAAATCCTCCTTGACGCTTCAGGAGAGTAGGTTTTAACTTGTTAACAGGTAAATGATTCTTACCTCGAACAACTTCCATAAATGCATGAGGCATCCATATAATACCCTGATATAAAGCCTTGATGTTTGCAACAGCTTTATCAACTTCAAGTTCTATATCAATGTTGGTATTTTCGACTATTTTATGAATTTTCTCAGAGAGAGTATCAAACTCGTCAAATGCACCCCCAACCAATTTCAATTTCCTAATTTGCGAATAATATTCATGCCTGGTATTAGATTGAACGCGAACGCTAGTTAATTTCAATAATTCCAAATAAGCACCTAGCAGCCATAATACCGAGTAGACAGACCACAATTTGTAATTACCAAAGGACTTGTATGCATTGGCAATTAAGCGATCGCCAGAATGGATAAATGCTAAAGTGGTATCTTCTAATACCTGAAAATTTGACCTTGAATAATCTTTAGTCTTGTTTGCATTTATCAACAAATCAGCCAGCACCGACACACTCATCAATGAAGTGTATAGACCTTTGGAAAAGAGGGGGTCAATAAAACCTGCTGCATGACCCAACAAGCAAAAGCGATCGCCTACAATTTGTTTGGAGGAATATTGAATTCTACCAGTGCGAGTCCAGTCCCTTACAGCTTTACTGTGGCGAAAATGGGTGCTAATACCAGGAAATTGCTCTACAAATGAGTAAAACTCTGCTTCAGGGCTTAAATCTTGTCTTTGGGGATGAATCCGGGGGTCAAGCATCAATCCCACGCTACACAGGGGATTTGTCCCTTGGGGATGATTGTTAAAAGGAATCACCCACAACCAACCACCTTTAAATAAGTGGTGTAGGGTTCCTTCAGATACCCGGAAAGGAATCCCATACTCTTGTTGAGATGTACCCACCTGGTGATAACAAGGGACATCTACCATATGGGTGAAAATGGCGCGGGAATGGGTTTGCAGATTGGTGTCCCTGAGGTCAAATTTATTCGCCAGAATGGAACGAAATCCCCCTGCGTCTACCACATACTCGGCGTTGAAGGAATCGCCTTTATCTGTAATTACCTCTACTCCAGCAGCAGTAATATTTACATCTTTTACCCCAGTGTTTTGCAGTACCCTAACTCCATAACGTACCGCAACCGTCATCAGGAAATAATCAGTATCTTGACGGTGGAGGTGGAGTTCGTGACCATAAGGTTGTTTGGGGATGACCGCTTGCAGACACTGTTGGGGGTTTTGTTCCTGATTCTGGGAATGGTAGAGGTAGCTAAAATGTCGCTTGACACCGTGGGAAGTACCGATATGGGAAAAGTAATTTTCCGAGCTAAAAAATGCCAGCTCTGGAACCGAGTATATCTGAGCCATTGCCCTTAAAGTCTCGGAAGTTTCCAGAATCATCGATTCACCAATCGCAAATCTGGGGTGGCTTTTAAACTCAAATATGATTACTTTCAGACCATTTCGAGCTAAAATTGCCCCTAGGGTTGACCCAGCAATTCCGGAGCCAATAATTGCTACATCATATTGGGTATTAGTTTCCATATTCATTTTTCTGGAAAATTCTATTTGCTGTTTTGCTAATTCTTAGTTTGTTGAAAATTTGTCAGTTTGAACTAGAAAGTCAGTATCTAGCCTGAATTCGGGATCAGGAAAGGGGCAGATAGTAAGCTGAATATAGCGTTAAACCCATATTCCGCAGGTGCTATCCAGAATTCAGCTAGTTATTTTTACTGAGGTTTTTTTGCCACAATAAACACCGCTTTATCTTTGCTTGGTTGCCATTGGTAGTCAATTGCAAAACCAGCATCAATTAAACTTTCCTCCAATTCTTTGGCGGTAAAAACCTTAACCAACGGCATCAAACCCAAAAATTTACCAATTGGTGCGATAATTTTGAACCACTTCATGGTATCTCCAAGACATGCTGTACTGGTGACGAAAATTCCCCCTGGTTTGAGCATCTTGTGAACCTTAGCGATTACCTCTTCCTTATTTTCTAGTAAGTGTAAAATACTCAGTCCTAACACCACATCAAAGGTGCAATCGGACACACTTAATTCATCAATAGTCAATTGTTCAAATGTGACATTTTTAATATTTTGTGCGTCAGCTTTACCTTGGGCAATTTCAATCATTTTCGATGAGATATCTATTGCCCGAATATGTTTCACATAGGGTGCATGAATAATAGCAGTCGAACCTGTCCCGCAGCCAAACTCCAACACTTCCATATCTGGCTGAAAGTATTCCTGTGTGACCTGCAATTTTTTCTGATAAGCTGCTTCATCAGCGATGGGTTGTTTTGAATAGCGTTCGGCAATTTTGTCCCAAAATTTAGCTGAATGGTTCATCATAACCTCCGATTATTTGACTGATTGATTTCTCCGAATATATACATTTAAGACACAATCGTATTGCTTGGTTTAACGTATTTTTCCCATTGTCAATCCTAGTTTTTCGGTAATTAATGTATTGATTCAAGGTTTTTTAATTGTATTCCAGAGCTTGGTTTACGCCACTTCCAGGCACACCAGACAATGAATGACAGAGACACAATTTCTATCGTTGCAAAGAACATATCATCCAGATCCGCTGGTCCATTTTGTACAACAAGCACAATCGTTATTGCACCTGTGATGATGTTTGCCCAGCGATTTAATCTATACTTCAATACCCGAGACAGGAGAACCATAGAAATCGGAATTTCCGCCATGATTCCCCCTAGCAACAACAGTCCTTCAGTTATTTGAACACCATTTACGGTTCCTGTCATGACTTCCTCTAAAAACCCAGGTCTTCCAAATTCATGAAGATCTCGAAAAATCATATTAAACAGTACAAATATCCATAATGTGGAAAGCAAAGCTTTGATATCTATTCCCATAGTTTTGTTGTTGGAAATCATTTATTTACTCCTGTTTTTGAACGATATTGCCCTCGTTTAATGATATTGACAATTAATATCTGTCTCTTGCTGATAAAAGTGCTAGTTTATTGACAGCAAGTCCAGATCGACCGCACGCTTGCGGATAGGAAACTGAATTTCCATCACGAAGTCCGTATCACCTGGTTGTTTGGGTAATTCCAGAAATACCAGTCTTGCCGGACCTGCAAAAGCATAGTTATTGGCTTCCACCCATTCACCGATGGCGTTATATCCCAAAAACTTGGCACAGTAACTGGTAGGAGGAATAAAAGTTGCCATTGTTTCTGCTGGAAGCTTACGCAAAGCCAGAGTTATACCATCTCGGATGGTTAGGGGAGCATGGGAAGTTTTATGAAGCAATCTTCCGAATTCAACATCAGTGCGATCGCTGCTTATTCCATCTTCGTGGAGGACAATCGTCATAGCTCCATAGGTGGTATCATTTTTCCCAGGGAGAGCGTTCATCACAGACCAGAATAAATCATCTCCTGACTCAGCTTGTGATAATACCTTACGTACCCCAATCAGCCTTTGTTGGGGGACTTGCTTCACTACCACATCACGAACATGGATAGCCCGATCTTTAATTTGCTTTAAGCGCGATTCAATTGTGCGAATACGTTTGAGTTCGTCCAGTACCTCTTGTTCTAACTCGGCTTTTTTCATCAACAACATACCCTGAATTTCTTCGAGGGAGATATCGTCTTGAATAAATCGCCGAATTTGATCCAACGATAACCCCAACTCTTTGAGTGCGAGAATGCGGTTGAGTGCGGGTAATTGGCTTGCGCTATAGTAACGATGTCCACTTTCAGATTCAACTTTGATGGGTTGAAACAGACCAATCTCATCGTAGTAGCGCAGTAACCGCTTAGAAACCTGGGCAATCCGAGAATATTCCCCAATGCTGTACATGATGTCTTCGTTTCGTTTTTTCTAGATATTCATCAACATAAGGGGTGACGTAACGTCAATATCAAGGAAGTTGAAAAATTTATTTACAAAAAATTACATTCAAAGCCCAGGTTCTTGCACCAAAGTATTACTCTAACAACTTGCACCAATGTCATTTAGCCCAATCAACCGCTTGGAAATAAATTTCCAAGCTCATAAACCAAGCACGTTTAAACGCGCTGTTAGCGCAGCTTGTCCGTAGGACATAAACCTTACTCAGTCTGATTTATCAGACTTTGTCTTTAAGAGGGGGGAATTTATTCCTAGGCAGTAAATGCAACTGGTGCAAGTTATCACATTGCACCTACTTACTTAGCAAAAATCATATAGTAACTGTCCAACTCATGTTAACTCGTAATTATTACCTAATAACTGAGCAATAACAGGCAAGATGAGAGCAGCATTTTCTTGGTTAAATTCACTGTTCCTAGAAGTATTATGTTTAACTTTTTTACGGTCTCCTGCCTTGACTTTTTCACCCATTTGTCGCCTTTCTGGTGCGGGAAAGGTGGCAAAAGTCCGCCGCAATAAGGGCAATAAAGAGATAAAGGCATCATCAGCTAACTCTGTTACCCAATTATCCAGAAGCTGCCACAGATTATCATCATGTAATAGTAATAAACCACTCCCCTTTAAAAATCCTTCCACCCAGGCAGCTGCTTGGGATGGTTCGCTAGCTGTTGATAACGCCAATCCCATCCTTCCTGCTGCCTCAGTAACATCAAATACACCAGCATCCAACAACAAACGACAACAGCGTCCAGCAATTAGCCCATGTAACCCTTGATTATCTGCCATTTGGGTTAACACTTGTTGCCAAGATGCGAGATATTCAGGATTTTGCAGGATGGCGATCGCACTATTTACCCTCATAATATTGTCATACATCGCCATTGCAGCATCATCATCCAAAGAAGCACAAGCACCAGGTAAACTAATGCAAATTCGCACTAGTAACCCATCCACCACATGGGTTATCATTGACGTATCCGTCTGGCGGACATTGCCGTAACGCAGGACATTTGCCAATGGTGGTAATGCAGCCATTAAATGGGTAACATCACTCGTCAAAGCTGCTACACTCTCCAACCGCGACATTAAATAAACCACCGCATCGGACAAGTCAGACAAAATCACCTGATTTAACAACTCCGTAAGAATCGGTAATTCTGTCCCTTTATCCGCAATGTCACAAGCCTTACTATTAGCCGCATCCCTGATAGTATTACCCCAAATACCCGCTTCAATCAAACTAATAGCAAACTCAGGATGCCATTGCAAACGCCAAAACTCGTGAAATGTCCCTTTCTTCCCCCCTGCTTGTTGCAACTGTCCCCAAGGAATATCAAGGAGATTGAGACGGTGCAACAAATGCGATCGCCCCAAATCATTATCTTTTCTTAAATCCAAATCCAGTATTTTCTCGGATACCTCCGGTTTCATCCGTAACCGCTTTTGCTGCTTAATTAAATCTTGCTGCAAAGGCACCATCGGTGTTTCTTCCGGTACTTGACCCAAACATTCACCCACAATCAACTTGTCGTGAATCAGCGACATGGGTAACTCGCTACCGAAGCAAAACACCGTTTGGGTAGCCTCATTTAACTCCGGTAAACCGGGAAGGGGGCGATCGCGCAAAGCAGCCAAAGTTTCTGCTAACCGTACCCCTTCAATCACATGTGCCGAAGAAGCATCTAAATCTTGTTCTCGCAGTAAATTTGCTACCTGGGTCATCCAGCGAATAGTTATCAGAGAATGGGTATTTTCCTCTTCTGTTTTGACTTGCCAAAGATGTTGATACCATCCCGGTGATTCCACCCCTGCACCGTAACCGCTGGTGTAGGATAATCTGCTATAAGTCCAAGGAACCCAGGTTGCTTCTACCTTAGTTTTCCGTAAGCCTTTTAATATTGCAGTATCTTCCTTTGCAGTAGGCATCTGGGAAAGTACGGGGGCGTGCCAAGCACCGCAAACCACCGCTATTCTTGCAAAACCCGCTTTCTGTGCTTCCCGGATAGTTTTGCGCATATATGCTTCCCGCTGCATTTCAATGGGGTCTTCCCTTGGTGGTAATTCATCACGCACCGCTGTCATGGCTTCCAGGATAGCAGCGAATACATCCATACTGTCCGGTCGCTGTTCCACCATATGTTCCCACCACCGTTCCCCGTCACTGTATCCAGCAGCTTGTGCAAGGACTGCTAAAGGGTCTTCCAGGATATAAGATTCTTCCTTATCTACCTTGTCCCCCTTGTCTTCCTTGTCCTCATTTTCTCCCTTATCTACCTGCATAGCTAACCGATGGGTTAATGGCAAATCCATAAACCGCACAGGGATATTATTAGTTAAACCATAATGCAAAGCTTGCCATTCAGGAGAAAAAATAGCGAAGGGATAATACACGCAATTTTGCGGTTGTTCTGGAGTATAAATTAACAAAGAAACTGGTGGTTGCATTGCGGGGGAGGGAATCAGATGCAGCAAGGATTCCGCGTCTGGGGGTCCTTCTATGAGGATGATATCTGGTTGGAGTTGTTCTAAGGCTTGACGCAGACTGCGTGCGGAACCGGGACCATGATGGCGAATACCGAAGATATGGAGTGTCACTGAGAATATGAAGTATAAAGCATTAAGGATAAAGTATAGCTTACGGAGAAATCCACCGTTCTTTTTTGCTCATAAGCTAAAGCGCAAATAAAAATTGCATATTCAATTTTGCTCTAATTCTTGTGGGGTAGAGAGCAGCGCGTTGCGGTGAGGTAGTGTGGTCTACTCTTCGAGAAGCCGCTCCGCGTCTAAGGGGGTTTCCCCCATGTAGCTTGCTTCCCCGTTGGCGTAAAGCCTACGGCATAGCTCCGCTTACCGCGCAGCGTGTCGCTTG
>JASJCY010000171.1 GCA_030065825.1 Nostocaceae cyanobacterium | reverse complement strand
TAGAGAGATACGCGGCAAGTTCTGTCGTGTCTGCTTCTGGATGGAGTGCCTCCGAAGGTTCCAGTTGAAAGAAGAAGGTAACTTCAAAGTTACTAGTATTTATACTCAGTTAACTTTGTGTAAGTTTATCAGAACGGTTAATTGGTTTTCTACTCCTCAGTCGGAGATAAGGAAGCTGTTAGGGGAGTGAAATCTTCTCTAAAAGTGACTATATATGGGCGCACCTTCTCCATTATCCCTATACTATCATGTCAAGTCTTCCCCGTCAATACAAATTCCCTATCAAATATTGGAGGTAAAAACCTCAACCCCAAGAAAATTAATTTCCACAGTTCCTATAGCAACTCATCTCAAGATGAGTAAATTATCTGAAAATTCTTGAGTCTACTTTAGTAGACTTAGCCTATTAGCCCTGAAATTTATTTCAGGGTGAGTTCCTATTTTATCTATAGGAGAAACGATTGATTCCGAGGCAATTGATGAAGCTATAAGGGGAGTGAAATTTTCTCTCAAAGTGACTATATATGGGCGCACCTTTTCCATTATCCCTATAATATCATGTGAAATTTTGACTGTCAATGGTAAATTAGTCCCAGATAATGGCAATATATGGAGGCTAAAATGGAGGGGATAGCAGCAGAGGAATTCTTTCATTTACCAGTATTAAGCCGGGAAGTAATTGCGGGTTTGGGAGTGCATCCCGGTGGACATTATTTAGATGCTACAGTGGGGGGTGGTGGTCATTCTCGGTTAATCTTGGCAGCTGCACCAGATGTACATTTAACAGCTATTGACCAAGATGAGGATGCGTTGCAAGCAGCACAGAAACAATTAGCCGAATATGGCGATCGCGTCACCTTTGTGCATACAAACTTTGCTGCCTACGAATTTCCCCCCAATACCTTCCATGGGATTATCGCTGATTTGGGTGTCAGTTCTCACCACCTAGATACACCTGAGCGAGGTTTTAGCTTTCGTCAGACTGCGGATTTAGATATGCGCATGGATAGACGACAATCCCTAACCGCCGCAGATATAATTAACACTTGGGACGAAGTACAATTAGCGGATATTTTCTTTAAATATGGGGAAGAGAGGCTTTCCCGACGCATCGCCAGACGGATTGTAGAAAATCGCCCCTTTTATACTACCACAGACCTAGCAGAGGCGATCGCTTATTCCGTCCCTAAAAAATACCGTTACGGGAGAATTCACCCAGCTACCCGCGTATTTCAAGCGCTACGGATTGCAGTCAACCAAGAATTAAAATCCCTGGAAATTTTATTAGAAAAAGCACCCCCATCCCTCGTACCAGGAGGGAAAATTGCCATTATTAGTTTTCACAGTTTAGAAGACCGTCTAGTCAAACATGGCTTGAGAAATTCACCCCTATTAAAAGTATTGACAAAAAAGCCAATTACTGCCCAAGAAGATGAAATTACAAATAATGTGCGATCGCGTTCTGCAAAATTGAGAATTGCACAGAGGATTTAGGAGGGGTGTAGGGACGCTGCGGCTTGCGTCCAAAGTTATGAGTTGTGTAATTATTGTTCTCCAATTACCAATTAGCAATTACCAATTACCATATTTCAAAAATTGTAAAGAAATACAGTTACCAGGCTAGATAATTGTCGAAAATAGTTGCTAGGATGAGATTAGGGGAAGCTGTCCAACGGCAGCAATCAATAATATAAATCCATTTTCAAAACTCAAAAAACCTCAAGACAATTATTGAAGTGTATCTGACATGAGAAACTTTCTTAATTCTCAAATTCTACGCAATTTTAAATTGATACTGACTGGTGCAGCTTTAACTTTAAGCTTTGTGAGTATTGATTCCGATCAGGTTTTTGCACACCACACATCGCGAAATTCTAGAGTCCATAGAATTGCACGAAAAGTCAAGCAATTAAAAACAACTAATAGACGCTGGATTCAAGTAGATTTATCTCGACAGAGGTTAATCGCTTGGGAGGGTAAAACCCCTGTGTTTGCATATATTGTATCTACAGGCAAAAAAAAGACACCCACTATCACGGGTATTTTTAACGTGCAAACTAAGCTCAGAAAAACGCGCATGAAAGGAGAAGATTACGACGTACCTAATGTTCCCTATACAATGTACTATTATGGGGGCTATGCGATTCATGGAGCATACTGGCATAATAAATTTGGTACCCCAGTCAGCCACGGTTGCGTGAATTTACGACCAAATCACGCCAAAAGGGTATTTAATTGGGCTTCTGTAGGAACTCCAGTTATTGTTCAAAGGTAAAAAGTTAATGTGGTGAATGGTAAATGGTGAATGGTGAATGGTAATTATTGATTTTTTACCCATTACCCATTACCCATGATCTATTACCCATTACTAATCTGGAATATTATTTTTTGCTTTTGTAGTTAATAGTATTGTAATAGCAACTAAAACAGGGAACATCTACATTCTTTAACTTCTTTCAATAACAAGAAGGTGATGCACAATGCTTACCTGGACGAACAAAAGTGGGATGCGTCACTTAGGTAATTTCCTTGCAACTGTAGTTTTGATGCTTGTAGGTTTGTTTTCTTCATCTTTACCAATATTAGCTGAGTCTAATACTGTCAACACAAATCCTAGTCCAACTGATAACAGTAAAATTACGGAAACAGAAAGTAATCAAGAGTCAAAACGCCGATGGATTGAAATTGACCTTTCAGAACAGAGATTATATGGTTGGGAAGGTAAAACATTAATTTATTCCTTCCAAATTTCTGGGGGAAAACCCTCAACTCCCACACCCAAAGGCAACTTCTTGATTGGTGCAAAGTATCGTTATAACCGGATGCGTGGTAGTGACTACGACATTCCCAATGTTCCTTACGCTATGTACTTCTATAAAGGCTATGCCATTCACGGTGCTTTTTGGCACAACAAATTTGGTACTCCGGTAAGTCACGGTTGCGTTAATTTACGAGTTAATAGCGCTCGTAAACTTTACAATTGGAGTTCATTGGGAACTCTGGTGGTGGTGCATGAATGAGGAAATGGGGAGATGGGGAGATGGGGAGAATAATAACTCATAACTCTTAAATCCTAACTCATGGGCGCAAGCATTGCGCCCCTACAAAATCATAACTTCTTTTAGTTCAATTGCGCTACGAGTTGATTTTCAACGAGGGTTTCATTGGTTAATAAGTCCTCGACGGTGACACGCAAAAAGCGCTGTTCGTCAACTACAAACATGACTTTTATCCGATCCAATCCCGGAAATCCCGGTGGTGTGAGTTGTGCAATACTTCTAGCACCATCTGTATCGTTGAGGGGTTTGACGCTGGTTTCACCGCTATCTAAACGACGAGTAATTAAGCGATCGCCATCAAAATAAACTTCTGTACCCCCGGTTTCTGTCCCCAATTCCCCCAAAATTAATTCTATGCTGGGTTGATTCTCCACAGAAGCTCCCAAAAATAATTCTACTGCTTGGGTCATGGGATATGGCTGTCCAGTTTTAATAATCGGATGCCAACTATGGCGCTGATGACGGCGGTTCCAATAACGGATACCATAACTATGATAGAGAAAATCCTTGATTTCGATGCCTTGAGTGATTTGTAATGCACCTTGAGCGATCGCTTCAAAGGGACGCTCACAACGGATTTTTTCTTGGTCAAAATACTGTTTTACCCATGTCTGCACTGCAGGTAATTGGGAGGTTCCCCCCACTAATAATACTGCACTAATATCTGTAACTTCTATTCCTTGACGACGTCCTTGTTGTAATAATTGGGTCATGGAATTATCCAGACGTTCAAAAAAGGAGTTTTGTTTGAGGATATTCTCTAAGGTATCCCGATCTAGTTCCAATTCATAACTTTCAAAGTTTTCATCGTCAAAATAAACCTCATTAGCTTTACTTTGACTGGATAACTGTATCTTTACCCGTTCCGCTAGTCTAGTTGTCAGGGGAGTAACAGCCATTCCTTGGGTTTGAGCAAAGTAATCTACTAACCAACTATCAATATCAGTACCACCTAAATTTTGTCCGGCTTTCGCCAATACCCGGGCAGTTTTTACCTTTTGTTTAGAATCCTCTGCTAAGGATTTGTTACCCCATTTCAGCAAAAAACCCACTGGCTTTTGAGTTGCTTGCACGCTTTTATCCAAGCGTACCAAAGATAAATCCAGGGTTCCACCCCCAAAGTCAATTACCAACAGAATTTCTTGGTCTACTAAACCATAACCCAAAGCTGCTGCTGTGGGTTCATCCAACATCCGCACCTGTTCCACAGGAAGAGTCGAGCAAACTTTACCCAACCAATGACGATAGGATTCAAAACTATCCACAGGTACAGTTAACACCAGGGAATCTAAACCCCCTGATTGGGGTGCTAACTGTTCAATTACCTGGGAAATAAACCACTGTCCCACTTGCTCAAAAGTAATTGCTTGTCCATCCAGTTCCGGTAAGAAACCTTGAATATCTGCACCAATACCCCGTTTAAAACTACGGAAAAATCGGGGTTCACTCCCCAAATCCAATCCGCGATCGCGCACCTGCTGTCCTACTAAAACTTTACTCTGGGAAGCATCTTCTACATACACCAAACTCGGAATTAGTGGGGGGTTGAGACTTTGTTGGATTGATAAACCAGGAATATTTAAAGTTTCAGCCGTACTGGTAACGGGATTCCAACGAGCAATAACTGTGTTACTTGTACCAAAATCAATTGCGATCGCCATATTTTTTCTTATCTCGCGCAAATACCCTGTTAGATGCAAATAGTGCTAATACGTCTTGGGGGTGATCACAATTATCCCTTATCTTTTCATCTTTAATGTCAGCCCAATACTCGCTGATGTCTTGAAAGTACGGAATGAACAAGCACAGCGGTTTTATTCTCAAAAAATAAGCGCGCTATAGTAACGTTTCTATCCTCAAAAACTAAGCGCGCTATAGTAATGGTTCTGTCCTCAAAAACTAAGCGCGCTATAGTAACGGTTCTGTCTTCAAAAAATAAGCGCGCTATAGTAATGGTTCTGTCCTCAAAAACTAAGCGCGTTATAGTGACGGTTCTATCCTCAACAAAACTCCCTTCGCGCGGGAGCAACGGTTCTATCCTCAAAAAATCTAGCGCGTTAGAGTAATGCTTCTGTCTTCACACATCTTGCATCTGGGCTAAAAACCGGGTTTGTTGCAAATCTCTCAGTCTCAAAACCTTAATTTTTCGTTTAGAAACCCGGTTTTTTTAGTCTTGTTGAAAATGGTGCAAGATATGAGCCTCCGACTAGCGGCGATCGCCACTAGCAACAAATGAAGCTAACACATTTTTCTGGCTTTGGCTGAAAGCCTTGCTATATAAGGGTTATGAAATGTGTTAGTTAGGAGTCTTCAAAAAAACTAAGCGCGCTTAGTAACGGTTCTGTCCTCAAAAACTAAGCGCGCTATAGTGACGCTTATATCCTCAACAAAACTCCCTTCGCGCGGGAGCAACGGTTCTGTCCTCAAAAACTAAGCGCGCTATAGTGACGCTTCTATCCTCAACAAAACTCCCTTCGCGCAGGAGCAACGGTTCTGTCCTCAAAAAATCTAGCGCGCTATAGTGACGCTTCTATCCTCACAAAAAAACTCGCTTCGACTACTACACAGGCAAGGATGCCTGTGCCACAACCTATCATAATTTTTGCGATAGACTATTAGAATAGATTTTTTGCACTCAGTATTTTTCTTCTCATGTTTTTCTTAATTATTGCCCACTGTTAACAATTGCCTGTTTCTTGTTCACAGAACTGTTGCCTACCCCCCAAAACCTAACACAAACACCCCTATTTCGATTTCGCAGCCAAGTTGGAAACTTCTGCCAAACCACAACTCAAATTAGAACAAGTTAGCCTCTTTGCCAGTTTAAGAGGTAAACAACTGGGATACCCAATCTTGCAAGATATTTCCTTGGAGGTATTAAAAGGCGATCGCATAGCCATTGTTGGCGCTTCTGGTGCTGGCAAAACTTATTTGTTACACCTCCTCAATCGCCTTTTGGAACCCACTAGCGGTAAAATTTATCTAGAGAATCAAGAATATCGTCACATCCCTGTCCTCAAATTGCGCCAGCAGGTAGTCCTCGTCCTCCAAGAATCAAAATTGTTGGGGATGAAGGTAAAACAAGCCTTGGCATATCCCCTGATTCTGCGCGGTTTCAATAAACAAACTATAGAGAAACGTTTAAGTTACTGGCAACAACAACTACAAATTCCCAATGATTGGTTAGAACGTACTGAAGTACAATTATCTATGGGACAAAAACAACTAGTGGCGATCGCCCGTGCCCTGGTGACCGAACCGCAAATTTTACTACTAGATGAACCTACATCTTCTTTGGATGCCAGCACCTCTAATCGTCTCCTAGAAGTATTAGCTGCTTTGTGTACAACCCATCAAACCACTATTTTGATGGTTAATCACCAGCTAGACCTAGCACAACAATTTTGCACCCGGCTTTTGCATTTACATCAAGGTAGCCTGCTAGCTGATAAACAAGCCTGTGTTATAAACTGGGCTGAATTACAAGCTAGCTTGCACCAAGCCGAAGCTGAAGATGAGTTTGGATTTTAAAAGTCAATTTCCTCTCATCTTTTAGTACTCAAGGTTGAATGTTGTTGAGTCACTCTTGGCGAATTCACCTGTCTTTGTGCTTGTGGTACATGGTTATTCAAAATTTCCATGTTAAATCGATATCCCACGTTGCGAATAGTCTGAATTAAGCTGGGTTGTCTAGGATCTATTTCCACTTTTTTCCGCAGCGATAAAACATGAGTATCGATGGTACGGGGATTATCGATGGCATCAGGCCAAGCGCGACGCAGCAATTCCGATCTCGAAAGAGGCACTCCTCCCGCTTGCGCCAAAACATACAACAAGCTAAATTCTTGGGGGGTTAAGTCAATAAACTCCCCTTGCAAACGAACACGGCGTTGTACCAAATCAATTTGCAAAGTGCCATAATCTAAATATGCTGGTGCCACAGGCGTGCGTTTGCGACGAATCAACGCCTCAACCCTTGCCAGAAACTCCTGCATTCCAAAAGGTTTACTCAGATAGTCATCTGCCCCTGCTTTTAAGCCAGCAACAATATCAGCTTCATTACTGCGGGCAGATAGCATTAAAATTAAAGGCTGCTGCTGTCGATGCAACCAACGGCAAAATTCCATGCCATCCCCTTCAGACAGATCGGCATCCAGAATTACCAGCGTTGGCTGATGACTTAAAAAAATTTCCCTTGCTTGGTATATGCTGGCAGCTTGATGCACCCGGTAGTCCAGTTGTTGCAAGTGCCAACCTAGCAGAGACCTGAGATGAGGATTCCCCTCGATGATTTCAATACAAACTGAACCCACGGTCAAGACCCCTTAGCGTCCATGACCTTCAAGGTATCAAAGCCTATGTCTTAGGTTTTGTAGCCGTTGTTACCTCAAGGGCTGTTAATCCATTTTTTTCTGCATTTAGAACCTAACAAATCCTTCATTTCTACCTTGTTCACAACTGGATTAGTAATATTATTAATTTTTTGTTAGACTTATTAACAGTCTTTACTTACCAACTCAGTATCCTGCTAACAAAAGGGTGTTACCTACCAAACAACTACCAGGGCATAAACAACAGACCAGCCTCAAACAAATGTCTACGGAATGGTCGCAGCAGATACCACCGAACATATCTACATCCCGATCTTTGGGTAGATATGTCCTGATTGTCAGAAAAAAGATGACAATAACTTACTAGATGGTCATATTCCAACTAATCTGGAATATGATCTAATTAGGTTGTAGCTTTTAGTAGACATAGTGTACGACCAAAACATGAGATTTCTGTAAATCACAATCTGAATGTGGGACTTCACATTTGGGCTTGAATAATTTACAATTCTCATTTCCATCGAGATTTTGACGGCAATTATGCTCCAAGACACACAAACCATCCGCTTTTACCAAAGACTAACGGACGCCTTCGTCGAATTATGGAATCGCGGTTACCGCACCGATGATATGCGGATGTATTTGGATGGCTATATAGCCGCACTACGACATGGTAACGCTATTGAGCCTTATTTGATTCATCGCCTAGAGGAGGAAGCAACTCGCTATTTGTACGATGTATCTAATTTTACGATGACGCAGCCTGAACCAGAGCCTGATTACTATTAATGACTTTGATTTAGTAGGTCATTGACAGTAATATTTGATTGACGCAGATGATTATAACATATAATCTGTCATAGTCAATCATGTTGGTGCTGCTAAAATCAAAAAACTTATATTTGAATCAAAATATCCCCTCAGCAATACCGGAGTTACGGGCTGAGGGGATAATATAACTGCTTTTGGTTGAATAAGGTACACAAAAATTTCTTGGGTCTTAAGGTTTACTTGAGAAATAACCTCTTAGGCATTTAAAAAATAAATTATCCCAAATACAACAGTAAATTTGGCGTTGCTGAATCAATGTATGAATCTTCAATAAAAACCTCACCCCCCTGAGTGCGGACACCCCTCTCCTACCCTCACCACGCCAGTCCGCACAAGTCGGGAAACCAGCCCATGCGGCTAGCTCCCTAACCCCTCTCCCAATGGGAGAGGGGGAAAAGGAGAGGGGAAGGGGAGCCACTGCTGGGCTATGGTTAAGCGCGTTGTAGCAAGTGGCGTGGTGAGGTATATTCTGTAAATTCTGCCCTTCAATTCAGCAACGCCGTAAATTTGTAGGGGCGCAATGCTTGCGCCCTGAATATGGTAATATTTCCACAAATTTGTAGGGGCGCAACGCTTGCGCCCTGAATATGGTAATATTTCCATAAATTTGTAGGGGCGCAACGCTTGCGCCCTGAATATGGTAATATTTCCATAAATTTGTAGGGGCGCAACGCTTGCGCCCTGAATATCGGATATTTTCAAAATTGGAAGTCCCTTAAGTCAAGGACAGGCAAGGATGCCTGTACCACTGCCAAGTTAAGACACAAAGCTTAGGACTCCTTTTTGTGGCAATTTGTACCTCACGAAGCAAGGGCAACTTCCACCATTTGCTGTAATTCGCCTTTATTGTACATTTCAATCATGATATCGGAACCACCAATGAATTCACCATTGATATAAACTTGGGGAATTGTGGGCCAGTTTGAGTACTCTTTGATACCCTGACGAATTTCGTAGTCCTCTAGTACGTCAACGGTTTCATAAGGAACTCCCAAGGCATTCATAATCTGGACAACATTGTTAGAGAAACCGCACTGGGGCATCAACTTGTTTCCCTTCATGAAAATCAAAATCTTGTTTTGTTGTATCAAGTTGTCAATTTTTGCTTGAAGTTCTGGAGTCATGGTTTTTGTGAATTTTTTTGGGGATTTACTTATTAGTCATCAGTGAACCAGTGCTTTAGCTTAGTTGACCTTTGAGGCATCTGGTGCTTCCCAAGGAGGGATCATTAGTCATTAGCCAATCAACCATAGTTAATTAACCATAGAATATTGACTATTTACTTTACAATTACTTTACAAAGTAGCAGCCGCCTTCCAAGCTTCGGGAGTATAGGTTTTGAGTGCCAAAGCATGGATAGCTTCGGTGGACATAGCTTGCTGTAGGGCAGCATAAACTAGTTGGTGCTGTTTCACCAGTCCCTTACCTGCAAACTGCGATGAAACTACTGTCACTTGATAGTGGTCACCTCCACCAGTCAAGTCTTGCACCTGAACTTGCGCGTCTGGCATTTGTGCCTTAATCATCGCCTCTACCTGCTGCGGACTAATCATCCTAATTCCTAAAAATCTTCTTTATCTATTATTAACGAACATTAACCGATTGCCTTTGCCAAAATTGAGATTGGGCTTGGCTGTTAATTGCGGCGCATTGAATCGGCACTTGGAGAGGGAACAGCAAACCATGAAAATTTCATAGTAGTTAACCCCATCCTACCATTAGGATACACAAAAACCACTGCCCATGGAGTAAGGCTAATTCATAAAATAAATTGATTATCTGTATAGATAATCCAATTTAATCTTGAGAATGTTTTCTACTCAATTGCAATCTGCTGTGGTTGGATTCACTTCCCAGATGATGAGGAGGTTTTCCTACTACCTCGGGGATAGGCTGAATCAACAAAACCTAACTCAAACAACTGCTGGTAAGCTTTTTTGCCTAATTCACGGGTGGGATTTTGACTCTTAATAATTTGCACCAGCAGGGGTACAGCTAATTCTGGTTTGTTTTGTGCCCGATGAACCAATGCTAACTGATAGGTGGCTTCATCCCGCATTTGAGCCGTTTCTAGTGCCTGTTTGCGTAGAGTTTCGGCAATTCTGTTATCGATTCCGGAAAAGCTAGAGTTTAGCTGTTGATAGAAGTTAGATAACTGATTGAAAACCACTCTTGCGTCTTGGAGTTTCTTCGCAGCTTGGTTGTAATTCTGGGAAGAAACGGCATTACTTGCCTCATTCATCAAGCGCTTACCACCGTCAACGCTTAACAGACTGTTGCTTTTTGCCTCTGGACGCAGGGTATTTGGATCGTTGGGGTCAATGGGTTGTGCTTGGTTGTTGGTATCTGGTAGCGTAGGAAGCTGAGCCTGGACAGGTAGTATCATGCTCAAAGCTGCGATCGCAGATAAACTAATGAAGCGCATCCAAGGAAAACTAGCAGCAAATTTCATGGGGTCAATTACAGCAACAACTCAATAAAACTAGGATGAAAACTGCGGGTATCTTAACTCTGTTTTGGTTTTACCAGACAGCAAAACCTAAGATTAAGTTTCTCTAATTTAGACTAAAAATCGGTTTACTAGAGTTCCCATACCTCCTACAAAGTAGCTAAAATCGCCGCCATGAACAATCATCTTAACTCTTCTAATTTTCCCACCAAAGGTGTACATCAAAGTAGTCTGGGATTGATTTTACAACGGGGTGGTGAAGAGTTGTGTTTAGAAAAGGTGAGCGATCGCTTTAGTATACGTCTAGTGGGGGAACTTTCTCGCCAAGAGTTGTCTTTAGTTGGTTGGGGTAGTTGGCATCGTCGGATTCCCAACGCTAAGCTAGAGGTATTCGTGACTGAGCCTAACCAGTTAGAAACGGCGATGTCTCAAGCCCGTAGTTCGGAAGATGTGGCATTTGTCAGTCATGTTTATCGGATGCAAAATTATCCGGGGACTTACGTTTATCTCACAGACCAAATTACCATTCAATTTGCCTCACAGGTGAATGGTTCGAGGATAAATACCATCGCTGCAACTTTTGGTTTAGTCTTTGATAAAGCAGTTGCTTCTGTTGCCAATACCTGTGTATTTTTGGTTAGTAAACAAGCAAGGGAAAATCCCATTAAAATTGCTAATCATTTAATGGTACTTCCAGAGGTGGTAGCTGCCGAACCGAATATTCTCATCCAACAGGAAAGCCATTATCGACCCCGGGATACTCTCTACAACCAACAGTGGTATCTCCATCACAATGGGGGGCGAGATTTGACCCAATTATCTCATATTTCCGTAGAACAAGCTTGGGATATCACCCGTGGGGTGCGTTCGGTGGTGGTAGCGGTGGTGGATGATTCCTTTGATTTGCACCACCCAGATTTTCAAGGACAAGGTAAAATTGTTGCCCCTAGGGATTTAAAGGAAAATGATTTTTTACCCTTACCAGGGGAACGGGAAACCAGTCACGGTACAGCTTGTGCGGGTATAGCTGTGGCAGAGGAAAATGGTCAAGGTGTGGTGGGGGTTGCCCCTGGTTGTGCATTTATGCCCATTCGGACTACGGGATTTTTGGATGATGAATCTATCGAGGAGATATTCGAGTGGGCGATTCAAAAAGGTGCAAGTATAATTTCTTGCAGCTGGGGGGCATCGGCGGTCTATTTTCCTCTGTCTCTACGCCAACGTGCTGCCATTACCCGTGCCGCCACCCAAGGACGCAATGGTAAGGGTTGCGTAATTTTATTTGCCGCTGGTAATGCTAATCGTCCTATAAATGGTAACATTTACGAACGCAATTGGCTCGAAGATGTTGTTAAAGGGAACACCTACTGGCTCAGTGGTTTTGCGGTACATCCAGATACGATTGCGGTTGCCGCTTCCACAAGTTTGAATAAGAAAGCCGCCTATAGCAATTGGGGAGCTAATATTTCTGTATGTGCTCCCAGTAACAATGCTCCTCCCGGTATGTGGTTCCCGGAAACAGGCTTTATCTACACCCAACCAGCAATTTCTGGTTATCAGCCGGGAAGAGGTATGTTTACCACTGACCAATTGGGAACTGCAGGCTACAATTTTGGGGATTTTGTCAGCAATTTTGGCGGGACTTCCAGTGCGACACCTGTAGTAGCGGGGGTGGCTGCTTTAATTTTATCAGCAAATCCCGATTTAACTGCCTCCCAAGTTAAAGGTATCCTGGAAGAAACAGCAGATAAAATTGTCGATTTTGACCCCGATCCTCAGTTGGGTATGCGTGGGGGTACATACGACAAAAATGGTCATTCCCAATGGTTTGGCTATGGGAAAGTGAACGCGAAAGCAGCGGTAGCTGCCGCGCAAAAAATACGTGTTTCGGATTCAGTGGTGACTAGATATATAGCACGAAAGAATCTGAACTTATTAGAAATTCCAGATAATAATCCCCAAGGAATCAAAAGTGCAATTGTGATTGAAGAATCAAGTTTAGTTAAAGATATTCAAGTAAAAGTGCATATAAGCCACGAATTTTTAGGCGATTTAGAAATTTATTTAATAGCCCCCAATAACCAGCAAGTATTGTTACAAAGTCGCACTTTAGGTCGTCGTACAGATTTACAGATAACTTATAATATGCCATCCCAGTCTATGGTTGAAAAACTATTATCTTTAAAAGCTAATGGACGCTGGCTGTTATGGATTATTGACCATGCACCACAAGATGTAGGGAGACTTCATAGTTGGGAGTTAATTTTAGGAGTTTAGTTATTTGTGATTTGTTATTTGTCATTTGTGATTTGTGATTTGTCATTTGTTATTAACAACTAACAAACTAAGAGTTGGGAACTTGGACAAATGCATGAGTGGTGATTTCTGATTCATGATGACTTAAGTTTTGCAGCGCTTTTGCTAAATCACCAGTCATCTTTTTCGCATCCTGTTTGACGCAGCCATTAGCGTAATTAGCAACTTCAATCGTAGAACCAATGTTAATACTAACATCTGTACCCCAGTTAGGATATGGCTGGCTGTAATTGATACCAATGGGTAGAATTTTTACCCCTAAGCCTAGATGATTAGATTCAGCACTTAGCGCTAAACGAGCAACACCAGGCTTAAGAGAGTGGACATTACCGTCGCGAAAAATGCCCCCCTCTGGAAAAATAACTAGGGATTCTTGTTCATGCAGCAACTCCATTCCATGGCGCAGGGTAGTAATAGAAGGACGTTTAGGATCTACGGGGAATCCTCCCATACGTTGTACCAACCAGCCTTGCAAACCTTGAAATTCGCTGATGGTGACCATAAACCGCAGGTCTCTCCCCGTCACACAACGACCCGCTGCATAAGCCACTAGTAATGCATCCCAACGGGAACGATGAGTAGGAGCAAGAATTACAGGACCATTTGTGGGGATATTTTCTTGTCCAGTTATTCTTATTTGCCGAAAGAATAAAGGTAGAACTAGGTTACGTCCCAAACCATAGGCTAGAGAACTGAACCAAGGACACACCTGGGAGGTAGCAGCAGCTAACTGAGTATTTGTCTGAGTATTAACTACGGTTTGTTTGTCAGTATTGAAGCGAGATTTTAGTTGCATCATAACCCTGGTTGTTAAATTTTCCGATTTAATGTAGTTAAATCCTGAATAGTAACACCGTAAATTTTCTTTTTTGACTTGTGTCAGATATACGGGACAGTTTTACCTCTGTCCTTTTATTTTTTGTTGTCGTCGATTTGCAAACCAAGCTTGCAACTGTTGGCGACAGCTAGATTCTAGAATGCCTCCAATCACACCCACACGGTGATTGGAAACCCCACTATCGGGAATGTTTATCACGGTACGAATTGCGCCAGTTTTGGGATCGTCCACTCCATAGACTAACAGCCCCAAACGGGCTTGTACAATAGCACCAGCACACATTGGACAAGGTTCTAGAGTTACGTATAAAGTGCATTGTTGTAAACGCCAAGTTTGTAATCTTTTAGCAGCTGTCCTCAAAGCAATAATCTCCGCATGAGCCGTAGGATCATTGTCGCGTTCTTTGCGATTTTCTCCTTCT
This sequence comes from Nostocaceae cyanobacterium, assembly GCA_030065825.1. Taxonomy (GTDB): domain Bacteria; phylum Cyanobacteriota; class Cyanobacteriia; order Cyanobacteriales; family Nostocaceae; genus JASJCY01. Next base: position 5,194 of record JASJCY010000171.1, on the reverse strand, counting down.
GCAATCTTATTGCCAAATGAATCAATAATAACAGCACCTACCGGAACATCACCAGCATCTCCCGCAGCTTGTGCTAAGGACAATGCACTATCCATCCATTGTTTATGGTTTAAATATTCTGAATAATCAAGTAACATAATTTAAAAACTTTGCACAAGTAAAAATACTAATAAAAATTTTGTATTAATTAAAACATATTTAAACTGTAACTTGTGATATGGGTGTCTCCTTATCCCTGAATATATGCTGTTTCAACAACACAAATTACACCTCCCTTTCCAGAAGGAGATGTCAGCAAAAAATAATTGAGGAATTATACAAACCTCAGAGCTGGTTGACTGACAAAAGTCTTGGAAGTGTTGAAAGAAAGTAGCCCCTCCACCCAACGCAATCGGTTGCGGTTGTTGGGTTGTAGCTTGCTTCCCCGGAGGGGTAGCATGTAGACGCGCAAGACAGGTCGTGGCTTCTCGTATGCGTAAGCATTGCCGTAGGCTAGAAGTGCGGCTTTGAGCAGAGTAACCCAACCTACATCAAAAAGATTTGTCAGTCAATCAGGACCTCACAGAGTGTTTATAAACAATACAAAAGGGACTAGTAGTGTTGGGTAAAGGCTGGTAGGGGGAGAGAGGGAAACTTTAAATATGCTGTGAGATTCCCATTTTTATATTTTGTTTCCAAGACGTATTATTGAGCTAAAAGAGGGTCTAATTTAGCTTGCGTATCTAATTCATAAAGATCATCACAACCACCAATGTGTTGATTATTAATAAAAATCTGGGGTACGGTGCGACCTCCATTAGCGCGTTCCGCCATTTTTGCTCTCGCTGCTTCGTCACCATCAATTTTATATTCGGTGAATTTCACACCTTTCCACCACAATAGCATCTTGGCACGAATACAGTAAGGACAAGTTTGCCAAGTATAAATCTCTACATTTGCCTTGACTGTTTCTGGATGGCGATTGAAAACAGAATTCAAAAAGTTAAACATAATTTATTTGGTAATGGGTAAGTAGGTCGGTACAAATAAAGCGAAGCAGTTAGCGTCGTCATTTGTCATTGGTCATTGGTCATTGGTAAAGGTTTCAGGGCTATATTTACGTTTCGTAACATAGTTATATTTATTTCCGCCGATTTACTTAATTGGTAATTGCTAATGAGTAATTGGTAACAGGTAATCTAACTCATCCGTGTACATCAGCGTACATCTGTCTAAATCCGTGATCAGCTTTCTCTATTCCTTAAGGATGATTTATGGATTTGACTATTGACTAGTTCGTACTACATTTTGTAGTATAATGCCTTGGCGTGAGAAAAGGACAGTTGTTGTCAGCGTGCATCATGGCATCCCCTCGAGATATTCTTAACTATTTTCGTCCCTACTGGGGGCTGAGTATATTTAGTATTGTAGCTTCCAGTGTTTACGAAATCTTGGATTTAATTGTACCTTATGCCATTGGACAAATCTTAAATATTCTTTCGGGTCAATCCCTAGATAAACCCCTGGAAAGTGCGATCGCCACTTTAGCAAATTTGCTCAATTCTCCGGCTAATAAATTGCTTTCTTTGGGTGTATTGCTGGGTTTAATTTTTACAGTTACTGTAGTTAAAGCTCCGACACAGCCTTGGCTAACCACTTGGTTTCACTGGGATATAGCTTTAAAAGCGCGTCGAGATCAGAATCAAAAAGCGATCGCCAAAATTCTGACTTTACCTCTAGAATTTTATGACGAAAATAACCCCGGACGCATAGCTGCTAGGGTAGCAAAGGGTGTTGCTAATCATACTTGGACATATCCGGAAATTGCCGGGCAGTTGATTCCTAAACTGTTTCTAGTGTTGGGAATTTTTGGGTTTATTTTGGTGATTGAGTGGCGAATTGCACTGTTATTTTTGATTTCCTTTGTAGTTATCCTCAGCTTTAGTTTAAGGCAATTACAACGGCTGATTAAATATGAAAGTCGGCTGGATAAATACATGGAAAATACTGAAAGTCGCACTTCGGAAATAATCACCAACATCAAAACTGTGAAAGCGTTTGCTACAGAAGCAAAGGAATTAAAGCGACAAAAGGAACGTTTAGAACGGGAATTTACAGTAATAGATTATCGCATCCACAGAGGTTATATTAAACTCGATCTTTGGCAGAAGAGTGTAATGAAATTTTGTGTTTTTGCCATACTGGGTTTAACTTTAGCAGCAGCAATTGATGGCAGAATTTCTTTAGGTCATTTTGTCATGACTTTAACTCTTTCTAGTATGGCTTATGCAGAATTAGAACCTATTAGTGTTTTAGCAGAAGTTTTTGCTCGTCGGTATTCTTCCATGGTGCGATTTCATGAGTTTCTACAAGAACCTTCTGGAAAGGATACAATTGGTCTTTTAGAACCACAAAATCAAGAGAGGATACCCTATAAATTTACTGGGAAAGTTGAGTTTTCTCACCTAAGTTTTGGGTATGATTCTAATCGCCGAGTTTTGCACGATATCAATCTCTTAATTGAACCATATCAAACAGTGGCGTTAGTAGGACGTTCTGGTTCTGGTAAGTCTACCCTAGTGAAACTACTCTTACGGTATTTTGAACCCAATGAGGGTCAAATTCTCATGGATGGTGAAGATATTCGCACTCTGGATGTAGGTAATTATCGTCGCAGGTTGGCAATTGTTCACCAAGAGGTAGACGTATTTAACGGTACTGTTTTGGATAATCTCAAGTATGGCAGACCAAATGCTACCTTTGAGCAAGTTGAGTCAGCCTGTAGAATGGCTAGATTAGATGAAGTGATTGAACATCTACCCCAAGGCTATTACACCGTAGTAGGTGAGCGGGGTGTGAGGTTATCTGGGGGACAGAGACAGCGCTTAGGAATTGCAAGAGCGTTGTTAGTAGAACCGGACGTGTTGATATTCGATGAAGCTACCTCTAGCTTAGATTACGAATCAGAACGTTCCATTCAACTAGCAATGAAGGAACTCCAGGGAACCCGCACTACCATCGTCATTGCTCACCGTCTGAGTACCGTCAGGGAAGCAGACAAGATTGTAGTCTTAGATCAGGGTAAGATTTTGGAAGTTGGTAACCACGACGAATTGTTACGTCATGGAGGAATTTATCATAGGTTACACACTTTGCAAGAGACTGGAGAGTTGTTGAATTAGGATTTATTGGAATGGGTTGCGCGATTGCGTAACCTCATATTTTGTCAAAGGGAAGGAAGAAGGAAGAAGGAAGAGGGTTTGAGCGGTTTTATGTTTGTGTTGAAGCTTGCACTCCTACCAAACTTTACCCGTCTTTTACGACGCTTAACTTGTATCCCTGGTTGACTGACAAAAGTCTTGGAAGTGTTGAAATTTTGTAGCCCCTCCACCCAACGCAATCGGTTGCGGTTGTTGGGTTACTCTGCTCAAAGCCGCTGTTGCGTCTACATGCTACCCCTCCGGGGAAGCAAGCTACAACCCAACCTACATCAAAAAGATTTGTCAGTCAATCAGCTTGTATCCAATTGAGTTGTTAGAAGATTTGTTCAATTTATTGGGCACACAAACCATTATTGTTTGCATTTGATCAACTTCATTCATTGCTGAGCGAAAATAGTTGAGGTTCACGCTTCTAAACCAACTCATGCGTGCAATTAGAGCGTTGTGTATCAAGTTTTCTGGGGCTGCCTAAAGCTATTTGAAGAAAACGAAAATACTTATTGTTACTAGTTTGTCCATAACCTGACGCGATGTTTGAAGTAACTAGCTATATTTTAGCACTTCTTCCTTCTTGCGCTCAAACGCTCTTACTTCTTCCTTCTTCCTTGAAGGTCGAAGACCTTCGGTCAATAAGACCAAAAAAAGGGGTTTATAAATTTTATATCTTGCAACATTTTAAACAAGCATCGATAAACTGGGTTGATAAACGAAAAATTATGGATTTTACAGTTAAATATTCGGAGAAAACTGGTTTATAATGCAAGTGCAACTGGGTAGATAAATCACAAAATAAGCCGTTTTATCCTCTAAATTATCATCGAAATGAATGAATATAAACAAAAAGTTATTGCCTTTTTTAATCATCGAACAGCCTATGACCAAGAAGGAGAATGGCATCCAAAAGAAGCAAGAAAATTATTAAATATGGTTCCAGTTAAAAAAGGTGATAAAATCCTTGACATTGCCACTGGAACTGGTTTATTAGCAATTGATGCTGCCCAGAAAATTGGTACTACAGGTCATGTAATTGGTGTAGATTTCTCTCCGGTAATGTTGAATCAAGCCAGAGAAAAAATTACTGCGTTGGGTTTAAATAATATCGAGTTGATTGAGTCGGATGCCGAATTAATAGAATTTGCTTCCAATAGTTTTGATGCCATTTTTTGCTGTTCAGCACTTGTTTTTATTCCTGATATTCCTGCAATTTTGGTCAAATGGTATGATTGGCTGAAATTTGGCGGATATATTGCATTTTCAACTCCTGGAGAAACCGCTTATATGTCATCGCTGCAAATGGAAATTTGCCAGAGATTATTTAATATTAAATTACCCCATATCCTTGAACCTCTGAATACACCAGAAAAGTGTCGGCATCTTTTACAAAGAGTAGGTTTTCGAGATATTAAAATAGAAATTCAACCATCTGGAGAATACCTGAGTTTAACTGGCAACAACAACCCTTTTTTAAATTGGAGGGGTGAAAGTTTTTATCCCAGAGGTAATCCACTTTTAGAATTATCAGAGATGGAATTAGAGCAATTACAAACAGAATATCGAACAGAGATACAAAAATTAGCTACACCTGAAGGGGTTTGGCTGGATAGAACTACTTATTATGTCATCGCTCGTGACATCCTCCCGGCGCTAATTCTGCGAATATAGCGCGGGCTTCCTCCAATCACTTGGAAGATTTCCTGGTTGTTCTCTTACGAGATTTCGACACTTGCCTAGGTGAGGCAGCGCGTTGCCGGTGAGACAGTGTGGTCTTGGGGGTTTCCCCCATGAACAACTGCGAACCCGAAGGGGGTTCCCCCGGTTGTTCGCTGGAAGCGTTCCCGCAGGGTAGCGACTGCCGTTGAGCTTCCCCAACCCCCGGTAGATCGTCTGCACAGGCAGTTTCCATTCCCGTCTGTCCAACGGTACTAATTAGTTTGATTCCTCGGTTTCTGATATTTTGACCTGCTGCCACATCTCTATCGGTTATGTATCCACAG
>JASJCY010000170.1 GCA_030065825.1 Nostocaceae cyanobacterium | reverse complement strand
TGGAAACCCCATCATATTTTATGGGACAAACCACTAGTAGTCCACCACATTAGTTACGAGGGGTCACAGATCCCCGACTTCTTTAAGAAGTCGGGGATCGCTCACACCCGCGACTTGTCAAAATTAATGTGGTTAAGTACTAGCTACAAAGATTATTACGTGGGAAATAGAATGCTATTTGCTGTTGGTGTCTTTACAGAGGTTGCGATCGCTTTTTGGGGCATTGTGTTCCAGATAATCTCCTATTACAGCACAAGCATCCTGCATTAGCTTGTCTAATTTTAAATCTGCTAAATTCCACACAATCACCGTTTTGTCATCACTAGCTGAAGCAAGGGTCTTACCGTCAGGACTAAAACTAACGCTAGTCACTCTTTGATTATGACCGTTCAGGGTTTGGAGTTCTTTACCGTCAAAGTTCCAAAGTTTTACAGTACCGTCTTTACTGGCAGAGGCAATAATATTCCCATCGGGGTTAAAAGTGATGCTTAAAACATCATTTTCATGTCCTTTGAGGGTTGTGAGTTCTTGACCTTTCTTGTTCCAGAGTTTGATGCTATTATCATTACTAGCAGAAGCAATGGTATTTCCATCGGGACTCCAAGCTACACTTGCAACTGAAGCATCATGTCCCTCCAGTGTTTGGAGTAACTTACCCTGCTTGCTCCAAAGTTTGATGGTATTATCTCCACTACCAGAGGCAATGATATTTCCATCGGGACTCCAAGCTATATTCCAGACTGTAGCTTTATGTCCTTCCAGGGTTTTGAGTAACTTACCCTGCTTGTTCCAGAGTTTGATGGTATTATCTCCACTACCAGAGGCAATGATATTTCCATCGGGACTCCAAGCTATACTCCAAACTGGTTTTTTATGTTCCTCCAGGGTTTTGAGTAACTTCCCCTTGTTGTTCCATAGTTTGATAGTATTGTCTTTACTAGCAGAAGCAATGGTACTACCATCAGGACTAAAACTAACACTAGAAACTGCACCCTTATGTTTCATTTGAGTTGGAATCAATTTCCATTTCCCTTGCTTAGTCCAGAGTTTGATGGTCTTGTCTTTCCTGCCAGAAGCAATGGTATTTCCGTCGGGACTCCAAGCTATAGTCCAAAATGGAGATTCGTTATCTCCCTTAAGCCTTTGAAGTGTGTTATCTGATAGCCTCCAAATTTTAACAGTATTATCCTCGCTAGCAGTGGCAATTTTCTTTCCGTCAGGGCTAAATTTGACGCTTTTAATTGAACCGTTATGACCTTTGAGGGTTTGGAGGATTTTTCCCTGAGTGTCCCAAAGTTTAATATTCTTAGCGTCACTAGAGGCTATTGTTTTCCCGTCGGGACTCCAAGCTATACTCCATACTAAAGCACGATTATCGAGGGTTTTGAGGAGATTTCCCTGAGTGTCCCAAAGTTTAATATTCTTAGCGTCACCAGAGGCTATTTTTTTCCCGTCAGGACTAAAACTGACGCTATAGACTTTATTATTTTTTTTGCCTACTGTTATGGTTTTAATCTCCTGACCATTCTTAACATTCCAAAGCTTGATTGTACCATCTTCACTGGCTGTGGCAATTGTCTTACCATCGGGACTGAAGCTGACGCTTCTAACCCCTTTTTGATGACCCCTGAGGGTTTGGAGGACTTTTCCTTGCTTGTCCCAGAGTTTAATAGTCTTGTCCTTACTCGCAGAGGCAATAGTTTTCCCGTCGGGACTCCAAGCTACACTCAAGACTAAATCATTATGCTTTCCAAGAGTTTTGGGTTGTTCTTCCTGCAAGCTCGATATTTTAACATTATTGTCATCACTAGCAAAGGCAATAGTTTTCCCGTCAGGACTAAAATCCACGCTATAGACTTCATTCTTATCCCCTACTGGTATGGTTTCAATTTCCTTGCCATTAAGATTCCAAAGTTTGATTGTACCATCTCCACTCCCTGTGGCAATTGTCTCACCGTCCCCACTCCAAGCTACATCAAAGACTGTACCTTTATGTTTTGTTAGGCGATTTTGCTCTGTAAACCCATCTCCATCATAAACTACAGTCTGCAAAGCTGTTAAAATTAGACTTGTAGTTTCAGATTTTGCATTACCTCCAAGTTCTTGTAGTTCCCTCCCTGCGCTAATAGCTTCAAGTAAGGCATCAAACTTGAGATTTTCCTGGGAGAGTAGTGATGAAAATCGAGCTACTGAATTAAGTTGAGCTTCCTGAGCATTTTCGGCAATTTCCTTCTCCCTTACAGCCCATCCAGCAGAAATCACAGCAGCTACTAATCCTATACTAGTAGCAAGAAGAAAGAATTTTTGCCGCCTAGCACTTTTTTTCTGTTCTGCGAGTCTTGCTTCGGCTTCCTTTCTCTTCTCCTCCTGTAAATGCAGCATTTCGGTTTGTCGGCGTTTTTCTTCTTTTTCTGCCAGTTCAATGGCGTTTTGACTAGCCTCAATAAACCTATAATGCAAATCTGTTGCGGTAGGTTTTTTCTTTTGTTCTTCCGTCTGGTGCAACCAGTTTTGAGCAATTAAAAATTCACTACCCCGCAACAATAAGTCATCAGTTTTATCCTTATACTCCCACTCTAGTGCCCGGTGAGACCATTTGCTATGACTGCGGACGTGTTCTCTGTCAGTATCCAGAGTTCTCACCAATTGATTAAAATTGGCATTAAAATCCCCTTCATTGGCATTAAAGTCAATCCACTGTACCTTTGCCAACTCTGGATGCAAATCATTCGTGTCTATCTCCCGATACAGCACCGTCACAAAGCGTTTATTCAAGGAAGCTGCATACTCCACCTCATCCTTACAGTAAGGCGAATTTACAGACCTAGGTGAGAGAATAAATAGAAAGTTATCACAGGCATTAATTCCTCGATTAATCTCTTGCTGAAAATCACTCCCCGAGGCAATACTTTCCTGGTCAAACCAAGTCGTTTTTCCCTGTATTTGCAGGGCATCATTTAGCTTTCTCGCCAAGTCCGAATCCGCGCGAGAATAGGAAATAAACACATCCAACGACTCTAATGGTGGTTGCCTGTGACTTTCATTAATAAATTCTGATTGTAACTGTGTGGGTGGATGCTGTACCCTTTTCTGCCCTACCTCCAACCAAGTTTGGGCACTGCGCAAGTTATACCCCCGCAGGAGAATGGTAGGATTATTTTGCTGCCTCTGCCACTTCAGCGCTTTAGTCAACAGAATTTTATGCTCGTTGTAATAAGCTGCATCATCATATAAAATCTTCAATAATTGGCTTTCATCGACCAGGTAATCGTCTTCCTTGAGATTGTCCGTGAGGTCGATATACTGCAAATACCGCAGCGCACTGGGCACCTGCATTTCCTGGGTTTCTCGTACCAATATAGGAATAATCCGCTTATTCAGGGACAGACCTAAATCTAATTCTTGCTGACAGTAAGTAGAATTGACTGAGTCAGGAGAAAGCAGATAAACCACATTATCTGCTTGTTCAATTCCTCGGTTAATGGCTTCTGTAAATTCTTCCCCAGTTTGAATATCTGTGGTATTTGTCCAAACCGTAATCCCCTCTCGTCTCAAACTACGGCGAATCTTCTCCATTGTCCCCCTATCCTCATCAGCATAGGACAGGAACACCTCAGTCATCAAGTTATTGCCATTCTTGATACTTTCGGTGATGTATTCGCAATGCAAATCCGTAGGAACACAAGGGGGTTGCTCATCTTTAAAGCGTATTTTCAGCCAAGATTGAGCCTGCTGTTTTTCTTCCCCAGTTAACAGGTATCTCGTTTGCTTTTGATTCCTCTCCCACTCCAAAGCGTTGATTAACAACTTGGTATGCTGTTCTACATAATCAGCATGACTCTTTAATAATTTAATTAATCCCGCCAAAGACTGCTCAAAATCATCGACTCCCTCTCGAAAATACACCCAGTTAATCTTACCAATGGTCGGGTGCATATTCTTAAAAGAGGTATGTTTTCCTTTAGCTTTGTATGCTTCCCACTCCTCATCGGTACCATTCGGGTTTCTCTGTTGCCAAGTTTGCCGATTGATTTCCTCAACGTGTAATAAAGGAATAATCCGTTTATTATGCTTAATCGCTAACTCAATTTCTTTGCGACAGTAGTCCGAATTTATCGAATGTGGTGCAATGATAAACAAGAAATGACATGCTTTTTCGATACCATCATCAATTTGATTCTGGAAATCTACCCCTAAGGGGATGTCATTAAAGTCAAACCAGACTTTGAACTCTTGTTCGTTCAAGTGAGCTTGAAGTTTTGTGGCAAAGGCTTTACTATCAGCTCGTCCGTAAGAGATAAAGGCATCAAAAAGTTTTGTCATTAACTGTTAGCTCCTACATAAACCCTGGACAATATTGCCCAGCCTTCTACAATAATTAACAGTATATTTACTGAATTAAATTTATAGTATAAGTAAAAAAAGATATAAAAATATGATTCAATCGTTTCCCTCGTTCCCTCGTTAGAAGGTTTTACCTTCCCTCGTCCCTCGTTACAAGGTTTTACCTTGTAATGCATATGTGGAGGCTCTGCCTCCGGTTAAGTCTGGAGGCAGAGCCTCCACATATGCGTTTCCAGGCAGAGCCTAGAAACGAGAGAAACTCGTTTCCCTCGTTACCTCGTTTCCCTCGTTACAAGGTTTTACCTTGTAATGTATTTAGGGAGGCTCTGCCTCCGGTTAAGTCTAGAGGCAGCAGCCCTCCACGTATGCGTTTCCAGGCAGCAGCCCAGAAACGAGTTAGATATGTATTTGCAGACAGAGTCTAGAAACGAGTGAACAACCATGCTATTGGTCTATAGTGACTTTAACCCTGGTCACAAAAGCACCTCAAGAGTGGTTAACCTACTGTAGTCAGGGAAGCTGATGACTGCAAGAAATTACTAAAGTGTTCCAGTTTGACTTTTTTGGCGAGTTGTTTTCCTATACGCTCTAACTCAGCCATATGTTTGACTGAATCCATTTCTTGGACATCCTTTACATTTATATCCTCCAATTCACCTAACTTATCCAATCCCTTACGAGTCAGTTCAACGTCGTAGCGCAAGTAGGTGAAAAGCTTTGATTCTAGAGGTGCGTTTGTTCCTATCAGATCACCGACCTCGCTGTTAATTGCATCCCCTGATAAACACTTACCGAAAATACGACACAGAAAATCCTGTTCCTTCTGGCTAGCAAGCATCAGTGCAGCGGGAATCTTCTGAGCATTATATAAAGTGTTCATTTCCGAAGCTTTCAGGTTTTCATTCATGTTAGGGGTCAAACCAGTACCAACCGACACCAAAAGCATGTTGTCCTCACCTGTGGGCCAGTTCAGTTGATAGGGTTCAAGGGTAGCCATAAGGAAGAGTTGAAAGGCTGGATTATTATAAGGAGTCACACCACCATCGACGAAGATAAACTTCTGGTTACCTAACTGAACTTGCTCTGGTGGAAAGAAAGTTGGAGCAGCGGTACTGGCTCGGACTAGCTGCCAAAGAGGAAGATTCAAGTTAGAATCTGGTTTTTCTAGGTCGTTGAACTTGGCATAGGGGTTATTGGAAACGGGCCAAGGGGAGTCTGTGGTAGCATTACGCATTACCAGCATCAGCAGAGTTTTCAGATCCTCACTACCAAAGGTAGTGTCTTCTCCAAATGCCTTCTTGAGTTCAGCCGAGAGGTTTTCATCTCCGTACTTATAGCGCATCGTTCTAGTGATCTCGAAGATGAATGCCTTATCAAACATCCTCTCGCCACTGTCCTGATAAAACTTTTTAATTTCTGCTACAGACATACCCTTGGAAATGGCAGTTGCGATGATTCCACCAGTACTTGTACCTGCAACATAATCAAAGTAATCGGCTAGGACAAAATTCTCATCAGCACCCAAGGCTTTTCGTAAAGTAGCTTCAATTTCAGCTAACACCTCAAGGCTAATCATTCCCCGGATACCACCACCATCAAGAGCCAGAAGTTTATAGGGTCCAGTTTTCTTGTTGGCTTTATCATATATAGACATATTTAACTCCTTCTATTTTCTAAATAAGTTCCAAGAACGTTAACTTTTGGAAAGCAGGGAGCATCCCAATTTTTCAAAAATATGCCGTAGTGGGAGCCGGAAAGCTCCCTTTATATAAAGCGGGCATCTTGATTGCACTACAAATTTAAACATTTGGGATGCTCCCGGAAAGCATCTGTTTAATCAATCGAGTCAGGCTATCAAAACTCTGTTTGAAGTCAATTGCTTGTATTAACCCAGAAGCAACTAACTCAGAAACCCCCTCATCAGTAGTTTCCCCACCCAGCGCGGCTGTCAGTGTATCAGCTAATCTCCCACTCCCAGCAACAGCAAGCACTGGTCGATTCGCTTTCAGGCTCTGTGACACATCCTTCCTAGAAATCTCTCCACCGTTAACTAGGACTGCAACCGATGGCGCTTCCTTTGCCAGTACAGTTGCGACATCAGCCAACCAAGGGGATTCATCACCCCAGTTACAACCAGGAATCAGCACAAAATGACTGTGGTGCGGCTCCAATGCTGTAACTTCTTCAGGGGGGATTTGATTGGGAAGAGCTACCTTTTCCACTGGAATTACACCAATCAAGGGAAATGTGGCTGATATCTCGGCACGAGCTTGACCTATCATCTGCATCACACCAAAATTCGTGCCCCCATCCACAACAGACGCACCTAATTTTTCAACTACCGGAGCCAGAACCTTGACAAATAACGAGCGCAGACGGTTTAAATCAGCCTCGCTCATCTTACCTGCACCACCCAAAATTACTAGGACGGGACAGGGACTGTGAAGTTCTAGTTCTCCCATAGCAGTGGACAACTCCTTTGGGGATTGAACTCGAATAGCAGATGCTGTTAGTCCATTTGAAATGGCAATCTTAAAGGGTTTTTCCATGTAACTGTGAAAATGTTCAAAGGTCAGACGGAGAAATCATCAGAAAACCTCCAATAAGACAGCCATCAGATATGTATATTGCATCACTTCTGGGTATCCGTCCAGGGGGAATTAGAAAAATTTGATTTACAGTTTATGTCATCTTAACATCTTTATAAATCAAATGAGTATGGGTAAAAACCCGTAAGTTTTACCAAAAATTTAATTTTACAAAATAAAATTTTCCTATTTACACTGTTTTTTGCAATGTGTTAAATTACGCAGGTAATCTGTTAAACGCTAGCATAATATACAGCATATTTTGGCATTGCTGAATTAAGGGATGATTCTTGTGGTGCAAGCATCTTGCCTGCCTCATAAATATAGAAAACAGGCAGGGATGCCCGTTCCACAAACCAAGATGCCTATCCCACAAGATTTTTACAATTTATTTGTGTACCTCATTTAATTGCAAAATACTGTAAATGTATTGTGAGCCAAATTGAGAACTCAAGCATTTTTACTGTGGTAGTGGTAAATCATGATAATTTAACTTCGTTAAATAGGAGTTTTTAAAACACTATTACAGAGGCATTAATTGATAATTTCAGCATTTACGCAATTGTCACAATTTGTAGTTGTTGCGTGTAGACGCCGTTCGACGTTCGCGTAGCGTGTCCCGAAGGGACTCAGTCGTTCTCGTTCGCTGAAAGCGTTCCCGAAGGGTAGAGTAGGCGACTTCTCGCAGAGTGGTTATAAGTCTTATTGCTATGTTCAAATATTCTCGCAGTATTAGGCAACAGAAAAATATGCTAGTTGCGTAAGCCCTTAATCTCTGAGAATATAACGTCTCAAAAAATCAAATTATTGTGTTCAAAAGGAGAATCAAGTCATGGTAAAATCTCTGCCTGAAAAAAATGATATTTCCAACCAAGATTATCAAGTAAAAAATCCAGAATGGACATTTCTCAAAGAAACAGAACATTATAAAGTATATTACTCAGGAAATCATCTTGATAGTAATTTTATTCAGGTATATGTTCCAAATAATCCATATCGTGACGAAAAAGGAAAAACCAAAGCTGTAATTTATATGCATGGCTTTGCCTTATGTATGCCACAATTCTACGAAAAGCATCTCGAAGAGCTTGTACAAAAAGGTTATTATGTATTCTTTCCCGGATTTCAAAAAAATAACTACCCAGAGAACCCAGAAGTCGATGAAAATATAAAAAATAGCCAAAAAGATTTAGTAAATTGGTCAGAAGTTATAAAATTTATTCAAGAAACATCTAAACTTATTTCCAAAGGAAAAACAAGATCATTCTTAAGAAGAATTGTTGTTGCAGCCATAAATGTAAGGATTTTTATAGCTATATCCTTCATTATTGGGCTTATATCTGTAACATATTATTTTGTTGATCAGAAATATGGAAAGCATTTAATTAAACTAATTCGCACTGTCAGATATAGTCTATTTGATAGTCCTTTACAATGGATTGAGAATGCAATTACAACTACTAATACTGCATGGGAAATGCTATGCCAAAATGATACAGCATTAGAACAAGGAGAAACAGATTTTTATCTTTTTGGTCATTCCCTCGGAGGTTTATTATCACTCAGTTGGATTTCTTATATCAAAGATAAATCTGAATTTAAATCTCAATTTTATCCGAAACAGATTCTTGTTGCCGACCCTGCTCCAAATACTAGTTTAGGGATTCCTAAAACGGTGATGCTCGTTTTAAAATTGCTCAATTCTTCTTTTACATCAGGAGCAATTGATATTAAAAAAACTGGGCTTAGTATTGATGTCCCTGTAGCTATTTTGCACGGTGATAATGATAAGTTAGTTAAAGCTGCAATTTGGGATAAGCCTGGATTGTTTAGCAAAAAATCCAATTTTGATTATATAGCCTCTGGCGATAAGAAAATATATTTTTCATTATCGGATAAATCTCAGGATTTATTTGCATTTCATAATCAGGCAGTAACCGATACTACTTATTTTAATGATGCTTTATTTAAAAAATTTGGTGGTGTTAAGCATGAACCAAATGCTTACAATGATGAGTATATTTGGTCTGGTCTTAATCTAGTTATCGAAAACCAAGTTAAAGCTTCTGAGTTATTAGATAAATTCCCTCTGAAGACAATAAAAGTGGTAGATAAGTTACCAGAAAAAACTTTGAATATAAAGTTCATTGTCATAGGTGTTTTATCTCTGATAGCCTTATCTGGATTGGGATATTTTCTCTGGAATCAAGCAATTATTTGATTTAACGGGGAACAAGGAACAGGGAACAGGGGATAGGGAATAGGGAACAGGGAATAGGGATTTAAACCCCCACCAAGACTTACCACCTATAGGTGGGGGACTCAGACCCGATGATGGGAACAGGGAACGAACGGACAGCTTTAAGAGCATCCAATCCCTCATATCTTGCACCATTCGAGGGTAAGCATGGAGAAAGCGAGGCAGCGCGTTGCGGAGCCAGTCACGTGCGCGGGTTCCCCGCGTTGAGTGAACTGGCGTTGGGGTTCCCCCCGTTATAGCGACTGCCGGGGTTTATGAACGAAAAATTAGGATTTTGACATCTCAATATTCCCAATAAACCCGGTTTCTGACCCAGGTGCAAGATGTGTGATCCACCACAATCTTAAGAGTTCCCTCTCCCGCAGAGAGTTGAAAATAATAATTTACTTCCTGTTGACTGAGAGAAAAACCAGATTATATATAGCGCTTTTCAGTTGAGTCCAATACACGAGGGAACCTCACCCCGTCCTGCGGACACCCCTCTCCGCAAGTTCGGAGAGGGGAAGGGGGTGAGGTTCATCTGTATTCTATCCAAGTGAAAACCGCTATAAACACTGATTTGGTTCCTTGCCTTGAGCAAAATACAGGCTCTTAAGTAATTACTCGTAGGTGTTGGGTTGTGACGCATTGGAGATTTTTCATTTACTGTACAGTTGTTTCTCTCCACCCAACCTACCGAGTTTAGGAAAAGGAATGGGGAATAAAATGGCACATACAATCTAATTCATATCTTGGACAAAAAAAGGGCATTGTTGATTTCAAGTATGAATCCCAGTCTAGAGACGTTGCACTGCAACGTCTCTACTTTTTGGAATTACACAACATCCTGCATCATACATGGATTCATCTCGCAGCAACTCATCCCAGAGCGATCGCTAATTAATGCTCAAAAAACCAAGATCGAATATCTGAAAAACCATACTCGTACTTGATTGTTTTTGTCAATGCGTAAGTCCTCGTGTATTTACTGAAGTGTTTGCGTATATTCCGAGTTTTTACTGAAGTATTTAAGATGTATAGTTGTTAAGATTACCTACTAGTAAACAACTCTTGTGGGGTAGGCATCCCTGCCTGCCCTTTAATACAAATTCAAAGCACAATATAGCAATCCTAAATGATTCATGAGAAAACACCATACTCATAAATTTTGGCAAAGTCAAAAATTTGACCAGAAATCGATAGCTCAAATAAAGCCTTGACTACAGAGAAAGAATGACAGAAGAAGTAAAATTCTCGAATCAGTCTTTTAGCTTGCAACCAAATATCTTCTCCTATCGGAGACGCTACGCGAACAACAGGATTTTGTTGCGGTGCGTTTGGAGCAAATCTACAAGCTGTTATCAACCATTCTTCTTTACTCAAACCACTATTTAAGGAATCTAAGTAATCTTTAATTGCTTGTGAACGATGATAGCTAGCACCATCCCAAATTATTAAAAGTTTTGATTCTGGACGCTGCGAGCGCAAAAATTCTAAGAAATTAATTGTATTCTCTGAATTTCCTTTTTGGGCTGGATAAATTAAAAATTATTTAGTTCTATAGTCTAATCCACCGAAATATGTTTGACGTTCCCTCTCATTTACTATTGGGATTGAAACTCGTTCTTTCTTCTTTCCCCAAACATAACCTTCACTATCTCCCCACAACAAATGACATTCGTCAACCATGAAAACAGCTACTTCTCCAGACTCTATTTCGGCTCGTCGCGTCTCCAACAACTCTCTAATTTCTTTTTTTTTGAAGCGACTAATTCTGAATCATACTTAGGATTATTAGATTGGGTCTTCTTCCAACTTATACCTGCTTCATCAAATAGTTCATAATAACTTTGCTTTGACTCGAATGCAACTTCGTATTTTGATGCAAGTTGGTATTCTAGCTCATCTAAAGTCCATCTTTCTTTAGAACGTAACCACTCAACTATCTCAGTATGTTGTTGTATATCTAGAAACCCTTTGCTTCCTTTATATGCTAGTTTTAAGCCTTCTACTCCGTTTTGAAAAAAGGCTTTCTTCCATTTACTAATGAACCCCGATGAAACGCCCAATATAGGCATTATTTCTTTATGTTTATATCCACACAACAGCATTTTTACTGCGGTCGCTCGTGTAATTTCCAGTTTATCTTGGCTATATTTGATAAAATTATCCAATGACTGAATCCACATCGATACACCCCTATCGGTTGTTACAATCACTACTAACAGCCCCTATCGTATTTTCTCACAAATGATTCAGGATTGCTATAGCTGATTAATAATATCGAGTCAAGAATCCAATTCTCTACAATCAGGATTTCAAGTTTTTTAGCAATATATAGCGGTTCTCAGTTAAATGAAGTACAGATTCCACCTCACCCCGGCTAAAGCCACCCCTCTCCTTACTTAGAGGATGTTTGAAAAGTATTATGTTTAACATCACAACCCTAAAAACCTAACCCCTAACCCCTTCCCTACTAGGGAAGGGGAACAGAAAAATAGGGGTTTAGCATTGCTAAACCCCTACTTTTTTTATTCCCTATAAGCCAATTTCGATTATTTTTTTGGTGACTTCACAGGAGATGTATAATAAACCTTATTTCCTACATCCGGGACAAAATGACAACTGATACAAGAATGCCAAACAGAAACCCAAATTGGTTCTTCTGATTTACGGAAATAATCTCCCAAAACAGGTTTAATCGCTGCTGTTGCTTTCTTTAAATTGTAGTGAGGAATATTCAAAAATATGTGGTGAGCAACATGAGTACCGATATCATGATGAATATGGTTAATAAAACCATAGTCTCTGTCAATGGTAGACAATGCACCCTTCAAAAATGTCCATTCTCCTTCACGATACCAGGGAATATCTTCTTCTGTGTGATGCAAGAAAGTTACTAAATCTAGCCAAACAATAAACACAATGTAGGGTGCAGCATAGTATTTTAATAACCACATCCAACCCCACTGATAAGTGAGGAAGCCAAGGAAACACACCATTAAAGTCCAGAGGATAGTACTGGTAATTACGTCCCATTTTTCCGATGGTTTAAACAGTGGGCTGCTGGGTAAAAAATGGGAACCTTCCTTATTAGGAGAACGCATAAACAGATATATAGGATAAGCCAAGAAGAAAATATAATAACGTCCGATTTTTTCTTCCCAAGACATCACCTTATACTCTGATTCTGTAACTGGATACCAGCTTTCATCGTTGTCAAGATGACCAGTATTTAAATGATGCGTTCTGTGGCTGATGCGCCAGCCGTGATAAGGTACGAGTATGGGAGTATGACAAATATGACCAATTAAATCATTGAGCCATTTTTTCTGAGAAAAAGATTGGTGTCCGCAATCGTGTCCAACTACAAATAAAGCCCAAAACATGGTTCCTTGCATCAGCCAAAAAATTGGCAAGAACCACCAGGAATCTAGGTAAAATGCCAATGCATAAAGCAGACCAATAATCAAGATATCACGAAAAAAGAAAAACAGCGACTTGCCAACGTTAGGGATAAAATATTCCCTAGGGATTGCTGCTTTTAAATCACCTAGAGTGAAAGGCAGTTTGTTTGTATTTTCAGAAGATGCTGGTAGGTGAAGATTCTCTAATCCGGTAGTTGTAGATTGCACTTGGTTGTTTAATTTGTTAATGATTGAAAAACAGACAAAATAATTCGGAATTCCTTATAATAAACCACAAAATGGGAATTAGTAAAACTAGGAATTCCGAAATCTAGTTACAGCAGCAATATTTATTTACCAGAATAATATTCCTGAAAAGAACGATATCCTTCGTCTGTGCAGTAGAGGTGACACTTGTCTGTCAGTTTCTTCATTAAAGACCAAGAAAACTGACATTCAGGATATAGATAATCTGCCCAATTTTCTTGCAAACTGCTATAAGCCATGCGCAAATTATAGGAAGGAATCGCTGTAGAAATGTGATGGGGAATGTGGACGTTAATATCGTGGCAAAGGATTTCAATCCAATGGGGATAATTGCAATGAACCGTTCCAGATAACTGTGCTAAAGCCTGATTCCACTTACTTGTTTCCACAAAAGGAATTTCTGGAGCTGTATGATGAACGTAAGTAAAGGTACTCATCCAAAAATGGTAAACCAGCCAGGGAATAAACCAGAACTTGATAAATCCCCAAATACCAGTTGTAGCGATGAGAGTGGGGGTTGCGATCGCCGCAAATAAAACTACCACTGCTAC
Source organism: Nostocaceae cyanobacterium (assembly GCA_030065825.1). GTDB lineage: Bacteria > Cyanobacteriota > Cyanobacteriia > Cyanobacteriales > Nostocaceae > JASJCY01. Next base: position 6,104 of record JASJCY010000170.1, on the reverse strand, counting down.
AGAGAATTTCACATCGGATTGGTCTTGCTTGCGAAAATTGCGCCAATCAAAATGTATTACAGCCCAATGTCCTACGGAACCTACCCACCAGAGACGGTTAAGAATGAACCTCTTAAAACTCCACTGAGAAACTGTACCCCAACTTTCAAAAATTTCTGGTCTAATGGGGTGCCAAGCGTTATCTTCGTCTAACTTGTTGGTGTGAGTATGGTGATAATTATGACCAATACGCCAAGAATGGAACGGATAAATTAACGGCATAAATATCACATGTCCCACCAAATCATTTACCCAGCGCTTTTGGGAAAACGAACGGTGACCGCAATCATGACCGATAACAAAAAAACCTGTTAAAGCAGTACCCGTAAATATCCATGCTAAAGGCAAAAGATACCAAGGAGCAATAGTCAGGCTGAAATAGCCCAAACCGACCATTAATACACTCATTAAAACCCCTGTCCAAGCTTTGAGGGGTTTCTTTTCAAAACATTCCTTGGGCAGACTTTTGATAATGTCTTGTAACTTCAAGTCGGAAGAAGCACCGATATCAACTTGTTTCTGGTTGTTTACTGTTGTAGTCATGAATACCTTCAAAAAAACAAACTTCACCATCAAGTCACTTCAAAAGTGCCTTGCAGCAAAGTGTCAGAACCTTAGCGTCTCGGATTATATCAATCCAAAGAACTCTAGCGCATCTAGATTGCGCTCTCTACTTGTGTGAGAAAGAGCATATAAGACCAATTTTTAATTGCGTAGCTTGCTTCTCACGGAGTGAGTATTGTCAATTGGTATTAGCCCCCACTCCTACTTTAGGTAATCTTAGCCCAGAAGTAGGGGCTGTAATCAGCAATTACTGCTTAGTATCAGCTAGCTTGACATTGGTAGCTAAACCTAGAACTTGCAGCAATTGAATGGTCATCCAAGTGAGGTCAATTTCCCACCATTGCAACCCGTGACGAGCAGAATATTGATAGGCATGGTGATTATTATGCCAGCCTTCACCGAAAACTAATAGCGCTACCCACCAACAATTGGTGGATCTGTCACCAGCATCATGGCTACGATAACCAAATTTATGGGTGGCACTGTTGACTAACCAAGTACAGTGGTAGACATAAACAATGCGCACAAAAATTCCCCAAAAAACGAAAGACCAGCCACCCAATAGTAATAACACTACACCTAGTGCTACTTGGAGCAGAATCATATTCTTTTCCAAAAACTGGTAAACTGGGTCATCGGCAATATCTTTCGTAAAGCGAGGAATTTCCATCGTATCGGGTCGAAAATAAATCAGCCAACCCATATGACTCCACCAGAACCCTTGATTAGAATCATGGGGATCTAACTCTTGATCGGAGTATAAATGGTGGATGCGATGGGTACCAACCCATTCAATGGGTCCACCTTGACAAGCAAGAGTACCACAAAGCACGAGAAAATACTCCAGCCACTTTGGAGTTTGAAAGCTGCGGTGGGTCACCAGACGGTGAAATCCGAGAGTAATTCCTAAACCCCCGCTCACCCAGTAAAGTAATAGAGCTACACCCACTCCTTTCCAACTAAAAAACATGGGTAGGAATGCAAATAAAGCTCCGATATGTAAACTAACAAAGAACAGGGTATTCACCCAGTTGACTTGTCGTTTGGTTGATGTAGCAATCGTCATGCAGAAACCTGAATAATAAATTGTTCGCTTTGAATCTGCGCGATGTCAAAATCCGCAAATTAGTATTTTTTTGTGAAAGGGGAACTGATGAACAGCTTGGATATGCTGCAACAAGCACAACAGGCTCTGTTACAGATTTTTTCTGGAATTGACGCTCAGGTCAAGGAAAATCTCCAACGAGTATTAAATTCCTTTCGTGATCATAATGTAGGGTCGCACCATTTTGCAGGGGTTACAGGATATGGACATGATGATTTAGGACGAGAAATTTTAGATCAAGTGTTTGCCCAAATTATGGGTGCCTCAGCTGCCGCAGTGCGGGTACAATTCGTTTCCGGAACCCATGCGATCGCCTGTGGTTTATTTGGGGTTCTTCGTCCCGGTGACGAAATGCTATCGGTGGTAGGTTCGCCCTACGATACATTAGAAGAAGTAATTGGTTTAAGGGGGCAAGGTCAAGGTTCACTTATAGATTTTGGCATCCGCTATCGACAATTAGACCTGACCCCACAGGGAACTGTAGATTGGCAAGCTTTAAGTCAATCAGTCAGGGATAATACTAGTTTAGTATTTATTCAGCGTTCTTGTGGGTATTCTTGGCGTTCTAGTCTCTCAATTGCTGAGATTGCCAAAATTGTGGAAATAGTTAAGCAACAAAATCCCAACACTGTCTGCTTCGTTGATAATTGCTACGGGGAATTTATCGAAACCCGTGAACCTACCCACGTGGGTACAGACTTAATGGCGGGTTCTTTAATCAAAAATCCTGGTGGTACAATTGTCACAGCTGGCGGTTATATTGCTGGTCGTGCTGATTTGGTAGAAGCCGCAGCTTGTCGTTTGACTGCACCGGGTATTGGTAGCGCTGGTGGTGCGACTTTTGACCAATTACGCTTACTCTTCCAAGGCTTATTTTTAGCACCGCAAATGGTGGGTGAAGCAATGAAAGGTACTCACCTGACGGGTTATGTGTTCGACAAATTAGGCTATCCCGTAAATCCCGCACCCCTGGCACCCCGTCGGGATGTAATTCAAGCAATTAAACTTGGTTCTGCCCAAAAGCTAATTGCCTTCTGTAAAGCCATTCAACGCCATTCTCCCATCGGTTCCTACTTAGACCCCATTCCCGACGAAATGCCCGGTTACGAGAGCCAGGTAGTCATGGCTGGGGGGACGTTTATCGAGGGGAGTACCCTGGAATTTTCTGCTGATGGTCCCCTGCGGGAACCCTATGTGGTTTATTGTCAAGGAGGAACCCATTGGACTCATGTGGCGATCGCTCTGGAAGCGGTAATCGAAGCTTTGGCTGTTGTGGAGTAAATATTACCGAGAAAATACGTACTTAAAATTACAAAGATAACTGCGCTACTAACCACCGTTTGCATCAAAACTTCTCTCTGGCTCCAGTCTTGGAAGGGGATATAGAATTCTAGTAGGGGCGCTTCGGCTTGCGCCCAAGGCTATATTTTATCAGTAAAAACCCTTTGTCTATTTGTTTTATGAAATACAGGCAAGCGGTTTTTCAATCTGTTCTTCCTGGTTCACCTGGAGAAAAGCCAAAGTAAGTGCATCTGGGTTAGTTGTGCTGGCTTTTAATATACACAAACGATTTTCGAGTGCAGCGTTGATGGTGTCTACCATTTCACCAGGATAGGGATAATGGGAAAATTCATACTGGAGAGTATAATTTAATAAAACCCATTCTTTGAGGCTGAAACAACCTTTAATTAACCTTTCTACTGCATTTTGCCAACGCCAAAAAATCCGGTAGCTGAAAAAGCCACTGCATGTACCACCTTGTTTGTTTATGTAAGAAATACAGATTTGATGCTTGAGATAGCGGACTTTCCTGATTTCTTTGACTTTATAGCCTTGTGCTTCTAATGCTTCTCTAATTTCAACCTTGGAAAGAAACCAAAAATCTGGTTTAATCTTTTTAGTGGCTATTAAGCTGCGACTAGGGCGTCGCTTGGAGGTAATATTATGGATCTTGGTATTCATGATGCACCCTCCGTGTTGTTGGTAGAGAAGCCAATATTTGTGGCTGTAACCTATAATTAAAGTTATTGGGTGACAATCTACATTTAAGATTAACTATTTCAACGAAGATTGTCAACATAGAACGAAACTTTTTAACATTCCTTAGTAAACTAAACTTGTAAATCCAGTTGAGTAGCCACAGGCGCAGTGAACATCGAAAGCAGAGAAAAACTGATTGAAATTATCAAGCAGGCTCGTGGTTCCATGAGCCAAAGAGCATTTGGCAAGCTTTTGGGAGTTTCTGCGACTGCTGTCCAGTTGTGGGAAAAGGGTGTAAATGTGCCAGATACGGAATACTTGGCAAAAATTGCACCAAGAGCAGGTTATACACTGGAAGAGTTACTCAGTTGTTTAGCGGGTAAGCCAATACAAGAGGCTTCTGATTTGAGCGTGATTCTTAGACAGATTAATCATATGCCTTTGTCTCAGGTAGCGGAGATTGTACAAGCTGGTGTAAATAGATTGGCTACTGCTGCTCAAACACCAGGGGATGAAGCAAAAGCAAGTTAAAGATTTGTTCGTTATTGTACGATCACTAGAATTCGACATTTGCGACTATTTTGTTTGTGTAGCTTGGAATTTATGATGTATCCTCCAAAATTGTTTGACTGCAAGCTACACATGAATCAGTTCAGGGATAAAATTAATTAGTTTGGTTGTTCTTTCTGAGTAAGCTTGCAATAATTAATTTGTCATCGACAAATCTATTAAAAGAATACCATTGACAACTAGACTTGTCAATGGTGGATTTACAATCTGAAAAGAAAACATTTTATTGGTCAGTACAGTTGCGTTCATATACTACAACAGTGGATTTAGAAGCTAGGAAGAAACTAGGTGAAATTGTAAAAACGGCTCGTGATTCTATGAGCCAACGAGGATTTGCAAAGCTTCTGGGTGTGTCTTATACCACTGTGCAACTGTGGGAAAAGGGAGAGTCAATTCCAGATGTCGTGAATATGGCTAACATTGCTGATAGAGCAGGTTATACGATGGAAGAATTGCTCAACTATTTGGGTGTTAAGCCACTGTCAGAAAGCTCTGATTTACAGCAGATTGTAAAGCATATTAAGTCGATGCCACTAAATGAGGTGGCGATAATTGGTAGAGTTGTAATGGATAGACTGGCTACTGCGGCTGAAATACCAGGGGACGAAGCAAAAGCAAGTTAAATATTTGTTCGTTATTGTGCGATCACCTATATAATGGACTAGTCTAGCCCTTTTGTCTAGATAAATTTGCAAGTACACTTTTAAATTCCAACTCTACTTTTAGAGTAGCGGTTACAATTTTGCTTGTAAACTAGCCTTTACATTTATTTATATTCGACAAGATAAACTCCCTATAGTAATGGCAGAATACTACAGCAGTGGATTCAGAAGCAAAAAAGAAACTAATTGAAGTGATAAAAATGGCTCGTGGTTCCATGAGTCAACGTGGCTTTGGTAAACTTTTGGGTGTTTCAGCAACTGCGGTACAACTTTGGGAAAAGGGAGAGACTATTCCCGACATCAAGAATTTGGCTCAGATAGCAGATCGTGCTGGCTACACGATGGAAGAATTGATGAATTATTTGGGTCTTAAGCCAGCATCAGAAACTTCAGATGTGAATCAGATTGTCAAACAAATCAAACTCATGCCTTTGTCCCAACTCGCAATCATCGCTAAAGCTACAGCAGAGAGGTTTGCTACGATAGCTGAGTCTATGGAAAATGAAGCAAAAGCCAGTTAAAGATTTGTTGGGTGTTGTGCGAACTGACAAGTCAGCGTAAGCTATCGCTTATCTGATGACAAGTCAATTGATGAAAAAACACTAAGGCACATAGCGCTTTGCGCTTCCCGCAGGGTAGACACAAAGAAAGAGGTTTTTAGGGTAAGACTGGAAGGGATTTATTTGCAACGTTAGGATAGTGGAAATTACTGAATAAGATTTGTAGGGTGTGTTGTTGCAAAGCGCAACGCACCTTTGTCAAGTTACATCTTGGACCATTTTCAACAAAAGCAAAGAAACCGCGTTTATCAACTAAAAATTAAGGTTTTGAGGTTGAGTGATTCTCAATAAATCCGGTTTCTCAGGGTGGTGCAAGATATGAGTAAACTGAGTTACTACCCATTACAATAGCTTTACCACGGGGACGTTACAATAAACCCATAATACCCTCGTAACTCCATCCCTAGCCATGTCCCTTGCTAAAGAATTAGACACTCCCCAAGACATCACCGAAAATGTTATCTTTCCCCCAAGTGATTTATACAGCGATGAACCTCCCTTGGAAACAGAACTGCATTTAGAGCAAATAATGCTCCTACTCAAATGTCTCAAGTGGCTATGGAGAGACAGAAATGATTTTTATGCTGCTGGTAACTTAACCATTTATTACAGTCCCCATCAACG
>JASJCY010000169.1 GCA_030065825.1 Nostocaceae cyanobacterium | reverse complement strand
AAATACGCATGGCAAATGCGGAATTTACGCCTGTGGACAAGTTACCCGCCGACGGGCTTGGTAGAAACAGGAAGCAAACATCAAATTGCTCTATTTGTTGAGATATGAGCGATTTGTGTAAGTTTTGTGTTGCACATGATATCAATTGCCTATCTAGGGTAATAGGTGTTACAGTTCGCTAATTTGATTACAGTTTACAATTGCCTCAAGTTTACTAGAGTAATAATCTGAGGTTCGATCTGGGAAAACGGATTTAAGCACTTAGGTGTCCAGTCTGTTTTCACACACACCAATTATCCATCTCTGTATCAATCCTCTTAGAAATGGCAAATCAACCCTTGCCAATTTTCTAAGAGAGTTATTGCATTTGTTTAATTTTTATTAGCTGCTATTCCGGAATAGTGGTTATTTTCCCTGTCAAAATCATTAAGGGTGTTAATAAAATAAAGCACAATGAGTGATATATCCCTGTTTATAGCGGGCATGTTGGTAAAAGAACAAACATCAGCCCCAAATTCACTTTATAACTCAGGAATCGCCCTCAAAAAGGGTGTGCAAAACTCAAAACCAAAATGTAATCAATTATCTGATTTAGTTCCAAGCTTTGAAATTATACCACCTGAATTCATCGAGTCAAATAAAAATTACCAAGCAAATTCTTCAGTTTTGGCTGTAAAAAATAAAAGTTTACTGAATAATATAACCAGTAGACTTTATCAAAAAGTTTCTTCTAGTTTAATGGAGTCTAAATATTCTCTGCCTGGAGGGAAGGACAGTTTGTCAAGTTGCACAGTCTCTAGGGAAAACAAGGATTTAAAGCAAGGTGGTGAGCAAATACTGATAGCCAAACTGGGAAATTTCACTGACAACACATTGCCAACTTTACGTTTTGGTGAATCTGGTCTTTCTGTGAGAGTCCTGCAACGGCTGTTACTCTCTAATGGCTATGCTATTGGTGGAGTTGATGGAGTTTTTGGTGCAATGACAGAGACTGCTGTCAAAGCCTTTCAAAGTCAGCGCAATGTGGTGGAGGATGGAATTGTTGGTGAAATAACTTGGCGGGAATTGACGAGGGAATAGGGAATAGGGAATAGGGAATAGGGAATAGAGAATAGGGAATAGGGAATAGGGAATGGGAAGTGGAGGAGGGAAAAATTAAAATTATTAATATTGACAAAAATCGCCAATTATGTAAATAATATACCCTTGTGAAAACTGTAGATATCATAAAAACACTTGGCTAACGTCATTGTCATAGGTGCCCAATGGGGCGATGAAGGAAAAGGTAAAATAACAGACTTACTCAGTGACTCGGCAGATGTTGTTGTACGTTACCAAGGGGGTGTCAATGCTGGACATACCATTGTAGTTAAAGGTCAGACCTTTAAACTGCACTTGATTCCCTCTGGTATTTTGTATCCAGATACCGAGTGTATTATTGGTTCTGGGACTGTAATTGATCCACAGGTATTGATTACAGAACTGGATCAACTAAAAGAATTAAATATTTCCACTGACAAGCTGTTTATTTCCCAAACGGCACATGTCACTATGCCCTACCATAGGTTAATTGATAGGGCAGCCGAAGAACGCCGGGGAAATCATAAAATTGGCACTACTGGTCGAGGGATTGGTCCTACCTACGCGGATAAATCGGAACGAACTGGTATCAGGGTGTTAGACTTGATGGATACCCAGGGTTTACGCGACCAGTTAGAGTGGACGATTAATTATAAAAACGTCATTCTAGAAAAACTTTATAATCTACCACCGTTAGACCCCCAAGATGTCATTGAGGAATATTTGGGTTATGCGGAACGCTTGCGACCCTATGTGGTGGATGCTTCCCTGAAGATATATGATGCTATTCAGAAACGGCGTAATATTTTGTTTGAAGGTGCCCAAGGAACCCTTCTGGATTTAGATCATGGTACTTATCCCTATGTCACCTCCTCGAACCCAGTAGCAGGGGGTGCTTGTGTGGGTACGGGACTTGGTCCAACTATGATTGACCGGGTGATTGGGGTAGCTAAGGCTTACACAACCCGTGTGGGAGAAGGACCATTTCCTACGGAATTACAAGATGAGTGTGGGGAATTATTATGTTCTCGGGGTGCGGAATTTGGCACTACCACCGGACGTAAGCGCCGTTGTGGCTGGTTTGATGCGGTGATTGGTCGCTATGCGGTACGTATCAATGGTATGGATTGTCTGGCGATTACCAAACTAGATGTGTTAGATGAATTGGCAGAAATCAAAGTTTGTGTCGCCTACGAAATAGATGGGGAACGGTGCGAAGATTTTCCTAGCAGTTCCCGGCGATTCCAACAATGTCGTCCGATTTACAAAACTTTACCGGGATGGCAGCAGTCAACTAGTGATTGTCGTTCTTGGGAAGACTTACCCACCCAAGCAAAGGACTATCTGAAATTCTTGGCAGAATTGATGAAAGTGCCAATTGCGATTGTCTCTTTGGGTGCTAGCCGCGATCAAACTATCATTCTCGAAGACCCAATTCACGGACCTAAGCGTGCTTTGTTACAAGCAGATGGTACACCAGTTTCTTTGGTGAATAAATAGGTGTACAATTATAGTTTTGCCAATCTAGGGGCACGGTGCTGCTGTGCCCCTAAGATAGTTAATGGAAATACAAAATTCATAATTGAGAACTGCTATGGCTGTAAAAGTAGAATGTCAAACCCGACCAGAAGGAAGCAAACCCAAGGCTTTGCGGCGTTCTGGTCAAATTCCTGCTAATTTGTATGGTCACAAAGGCACAGAGTCTGTGGCTTTGACCATTGATGCTAAAACCGTAGAACGCTTGCTAAAGGTGGCTTCGGTTAATAACACTTTGATTGATTTGAAAGTCAGTGATATTTCTTGGCAGGGTAAAACCTTACTGCGGGAAGTGCAATCTCACCCAACAAAGGGTAATGCCTATCACCTTAGTTTCTTTGCGGTGGCAGGACACGGTGATATGAATGTAGAAGTACCCCTGAATTTTGTCGGGGATGCTGTTGGTGTGAAGCAGGAAGGTGGGCTTTTAGATACGGTAATGACCCAATTACAGGTTAGCTGTAGCCCTGAGAATATTCCCCAAAGCATTGATATTGATGTCTCGAATATGAATGTAGGAGATAGCTGGAATCTGGGAGACATAGTATTACCTGAAGGTGTAACAACTCAAGGTGACCCAAATCAACTAGTGGTTAGTGTCCTACCCCCACAAGTCCAGGAGACAGAACAAGCAGAGGAAGCTGAATCAGAAGCCAGCGGTACAGTGTCGTAAATTGTGTGATAACTTTGCTGCAAAACGCAAAGTATCAAGCTGTTCCACATTTAAATTGCATATGAGTGACGGAAAAGATGCCCATCCCACAATCAACTGATGATTTTGATGGTTTTGTGTGATGGTCATCTTGGTTTGTGAAACGGGCATCCCTGCCCGTTTTCTATTTTTATCAGGCAGGCAAGATGCCTGCACCACAAGAATCATCCTTCTTTAATTCACCTCACCAATGCCAACTCGTGGTTCTTTTGTATTTGTAGGTGGTTGCAAGTGATGGAAATACACAAAATTTATCAAAAACCACAGATGGGTGTATTCTGTTGAGTTGAAAACCGTTATAGCGGTTTTGGGTTGAGTGGGGTACAGAAATTTTAACTCACCACGCCACTTGCTACAACTTTGGAAAAGCAACGCAGTGGCTGCCTTTACCCTCTCCTACCCTTACAGAAAGCTGCTGCGAGGTGAGGTGAGGGTCTGTATTGCACAAAGCCTGAAAACCCCTATATAACTGCCGTAGATGTCTAAAAGCGTAGCGGACTAAAGCAAAGTAAGGACTAAAAAAAACAATGACAGAAGTTGCTATTCCCACTTTAATTCAGCAAATGTTACAGCCTGGGTTTTATCCCCATGCTGTAACTGAACCAATACAATTGATTCAGACCCATATTTCCTATGTGTTGTTGACTGGTGATTATGCCTATAAATTGAAAAAGCCGGTAAATTTTGGCTTTTTGGACTTTTCAACCCTAGATAAACGGCAGCATTTTTGTCAGGAAGAATTACGCCTCAACCGTCGGGGAGCAGCAGAACTATATTTAGAAGTATTACCCATAACTGGTACAGAAGATAATTACCAATTAGGGGGTACGGGGGAAGCCGTAGAATATGCTCTGAAAATGCGCCAGTTTCCCCAGGAAAGCCTGTTAAGTTCCATGTTTGAGGAGGGAACTCTAGAGGAGGCACACCTGGAGGAATTAGGGCGGATAGTGGCTCGCTACCATGAAAAAGCAGATATTAATGATTACATCCGCTCCTTTGGAGAAGTGGTGAATGTACGGGCAGCAATTGACGAAAATTACGAACAGACCCAAAAGTATATCGGCGGACCCCAAACCCAGCAACAGTTTGACGAAACTAAGGCTTACACGGATCAATTTTTTGCCGAAGGGGAAGAATTATTTGAGCAAAGAATCAAAAATGACTATATTCGGGAATGCCACGGGGATTTACACCTAAGAAATATTGCCCTGTGGCAAGATAAAATGTTGGTGTTTGATTGTATTGAGTTTAATGAGCCGTTTCGGTTTGTAGATGTCATGTATGATGTGGCATTTACGGTGATGGACTTGGAAGCACGAAAACGCCAAGATTTAGGCAATGTCTTTTTAAACACCTATTTAGAACAAACCGGAGACTGGGAAGGCTTGCAGGTGCTACCCTTGTATTTAAGTCGTCAGGCATATGTACGGGCAAAGGTAACTTCATTTTTACTCGATGATCCGGGAATTCCCGAAAATGTCAAGCAAGACGCTAGTAAAACCGCTGCTGAATATTACAAACAAGCCTGGGATTACACTCAATCCAAAGGTGGACAACTAATTTTAATGTCTGGCTTATCCGGTTCTGGTAAGAGTACCGCAGCCAAGTATATAGCACGGAAATTGGCAGCAATACAGATTCGTTCCGACGCAGTGCGCAAACATTTAGCTGGTATACCTTTAAGGTCACGGGGTGGGGATGAAATTTATACCGCCGAAATGACAGAGAAAACCTATGGAAGACTGCTAGAATTAGGAATCATGCTTGCCAGTCAGGGCTTTAATGTGATTTTGGATGCCAAGTATGATAAACAACAACTGCGACAGCAAGCGATCGCCCAAGCCAAAGCTAAGCAAATTCCCCTGCGGATTGTTGAATGTAGTGCACCACCAGAAGTATTGCAGCAGCGACTGCAAAGCCGTACTGGAGATATAGCGGATGCTACAGCTGATTTGTTAGCCTCACAACTTCAGCAAGCAGAACCAATCACCGCAGAAGAAAAACCCTATGTAACAATTTTGGATACAACTCAATCAATAGAGGCACAATTAGAAAATGTAATTAGCCAATAGACTTTAGCTCATGGCACCACCAAAAAACAACCTGCTTAATCTTTTATCCATCTCGCCAAGCTTCTTTTCCCAGCTGGTAGTTGGTATATTTTTAGCAGTTTTATTTGCAAATACAGGGGTTCCACCATCCCTCAGCCTATTTCTGGGCATTACAGCTGGTTTTATTTTAGGCGGGTTGACATCAGCAAACCAAAATAGACCCCAATCTCAAAATTTAGATTCCTCAAAAGGCATTGATGCCGGAGTTAAATACTGGTTATTCTTTTTGCTAGGCTTTATACTTATAGGACACACCACCTCCACAAGCATATTGCTCAGCGGAATTGCCGGTATTGCAGCAGGATGGATTATTGCTTGGTGGAACAGCAAAGAAGAAACTAAAACTCAGCTACCAGAAGCAACTGGAGAACAGCCGGAAGTAGAAGAAAAAATACCCAGACACAGAATAACCACCCAGAGAAGCAGAAGATCCACCCGTCGTTATCGTCGGGAATCAGGAATTTCCAATTTAAAATTTTGGGAAAGGGATAAATAATAGTTCTGATTAAGAGGATGTTTGAAAAGTATTATGTTTAACATCACAACCCTAAAAACCTAACCCCCCTACCCCCCTTCCCTACGAGGGAAGTGGGGTTTCAAAGCCTCTGGACTAGTAGGAGAGAGGTACTCTACGAGAAGCCGCTGAGTCGCATTAGACCCCGAAGGGGGCTTCCCGCAGGGTAGCGACACGCTGCGCGGTAAGCAAAGCTATGCCGTAGGCTTTACGCGTCTAGGTCGAGAGGTTTTAAGTAAGCTTTTAGACTTTCCAAACATCCTCTAAGGTAATTTACCTGAAGAACCATTGAGCAATTTTTCATTCTTTGTTCTTTATCCTTTTTTCATCAAGATAATTTGTAATCAATAACTATGGGGAGTCAGGAGTTGCAGATATATTCTCAATTCTGACTCTTTTTTATTTAGGCTTTACTGAATCCATCTATGAATCTTGAATCAAAACCTCACCCCGTCCTACGGACACCCCTCTCCTTGGTAAGGAGAGGGGAAATCAAAACCTCACCCCGTCCTACGGACACCCCTCTCCTTGGTAAGGAGAGGGGAAATCAAAACCTCACCCCGTCCTGCGGACACCCCTCTCCTTGGTAAGGAGAGGGGAAGGGGGTGAGGTAATTCAGCAACACCCCTTTTTAAGTGGTCATTTGTTATTCCCATGTTTTTATATCTCTCCAAGTTACTACCATTATTTTTCTATCCCCTGGGATTATCCTGTGTAACTCTAATTGTGGCACTGGTAATGTTGTGGAAGAGACCACGCATAGCAGCATTATGCATCATTTTCGCCCTAATTCTCTTGCTTGGCAGCAGTAACGCTTGGGTTTCCCGCTTTCTGGTGCGATCACTAGAATGGCAACATATCCCCACCGCAGACTTGCCTACAGCAGAAGCAATTGTAGTTTTGGGGGGTGCTACCAAATCGGCTTTACCCCCCCGTCCTGGTGTCGATTTAAGCGAATCAGGCGATCGCGTCATTTATGCAGCTCAACTCTATCTTCAGCAAAAAGCGCCAAAAATTATTCTCAGTGGAGGACGTATTGATTGGCGTGGTGGGGGTGCTGCAGAATCTACAGATATGGCTGCAATTCTTACTTCTCTTGGTATACCCCAAACTGCAATTATTGAAGAGCCAAATTCACTCAACACCTATCAAAATGCCGTAAATGTACGTGAAATACTCCAGGAAAACAACATTAAACGCGTGCTACTTGTAACATCTGCAATGCATATGCCGCGATCACTGCAAATTTTCCAACGTCAAGGAATTGATGCGGTTCCTGCACCAACGGATTTTCTGATTAGTGAGGGTGAAATGCAAGAACTCGCTAGTACCCCCAAAGCTGCTATTCTCAATTTGTTACCCGACACCAAGAATTTATACAACTTGACTAACGCTGTCAAAGAATACCTCGGTATGGTGATATATCGTTTACGGGGTTGGATATAAATTAGGAGTTAGGAGTTAGGAATTAAAAAGGAGAAAAATTAATTATGCAATCAATTAATCCTTCAGGTCAATTGACACAGGATCAACTTGATGAATTCAAAGAGGTATTTAATTTCTTTGACGCTGATAGTAATGGTTCTCTAACTAAACAAGAGTTAGGGAGTGCTATGGCTTCTCTGGGAATAAGTCCAACAGATGAAGAACTAGAAGCCATCTTCATCAAAACCGATGCTGACTTAAGTGGAACTATCGAATTGCCTGAATTTGTGGAATGGGTGAACAACAAGGTACATCTCACCTCTCAAGATGATCTCCGGGAAATCTTTTCGCTGATCGATTTAGATGGCAATGGTCATATCTCAGTCGATGAACTCCGTCAATTGTTGGACTCGTTGAAGGTTAATCTTGGAGAAAATGAACTAACTAAACTCATTCAAAAAGCAGACCGTGACAACAATGGTGTGATTGACTACAATGAATTTCTTGAAAGTGATGAACTTTGGGGTCAAATCAAGTTGACAGTTGGTGTAACCCGTTCCTTTAAGGAAATTCTCAAGCAGTACACCCAACTAGCTGAAAATCCTCAAGGGGGATTCGGCACGACTCATCCTCTACCTTATGGTAAAGAAAATGCGGCAAAAATGGGATATGACGTATCGCAGCTTCCTGACCAAGTTTGGGAGTCTTCGTGTATGTGCGGTAATTCTTTCTCCCTTGGTCCGATTAACAAAGGTGAAACCGTTATTGATTTAGGATGCGGTGCGGGTGCTGACCTTTGTGTTGCTGCCAGTTTGGTAGGTGAGGTGGGGAAAGTCATTGGTGTAGATATGACAACCGCAATGGTGAAGAAAGCCCGTGAAAATGCCCAATTATGTAACTTTAATAACATTGAAGTCATTAAAGCACCATTTGATATGGCTGACCACAAAGACATTCCCACAAGTGTAGCCGATGTAGTCATTTCAAATGGGACATTTAACTTATCACCTCGTAAGAAATGTGCTTTTGTACAAGCATATAATTGCTTGAAACCAGGTGGTAGGTTTTATTTGCTGGATGTAGTTCGCGAAGGAAATTCTGAGTCGGAGACAGAAAAAGGGAGTTGGTGCGATTGTGTAGCAGGAGCTATACCTGTTTCCAAAGTGTTAGAACTTATGGAATCAGTTGGATTTGTAGAATGTGAACATGTGGGTTTCACAGGTTACCGCACTTCTGACTATACAGTGACAGCTACTTTCCGAGCTCAAAAACCATAGCGTTGCTGAATTTGGCTATTATAGCGGTTTTCACTTGGGTGCAATACACTCGAAACCTCACCCCTTCCCCTCTCCTTACTAAGGAGAGGGGTGTCCGCAGGACGGGGTGAGGTAAGATTTGTATTCTACTCAACCGAAAACCGCTATATAAATTTCTTTTTTTACCTCACCCATTAGACCTCTTTGGTATCTAATGAGTGAGGGGGAAGAGGGGGAAGAGGGGGAGAAATTTTTATAGGTAATCTTAGAACGAGAAGGGAGTAATTAGATTCATAGTTAAATTTTCAACCTTACTAGACTAGTTCAAAATCTAATCTGAAGTATTGGTATGTGACAAAAATATCCTTGAATTATTTTACAGAATTTAGGGCACCAGACGCGGTAGACGAGGGTCAGCATATAGAACCCCTCAGATATCTAATGAGTGAGGTTTTCATCTTTCTTCCCTTCCAAAAACCCCCAAGTCATATCTTGGACCATTTTCAACAAGCATAGAGAAAGCAACCCGCTGTCCAGCTTTCTGACCCAGGTGCAACATGTCTACCAAGCGGTACGATCGCGAATTTCCAAATTACATCCATCAGTGCAATCTGTGTAATCTTTATAATCTGCGATCCGCAGTTAGTTAACAATTTTTCAACTTGTCAAGGAAGTTAGGATATTTGGGCACTATAGATCCTGAAAGCTTAAAATTCCCACTGACTGACATTGGTACAATGACTGAAAATCTGATCACCGTAGATAAAACTGCTTATCAATCTCTCCAACAAGAATTGGTAAAACTGCGTCAGGAAGTTGTTTATTTAGAGAAATTTCAGTCTTTGATGCATCTATTTCTGGACTATACCCCTAGCGCTATTGCCATATTTGACTACAATATGCGCTACATTATGGCAAGTCAGCGCTGGCAGAAAGATTACGGTTTAGGTGATCAAGATATTATCGGTCGTTCTCATTATGAAATATTTCCAGAGATTCCCCAACGTTGGCAAGAAATTCACCAACGCTGTTTGCAGGGAAATATTGAAAAGTGTGAGGAAGATTTTTTTATCCGCCAGGATGGTAAGATTGAATGGCTAAAATGGGAGATACATCCTTGGTACGATGCCACAGGTACTATAGGTGGTATCATCATGTTTACTGAGGTAATTACCCAACGCAAACAATTACAACAACACCTCAGTGTCCAGAATGCTTTAGCTCAAGTATTAGCAGAGTCCGAGAATTTAGAAGAAGGAAGTTGCAAATTAGTAGAGGCAATTTGTTCTGGTTTAGGTTGGGATTTTGGTGAATTATGGATTGTAGACTTTCAAGCTGACTTACTACGTTATGGTGTTAACTGGCACCAAGAAAACCTGGATTTATCCGAGTTTATTACTAAATCTAGGCAGTTAACTCTTTCTCATGGTAGTGGTATTGCTGGTCAGACTTGGTTGGCAAATAAGCCTATTTTGATAGAAAATGTTCTTTCTTATACATCATTTCCCCGCAGGGCAGAAGCTGCCAAAATTGGATTAAATAGTGCTTTTAGCTTTCCGATCATTAATGATAACCAGACAATTGGTGTAATTAATATCTTCAGTCGGGAACAGCAACCAAGAGATCCGCATTTAATACAAATGATGGTGACTTTAGGGGAACAACTGGGTTTATTTATAGAACGCAAGCAACTTAAAAAACTCAATGAAGAATTAGAGGTTATTGTTGAGGAACGCACAATAGCATTGAGTGAAACTGAAGCGCGATTGCAAAGATTAACAGATAACGTACCGGGGATGCTTTACGAATTTCGCTTAGATCGTGATGGTAAAGTTTCTTATCCTTATATTTCTTCTGGATGTCGAGAAATATTGGGATTAGAACCCGAACAAATACAACAAGATGCGACTTTAATATTAAGTACTATTCATCCCGATGATGTATTTGAAATGAAGGAAGCAACTGCTTACTCAGCTCAAACTTTAGAAAATTGGGAATACGAATGGCGAACAATTATGCCATCGGGTGAACAAAAATGGGTCAAAGCAATCGCACGTCCCGAACTTCAAAGCAGTGGCGAAATCATTTGGTATAGCTGTTTAATTGATATTACAGAACGCAAACGGGCAGAAGAAGAAAAACAAATTTTTGTTTCTTTAATCGAAAATAGTACTGATTTCATTGGTTTTGCTACCCTAGAAGGAGAACTATTATTTGTTAATGAAGCTGGTAGGAAATTAGTAGGAGTTGACAATTTAGAAGATGCTAAAGCCACTCCTATTATTAATTACTTATTTCCAGGAGATAGGGAAGAATTACAGCAATATATTATTCCTACTATTCTGGAATATGGTGTGTGGCAAGGAGAATGTCGCTTCCAACACTTCAAAACTCAAGAAGTGATACCCGTTGATTACAATATGTTTTTAATTAATAATCCTCAAACGGGAGAACCTTTATATTTTGCCACCATTACTCGTGATAACCGCGAACGCAAACGCAATGAAGAACAATTACGCCAACAAGAACTATTTTTACGCAGCGTTTATCATGGTGCTGAACATTCAATCTTTGTGGTTAATGTTTTGAAAAATGGTGATTTGCGCTTTGCTGGTTGGAATTCACCGACTGAAAAAGCAACTGGTATAAGTAATCAAGATGTTGTTAATAAATCCCCAGAAGAAATATTTGGCAAAATTCAAGGTGCTGAATTCCGTCAAAAATATCAAAGTTGTTTACAGGCTGGTAAAGCTATTAGTTACGAAGAGTCTTTAAATTTTGATGGTACTGAGAGTTGGTGGTTGACTACTATTAATCCCCTCAAAGACAATAGAGGTTATATCTATCGTTTAGTCGGTACAACTTTTAATATTACTGAACGCAAATTAGCAGAAGTAGCTTTAAAGGGACAAGCACAATTATCTGCTTTTCGGGCTGACATTAACTCAATACTGGTTATTAACCATAATTTACAAGAAATGCTGCAACAGTGTACTGAAATTATAGTTCAGTATCTTGATGCTGCTTTTGCTCGCATTTGGACTCTTAACTCCCAAGAAAATGTTTTGGAATTACAAGCTAGTGCGGGGATGTACACTCACATTGATGGACCCCACAGTCGCGTTCCAGTAGGTAAATTTAAGATTGGCTTAATCGCTGAAGAACGTCAACCTCATCTTACCAATTCTGTGCAAACTGACCCCCGTGTTGGCGACAAAGAATGGGCAAAAAGAGAGGATTTGGTAGCTTTTGCAGGCTATCCATTAATTGTTAATGACCAATTAATGGGGGTAATTGCTATGTTTGCCCATCATGAATTACCCGCATCTATTTTGAATGAATTGGCTTTTGTTTCTAATGATATATCTCTTGGTATTAGTCGTAAACAAGCTGAAATTAATTTACATGAAAAAACTACTGAACTGGAAAAAGCTTTACACAAATTACAGCGCACCCAAGCACAACTTATCCAAAGTGAAAAAATGTCTTCTTTGGGTCAAACTGTAGCAGGTGTCGCACATGAAATTAACAATCCTGTTAACTTTATCCACGCTAATCTTACTCCTGCTAGCGACTATGCCCAAGATTTAATAGGATTACTCAAACTTTATCAACAAAACTATCCTAATCCACCAGCAGAAATTGAGGCAGAAATTGAAGCTATTGACCTTGATTTTCTCACGGAAGACTTTATAAAACTCCTAGATTCAATGAAAGAAGGGACGCGAAGAATTAGAGAAATTGTCTTATCTTTACGTAATTTTTCCCGTTTGGATGAAGCAGAATTAAAGCAGATTGATATCCATGAAGGCATCGAAAGTACTTTAATGATTTTACAAAATCGCCTCAAAGCTAAACCCAACCATCCAGAAATTCAAGTTGTCAAAAATTACAGCGAACTTTCCCTAATTGAATGTTACCCCGGTCAACTCAATCAAGTATTTATGAATATCTTGGCGAACGGTATTGATGCTTTAGAAACTGTTTCAAATCCCTGCATTCACATTACTACTAAATTACTTAATAACAATCGAGTAGCAATTCACATTGCAGATAATGGTCTGGGAATTCCCCAAGATGTACAAGCAAAGCTATTTGACCCCTTTTTTACTACGAAAGATGTCGGTAAAGGTACTGGGTTAGGTTTGTCTATTAGTTACCAAATTATTGTGGATCAACATGGCGGAAATTTATCTTGTCAATCCACCCCCGAAAAGGGAGCAGAATTTATCATTGAAATACCAATAAACCAGTGCAAAACTAAGTTAAAAAAACAATGCAAGATATAATTGCTAGGGACAAGGCAATGCCTATTCCCTAGGATAATTAACACCAACTACATTATCACTAATTTATTCACTGGTTGATGGCTTTCCGTTAAGAGCATGTAATTTCAAAAAGCTATCAAAAGCATACCAAGCCAACACATACCAGGGAATAATTTCAAATTGCAATCCTTTAATAATTAACTGCCGAATTGATAATATTCCCAGTGTCAACGGAAACAAAAAACGCAAATCTACAACATTATTCGTGGCTCGTTGTACCCGTTTATTCAAATCTACAACAGCATTAGAAATTTCTGCCGCAGCTTCCGATTTTCCCTCTGTAATATCCTCAAAAATTACCCCTAAATCCCAGAGTTTGGAGAATACATTTTCTAAACTACCATCCTTACCATCGTGATGGATTAAAATACTACCATGATGGATATTACTCTTTACCTGATGAACGTTGGGATGTGCTTCTAGACTAGTGACAAGTCGTTGCATCTGTCTCGGTTGTCGATGGAGTTGAGCAATTCGCAATCGCAGTCTTCTAGGAGTATTACTGACAACCTGTGTAAATATCTGCTTAGATGCTTTCTCTAAGACTCCTTTTTCAGATACTTTTGGCACCTCAGCCAGACTACTGTAACCATTTTGCAACACTAAAAAGCCCTCCTGTATGAAAAAGATGGGGAGATGGGGAGGAAACATCTATTTCTAATTCCCATTCCCCAATTATTTAATCTTGGTGCTACCCAAAGGAGAGTTATCTATGCACCATTATCAGGAGCAGTATCACTTCCTGCAATTTCTGGTAAGTGCTTGGCTTCAGCAAGTTCTGCTCTAGCTTCAGCTACCATATCTTCCCAAGTTTCGCCCATCTCTGCAAAGGCTCCCTTGCTCTTTTCAAACAGAACAATTCCACCTTTAATCAGTGACTTAGCAACTGGTTTACCAACTCCAGCCACAACAGGAATTAAAATTGCTGCACCAATACCAGCTATAATTCCAGGGGTGCCTGCATCTTCGATCAAATCAGTAATCTTGGGTGCCATAATTATTTACCTCATGTAAACAAAAGAATTCCATTAAAACCTTTAATTGTAATGCCTTCGAGAGATTAATCTCATCTGGCAGAGGGTAGAGTTTTGGGAGATGGTGAGTCCACCTCCGTGGCGTTCGCTATTCAACGTAGTCGTTCCCGCAGGGTACCCGAAAGGCAAGGTAGGGGCGGGGTTTCCCCGCCCAGGGTTTCACCCCTCCCGTAGGGGCGGGATTTCCCCGCCCAGGGTTTCACCCCCCGTAGGGGCGGGGTTTCCCCGCCCAGGGTTTCACCCTCCATAGGGGCGGGGTTTCCCTGCCCTGAAGTAGGGTAAAAATAAGAACTCCACGCCTGTTGGGCGCAAGCATTGCGCCCCTACAAATTGGGCGGCTGTTGGGCGCAAGCATTGCGCCCCTACAAACTCTTTCTCCCTCCCTTCTGAAGAATTGGACGCAAACCGTTGACTCCCGCAACTACGGTTGTACCGTTGTTAACTACGGTTGCAGCTAGGGGGTTAAGTCCAAAGACAACTGCGATCGCTAAAGCAGCGACGTTAGGATAGGCGATAATGCCCGTATTTTGCTTAATTAGTTGTTTTGCTTCACGAGCGATATCAATAGCCTCTAATAAGCCATGCAAGTCGTTCTGCATTAATACTACATCTGCTGTTTCTCGGGCAATATCGGAACCGTTGGCGAAGGAAACGGAAACATCAGCATAGGCTAATGCTGGTGAGTCGTTGATGCCATCGCCCACAAATGCAACTGTTTTGCCTTGTTCGTGCAGTTCCCGGACTACAGATGCTTTTTGCTCGGGAAAAGCTTCGGCGTGGGTATAATTGGGGGCAATGCCTAGTTTAGCAGCAACTGCACTGGCTGTACGTTGGTTATCTCCGGTGAGCATATGCACCTCTACGCCCTCTAGCGTCATCAGGGTGTTGACAACTTCTCGGCTTTCGGCACGGATTAGGTCACTATACTCTATCTTACCTTGTAATATACCATTACTAGCAACGTAAATTACAGAGGCAGATTTTTCTTGTCCATCTAGGGGAGACATATCTACACCTTTATGACGTAGAAAGCGTTCGCTACCTACACAAACAGTCTCTGTGTCAATTTCTGCTTGTACTCCTAGTCCCAGTTGGTAATCCCACTGACTGCGGGGCAACATTTCTACTTGGTGTTCTTGGGCATAACGAATTATCGCTTCTGCTACTGGGTGTGTGAGTCGTTGTTCAGCGGTGGCTGCTAGTTGCAACACCCGCATACTGGATACCTCTGGGTTAAAGCTTTCTATACCCACAACGGCTGCTTCCCCTTTGGTCAGGGTGCCTGTTTTATCAAAGACAGCAGTATCTACCTCTGCTAATAATTCTAACGCCCTGCCGCTACGAATCAGAACCCCTCGACGGGCAGCATAGGTAAGTGCTGCTAATACTGTTGTCGGTACCGATACGCGAATACCTGTGGCAAAGTCCAGGGTAAGAATACTAGCTGCCCTTGCTGGATTGCGAGTTGCGGCAAATACTGCCCCCCCCAGTAGCAAAGTTGGCATAACCGCTTTTTGGGCAATATTGGCTGCATGGTTTTCCATGCGGGTATCGTGGACGGGGGCTTGTTGCATTAACTGGATACTCTGCCCGACACAGGTATCATTTCCTACTCTTTCTGTGGAAATATAAATCCGCCCTTCCCTTACCAAAGTGGAAGCATAAACACTTTGTCCCTGTTTCTTTAATAAGGGCATAGACTCCCCTGTGAGTTTCTGCTCGTCTAGGAGTGCTTCACCCTCTATAATTGTACCGTCTACGGGTACCTGTTCCCCGGGGTAAACTATCACCGTATCCCCTGGCTGAACCTCTTGGATGGGAATTTGCTGCTTCTGTTCATCCCTTTCTACCCAGGCAAATTGTCCTAAAGAACCCAGGAGATCCAAGGTTTGTGCTGCTGAGGAACGGGCTGTGCGATCGCGGATATTCTCACCAATTTCGATTAAACTCAACATTAGGGATGGGGTGAGAAAGTGTCCCTGAACGGTGGTAATGGCGATCGCCATAAAGTCTAAAAAGTCGATATTTAATTTTTTCTCATGGCGAATACTTATCCAAGCCCTTTGTGCTACTGGTAATGTAGCTAGGGCAATGGTTGTGGCTACCAACATGGGGGGAATTGACCATCCTAATGGTCCCCCTAAAATTGCTAAAGTGGTAGCAGTGGCAGATACTTGCCATCCACACCAAGATTTCTCTGTTTCTTTTTGTGCTAGAGTTGTAGAGTTCGCCAGAAGGGTTAATTCACTGGCTGCTTGGATTATCTGAACCAGATGGTTTCTAATCTTTTTTTCAGTAGTTTTACTGTACTCGTAAGTAATAGCAATAGATGCAGCAGCGGGTTTGATACGTACTTTAATAACTAGAGTATCCGCTGTTAACAAAGCCTGCAAACGAGTTACATAGTCACTATCGTAAAGCAAGCGAGGTATACGAAATCGCAATCTTCCTGGGATTGCATGAACAATTTCGTAGGATACCTTGGGAACCTGTTTACGAGAATGTCCATTACACTTAACTAGGCTAGGGGTTTTCCCATTGCCATCGGCGACAGTCAGAGGTAAAATTTGACCCCTAGAGGATGGTAGATCCACCATCTGAGTTTGTACCATTGCGTTTCTCTCATAAAAAAGTAGTTATTGAACAGGGATGACAAATAGGCTAAGCCAGTAGATTAGTCTGGTATAGTTATCATATCTGTGGGGGTTGGTAATGATGGTTAATGAGTTAACTAAACTATTGACTATTTACCAACACCAGTATTTGTTATGGCAACTAATTAGTCAGACTTGATATTACTGGTTAGCTGTCGTCAGATATATGTGCAAATTAAAGCTACACCTAAGTACAGCTAGAAGGCACTGGCTGGATGTTCAAGCCTTAAACCAGGATGAAAAAATTACTTTCAGAGTAATAGCCTGGAGAGTCTCTCCAGATATACTGTTGAGATGTAAAAAACTACCATTTACTTGAATTTAGCTTGAGGATAGGGAATAGGGAATAGGAAGGAATAGGGAATAGGGAATAGGGGATAGAATGGGGGTAGAGAAAAAGTATTTTAATCCTCTATGGTTAAAGTTTTTCTAAGGGGAAATTCGCCATAAAGGTTAAGGCTGTGGAAAGTGCTGGTATTTTCAAATCAGCCCAGACGCTGGATAGTTCTAAAGTTGTTTTTTCTGGGATTGTACTGGGCTGTTTAATTGGTTCTGTCAGCACTGATTCTGTGGTTTTGATGGGATGGGTGGGTGATATTTTCTCACCAGCTGATTGCATTAACTCCACCCAATGGGATATTGACAATTCAGCGGATTTAGCCGACTTATAGGAAATAGCTAAGGATGCTGCATCAGGATTGAGACGCACATTTGTAACTTGGGGATCGTTCTTTAGTAACTTCTCTAATCGCCGTCCATAAGCCTTGTCTTGCCCTAATAAAGGTATATGAAATCTAATCCTTCCTGGAATTTGATGAGCGATGCTGTAGGCTATTTTTGCAGATGCATTTACAGCATTGGTAGAAATATCCTGAGTTAAAGTCTTATTCACTTTTGCTAGTACCGAGGAAGATTGATTTTTTGTCTTTGTTTTTTGGGGATTTTTATTAGGGTTAGTAACAGACACAGAATTTTGATTAGTTTGATTAGCTTGTAAATCTGAGACTAAAGGCTGTATATAACTAATCATCCACCGAGTAGCATCAGCAGTAATCATATAGACTGCAATTGATGTCCAACCGCTAATTTTCAGGGCACTTGTTACTCCTAAACCTGTAAATAAGGGAATCAAACTCACTCCTTGTTCCCTCCAAAAATTCCAGGATTTCCAAGGGGCAAAAGGGTCGCTATTCCCAACTCCATCCAGGGAATCTTGGTGCTGTGCAATGCCAAATTCTTCCAGTCTTGCCAGCATCTGTGGCAATGTCAATTTATCCTCGTCAAATCTAACAGTCAAACTGCCAGTTTGCCGATTCACAGTTACTTGGTTTACCCCAGCTTGCTGCCGTAAATATTCGCAAATATTCTTAGCTATTTCAGATATTAATTCCTTATTATTACCATCAGTAGCGCAAATTCTAATGCGCCCTTTTGTGGCATGAACTACTTGCAATTTATCTATCAATGGTTTCTCTGCCCGCTGATTAACTGCACTTTCATTGATGGGTGCTTCATCGCTGTGATTTTGAGCAAAAATTAAGTGGGAGTTTACACGCTTTTTCTGCGGACTTAATTTTTGGCGACTACTGATGGTTTTTGTCATTTACCCGATAGCCCAAACAAGCCAAAAGGTTAACATTTAATTAACATAACATCAAAATTGTGATTTGTGTATCATTCTTTAAAATTATTTACTATTAATTGTTGCTGAGAATTCTATTTTGATACTCTTGCTCAGTAACAATATCTAAAGTACTTTCAAGGCGATCAACAAATACTACACCATTTAAATGATCGATTTCGTGTTGAAATATACGAGAAATAAAATCTGTAAATTGTCGTGTTTGCAACTGACCGTTTCTGTCAAAATATTCAACTTTAATTGTCTGATACCGAGGGACTAACCCCCTAATACCGGGAATACTTAAACATCCTTCCCACCCTTTGACAATCTCACTCTTATGGGCAATTATCCTGGGATTAATCATCGCAGTTGGTTCCATTTCTGGAGCGTTAGGATACCGGGGATTAGGTCGAGATGCCACAATAAATATACGGTATGATTCACCAACTTGTGGTGATGCAATACCCACACCATTGGCATCGGCTACTGTTAAAATTAAATCGTCAACGAGTTGTTGAATCTTCTCATCTTGGATATTCTCAACCTCCTTAGCTTTTTGACGTAGTATAGGATTTCCTAATTGAATAACTGAAAGTAATTGAGACATCCTAATTAAACCTCCTTTGATTCTTGGTGTTTCTGTGTCTACCCTGCACCGAAGCGCAAAGCCCTATGTGGTCAAAAGTACTGTGCTTTCTAGCTTTGAGCTTTTATAAATGGTTGCTTTATTTCCACCGCGACGTACTAGTGGTTTGTCCCATAAAATATGATGGGGTTTCCATCACACACACCTGGGACTATAAGTCCCAGTCTAATAGTCAAAGTCATATAAATATGACTATAAAACTAGCTATCAAAACTAATGGGACAGAACACTAGTGGTTTGTCCCATAAAATATGATGGGGTTTCCATCACACCCACCTGGGACTATAAGTCCCAGTCTAATAGTCAAAGTCATATTTATATGACTTTGAC
>JASJCY010000168.1 GCA_030065825.1 Nostocaceae cyanobacterium | reverse complement strand
TACTGCCTAGGAATAAATTCCCAGGCTGAAAGACAAAGTCTGATAAATCAGACTGAGTAAGGTTTATGTCCTACGGACAAGCTGCGCTAACAGCGCGTTTAAACGTGCTTCGTTTATCAGCTTGGAAATTTATTTCCAAGGGGTTGATTGGGGTAAATGACATTGGTGCAAGTTGTTAGATAAATCAGACTGAGTAAGGGTTTCAGCGCGTTTAAACCTGCTTAGTTTATCAGAGGGGGAAATTTATTTCCAAGGGGTTGATTGGGCTAAATGACATTGGTGCAAGTTGTTAGTTTTAATGGAAAATAGGGCTGCTACCTGATTAAATTTTGGGTTATCTTTAGTTTTCTAGACTACTAATAAACATCGGGAAAATACCCAAGGCAAAACCCCCTAGACTGCGAATCCTAGGGGGAAGGAGGCTAAAGTTGAATGTCATGTAAACTGCTTATTAATTAGCTTGCCAGAGCTAACTAATATTGATTGTTGCTGTGAAAACCTCGAGCAAAAGGATTCTATATACAGCGAACAATAGCTTTAAGCGTTCACAATTTACGAATAAAATCAACTTAAATAATCATTATGTCACATCCTTCCTTTGACGACAAGGTCTGGCTAGGTTGCCAGCACACCAAGGAAAGCAAGTTTTTCCACTGGTTCCAGACTGGAGTTAGATATTTTCTGCTGAACTCCTACAACCAGGATTTGTTCCTTAGCTTTGAGTAATTTTGTTGATAGAGAAATGCAGGCAAGTAATGTGTAGTCTGCGGCTTGCAGAGGTAATTTTTCTTGATTTAAACCTTGAAGAGCAAATAAATTGAAGAGCGGAGTTAAGGGAATGACACAAGTGTTTTCCGATGAAATCGCACGTAAAAAAATCACTCATTTTATTGCTGAGAGTTTAGGTAATAACCTCACAGAAAAGGAATGGGAACGCTGCTTAGGAGAGCTAGAATCAGTAGAATTAAGCATTGCCCAAGAGTTCTGGCAAGCAG
Source organism: Nostocaceae cyanobacterium (assembly GCA_030065825.1). Taxonomy (GTDB): domain Bacteria; phylum Cyanobacteriota; class Cyanobacteriia; order Cyanobacteriales; family Nostocaceae; genus JASJCY01. Next base: position 18,162 of record JASJCY010000168.1, on the reverse strand, counting down.
CAGCAGCACCAGCAGGTATTTATATAGTCCTTGCAGGTAAAGTCAGACTACTAGATAGCCAGGAAAATTTAATCGCCACTCTGACTACAGGGGCATCATTTGGTGAGGTGACTCTATTTTCCCGAGGAGATTTTCAAGCTTACGCTGCTAGAGCTTCTGAGAATTTACAGGTTTGCCGTCTGGGGGGTGAGGTAATCCAAAGTTTGATGGATAAGTATCCCGATATCTATGATCGTCTCTACCAAAAGGCACAATTGTGGGACTTGCTGTTATTATGCCGTCAAAACTCCAAATTTCCGCCCCACTCATCCCAAGTACCAGGGATGCTCAAAGCTTTATCCTTGTTTAAGCAGCAGCATATAGATACATCAAAGCAAACCCATATACTGAAAGATTGTAAGCTGTGGCTGATACACCGGGGTAAACTGTTGCAATCTGATGGTAGTTCCTTAATGGTGGGAAAAATCTATGCAGACTCAGAACCGGGTAACTGGCAAGTACAGCAACCAACAACTGTTTATATTCTCAAAGATGCAGATTGGCACACAGCACTGCAATACTGTCCAGAATTAGCGGAATTCGTTCCTCTGGAAGGACACCCAGTTTTGGCATCAGAACCAAAATTACGCCGCAAAAGGTATAGAGGAAAGATTGTTCCCTTTCCAGCACCAGAACAACCCTCACAAGCAAAACCAAAGAAAACACGTCCTTATTTTCCTAGTCCGAAAGTGCGGATGGGACATTGGTGGGGACGATTTAGCCGACGTTACCCCTTTTATGCCCAACAAAGCGCTTCTGACTGCGGTGCTGCTTGTTTGGTGATGATTGGTCAATACTGGGGTAAGCGCTTTAGTGTCAATCGTCTGCGGGATATGACTAATGTCGGTCGCAGTGGTGCATCTCTGCGGGCGATCGCGACTACCGCAGAAAACCTAGGTTTTGCCAGTCGTCCGGTGAAAGCTACCCTGGAGAAATTCGCCGAACAACCCCTACCAGCGATCGCTCACTGGGAAGGCAATCACTTTATTGTTGTCTATGAAATCACCAAAAAGCAGGTGATTGTAGGCGATCCAGCTATTGGTCAACGGGAACTCAGCCGCAAGGAATTTGCACAGGGTTGGAGTGGCTATGGGTTACTTCTGCAACCCACATCTCTACTCAAAGATGCCAAGGAAGAGAGTGTGGGCTTGTGGAGGTTTTTTGAGTTAATCAAACCCCACTATAAAGTCCTGGTAGAAATCTTTATTGCTTCGGTGGTAATGCAATTATTTGGACTGGTAACCCCGGTGTTTACCCAATTGTTACTAGACCGAGTCCTGGTGCAGCGCAGTGTGGCTACCTTAAACGCTGTTGGGTTGGGGATGATTGTTTTTGGCTTGTTTAGCATTGCCATGAACGCAGTGCGGTCATATCTGCTGACCCACACGGCTAATCGGATTAGTATCTCTTTATTGGTCGGGTTTATCAAACATACCTTCCGTTTACCTCTTTCCTATTTTGAGTCTCGTTATGTGGGGGATATTGTCTCCCGCATCCAAGAAAACCACAAAATTAAGAGCTTCTTGATGGGTCAAACCCTGTCAATCCTGCTGGATATGCTGACATTAGTCATCTATCTCAGCCTGATGTTTTGGTATAGCTGGAAAATGGCATTATTTGTGCTGATGACTGTACCACCATTTTTTATTCTGGCACTGGCTAGCACAGGGATTTTACGCCGCATTTCCAGGGAGATTTTTAATGCTGGAACTGAACAAAGAAGTTATTTGATTGAGTCTCTCACAGGAATTCGCACTGTCCGTTCCTTGGCAATTGAACAAACGGTGCGTTGGCGTTGGGAAGAATTGCTGAATAATCTGATTAAAAAAGGTTTTCATGCTAAAGTGATTGGTATTCGCCTGTCGATGATTAGCGGTAGTATCCAAACCTTTACCAGTACAGCGTTGATGTGGTTTGGAGCATGGCAGGTAATTCAAGGAGAACTCACCGTTGGGCAATTGGTTGCTTTTAATATGTTGGTGGGTCATGTCTTGGGTCCGTTCCATAGGTTTTCTGGACTGTGGAATCAATTCCAGGAAATCCTGATTTCTGTCGAACGCCTCAATGATGTCCTAGAAGCAGAACCTGAAGAAGACTTGCATAATAAACCCCGCAAGACCTTGGGTAGACTGCGGGGTCATATCCGCTTCCAGAATGTCACTTTCCGCTATCACCCAGAAAGTAAGAATAATGTCTTGGAAAGTGTCAACTTTGAAATTAAGCCAGAACAAATGGTAGCGGTGGTGGGACGTAGCGGTTCTGGGAAAACGACCCTGAGTAAGCTGATTTTAGGTTTATACCCTGCTACAGATGGCAAAGTGTTGATTGACGGTTATGATGTTAATAGCATATCTCTGCGAAGTCTCCGTTCTCAAGTGGGGGTTGTAGACCAAGATACGTTTCTATTTGGTGGCACCATCCGCGACAACATTGCCATAGCCCACCCAGAAATCTCTTTAGATGAAATTATTCAAGCAGCACAGCTAGCTGGTGCAGATGAATTTATCCAGCAATTGCCATTGGGTTACGAAACCCAAATTGGTGAAGGTGGTGGTATGCTCTCTGGAGGGCAACGCCAACGTCTAGCTATAGCCCGTGCTTTGCTGGGCAATCCCCGCTTGTTGTTGTTTGATGAAGCTACTAGTCACCTAGATACAGAATCAGAACGGATTATTCAAAACAATCTGAAAACTATTTTGAAGGGACGTACAAGTGTAATCATTGCCCACCGTCTTTCCACTGTCCGCAATGCAGACTTAATTCTGGTTTTAGACCGTGGGGTTTTGGTAGAAAGCGGTACTCATGAGGAATTAATTGCCAAAAAAGGACATTACTACTATCTAAATCAACAACAATTGGCTCAAGTAAGTTGAGTCTACCTGCATTTAACATTTTGGGAAATTTAACTATGCCATATTTATCTCCCAATCCCTCATCTGCCCTTGCAAAAGATGAAGTAAATGAGTACATAAGTTACAATAATAATAGTGTAAATACGCAAATTAAAGAACAGATCCCAGAAGATGATAATAACGATTTATTTTATGGGACAGAAGAACTACTAGATGCTTTACCTAAGCTGTGGACTCATGGTGTATTGTATGTCCTCATAGGCTTTGCCGCCCTTGGCATACCCTGGGCAACAATCTCTAAGGTGGATGAAACGGGAAGCGCTAGAGGACGAATAGAACCTCAAGGTGCAACCCAAAAATTAGATTCTCAAGTCAGTGGGAGTGTTAAAAATGTCAATGTAAAAGAAGGTGATACGGTAAAAGCTGGACAAGTTCTCCTAGAGTTGGAATCTGATATTTTGCAGACAGAACTCCAGCAAGCTGAGGCAAAACTATCTGGACTGTTAAATCAACAAGCACAGTTAAATGTGCTCAAAAAGCAACTCCAGTTGTCCCTTAGCATCCAAGAGGGACAAAATCAGTCCCAAGCCTTGGAAAAAATGTCTCGAATCAATCAGGCAAAACAAAACCTAAACACCAAACAGAGTATTTATAATCTGCAAAAGCTAGAAAAACAGGCATTACTGAGTCAGATCAAGCAGCAAATTAGCGCTAGTCGCAATGACCAGGAGTTTGTCAAAATTCGTTTGAGTATAGATTCTAAACAAGTCCAACGCTTTAGCCAACTTGTGAATGAGGGTGCAGTTTCTGTAAACCAAGTCGATCAACTCAAAAAACAAGAACAAGAAAGCAAACGACTTTATGCTAGAACTCAGTCTGAAATCAAACAAGGACTATTGCGTTTAGCTGAAGAATTGAATCGTTATCAGGCAACTATGAATCAGCTGGGGTCTGATATTAAACAAGCAGAACTCCGACTGCAAGAAGAACAAAACAGTTATCAAAGCTTACTGCAAGCTGGTCAGCTGGCTGTACTGAAAAGTCAGGAACACTTAAAAGACATAGAAACACAAATTACCTCACTGCAATCCCAAATCAGCCAGACAGAAAGCCAAATCAAATCTATCAAACTTCAGTTACAAAAACGCATAGTGCGATCGCCTATGGACGGTATAATTTTTGAGTTGCCATTTGCTAAGCCGGGAGAAGTGGTACAACCCGGTCAGCGCATTGCCCAAATTGCCCCCAAAGATACTGATGTTGTCCTCAAAGCCAATATGCCTATTCAGGATAGCGGCTTCTTAAAGGAAGGAATGCTGGTCAAAGTTAAATTTGATGCCTATCCTTTCCAGGAGTATGGCATTATCCAAGGAAAAGTGACTTGGATATCTCCTGACTCTAAAGTTGAACAAACAGTCCAAGGAAAGATAGAAACCTATGAGTTAGAAATAACTTTAGACCAACAGTATGTCCAGAATGGCGAAAAACGTATTCCTTTAACTTTTGGTCAGACAGCTAATGCTGAAGTCGTTATTCGTCAACGACGGGTAATTGACTTTGTCTTAGATCCGTTTAAGAAACTACAAAAAGGGGGTTTACAGATGTAAATTTTGTTACAAATATGTCCTAACCTACCCTAGAATTACTTAACTGACTTTAATCTACCATCATCAAGTATTGACTCTTATCGTTAACTGTAAACCTGTAATTACAGGAGGAGAAAAGTTATGCATCCACTTGACCTAATGAGAAAATATTGCTGGTCTTACCATAAACTAGCCGCAGAGTTTGGAGTATCAGAAGTAGAAGCTAGACGATGGGGATTTAGAAAAACTGCTAGCAACTACCGCAATCCCCCGTTAATGGCTTATAAACTAGCAGAAAGAATCGATCGGGAATTATCAATTCAATTAGCAACCATGCCTAAATCTGCATAGAACCATTGTTACAACCAAAGTGACCTAGACTCCCCTTGGAAATTGGGTTTTAATAAAGACAGAAGACTCCATCGGATATGTTTTGTAAATAGGGGTTAGGGGTTAGGACTTGCTAGAAGATTACCGAATTGATTGAAAGAGGGAAGAGTGGGAAGAGTGGGAAGAGTGGGAAGAGGGAGAAGAGGGGGAGAAATCCGAAGGGAGTAGGAGTAAAAAAGTTAGTATTCCCTAATTAATTAACCTAGATTCCTTACAGGGTGGTATAAGGTCTCAAACCCATAATTCGAGAGAGTGATAGTATTATGCCGGAACATCTGACTATTTCAACTTCAGACATTATTTATAGACTCAAACTATCTTGTCAGATTCCTGAAGTTATAGAAGCCATAGCATCTCAAGCAATCATTGCCGAAACAGCAAAAAAAGCTGGCATTGAGGTGACGGAAGCAGAATTACAGTCACAAGGAGACAAATTCCGCTTAGAGAAAGAAATCGCCACAGCTAGAGAAACCTGGGTTTGGTTAGACAAACACCATCTGTCTGTAAAAGAGTTTGAAGAATTAATTTACAACAGTCTGATTGCCAAGAAATTAGCGAATCATTTATTTTCAGCTAAAGTCGAAAAGTTCTTTTATGAAAACCGACTCTTATATGATGCTGCTGTCACCTATGAAATTATTTTCCAGAATCGAGACTTAGCTTTAGAGCTGTTTTATGCCCTAGAAGAAGGGGAAATCACATTTCCAGAAATTGCTCGTTTATACATTCAAGATCCAGAACTACGTCGTGCTGGTGGTTATCAAGGTGTCAAATACCGTAAAGATTTTCGTCCAGAAATTGCTGCAGCTGTATTTGCTGCAAATTCATGTCAAATGCTGAAGCCAATTACAACCCCAAAAGGTGTGTATTTAGTTTGGGTGGAAGAAATTATTCCAGCGGAACTAAATAATGAGTTACGGGAAACAATTATTGACGAATTGTTTACTCATTGGCTAAGGAAAGAAATAGAGTTTTTAGAAATCACAACTCAATTTGATGCCGATGTTATAGCACGAGAAGAACTGCTCAGTCATGCTTAATTCAGTTATTAACTAATCATATAATTAACTGAAAAAGACAGTATTTTTGAGAACAAAATAGAGATAGTGGTTTCTAACAAATAGAAACATGTTAGGCTTGTTTTGCTTGTTTTAACATATATATATCACAAGAATAAGCCATAGCTATTTTAAATAATTTTCGCTATAACTACTATTGCACAAAGCTTTTTATTGCTTTTTGCTAATAAAAATACTTGTAAAAATACAGTCAAAAATAATTTTGACAACGATATAATCTGCTTATTTTTTAATACCAAACTGATGTTAAAAACCCTATCAAAAATGCATTTAAGAAACGAATAAATTAACGAAAAAACTTTAAAATAATATTGACATTTAGAATAAAAAAGCTATCATATAAATATGAGTAGAGCAAACAAGTCTCTCACATAAAAAACAAAAAAATACATCATTATTAGGAGGAACTAAATGATTATCTCTGATATTAACTACATCAAATCTACAAAGGAAGAAGTCTTTGGTGGTTCTTGGGGTACTCATGTAGATATCGACAAAGATATCAAAGTCGAAGCTGACTTCAAATTTGACGCCAAAGTAGATATTGACATCAAAAAAGATGTTGATATCAAAGTAGATGTTAAGTCTGATGTGGATCTCGACGACAACTACGCACAATTAACCTTCGACGCTGAAGCAATTGGTAAGAAAACTTTAGTTGAAGCAGACGTGTTTGTTCTGACAACTAACAACATGTCAGCAGTTGGTGGATTAATTACTGCTGCTACTGACTGACAATAAGTCCAAAAAAATTTATATCCTTATTAGGAGAACAATAATGATTATCTCTGATATTAACTACATTAAATCTACAAAGGAAGAAGTCTTTGGTGGTTCTTGGGGTACTCATGTACATGTGGATAAAGATATTAAAGTCGAAGCTGACTTCAAATTTGACGCCAAAGTAGATATTGACATCAAAAAAGATGTTGATATTAAAGTAGATGTCAAGTCTGATGTGGATCTTGATGACAACTACGCACAATTAACCTTCGACGCTGAAGCAATTGGTAAGAACACTTTAGTTGAAGCAGATGTGTTTGTCCTGACAACTAACAACATGTCAGCCGTTGGTGGATTAATCACTGCTGCTACTGACTGACAATTGCTAAAAAGATATGGGCAATCAAAATAAATTGCTCACAAAATAAGTCCAAAAATATTTATATCCTTATTAGGAGAAATTAAATGATTATCTCTGATATTAACTACATCAAATCTACAAAGGAAGAAGTCTTCGGTGGTTCTTGGGGTACTCATGTACATGTGGATAAAGATATTAAAGTCGAAGCTGACTTCAAATTTGACGCTAAAGTAGATATTGACATCAAAAAAGATGTTGATATTAAAGTAGATGTCAAGTCTGATGTGGATCTTGATGACAACTACGCACAATTAACCTTCGACGCTGAAGCAATTGGTAAGAAAACTTTAGTTGAAGCAGATGTGTTTGTCCTGACAACTAACAACATGTCAGCCGTTGGTGGATTAATCACCACTGCGAGTGACAATTACCGCTAAAAAGATATGGGCAATCAAAATAAATTGCTCACAAAATAAGTCCAAAAACATTTATATCCTTATTAGGAGAACAATAATGATTATCTCTGATATTAACTACATCAAATCTACAAAAGAAGAAGTCTTTGGTGGTTGTTGGATCGGCTGCGATCATGTACATGTGGATAAAGATATTAAAGTCGAAGCTGACTTCAAATTTGACGTTAAAGTAGATATTGACATCAAAAAAGATGTTGATATCAAAGTAGACGTAAAGTCTGATGTGGATCTTGACGACAACTACGCACAATTAACCTTCGACGCTGAAGCAATTGGTAAGAAAACTTTAGTTGAAGCAGATGTTTTTGTCCTGACAACTAACAACATGTCAGCAGTTGGTGGATTAATCACTACTGCTACTGACTGACAATTGCTAAAAAGCAAAAAATGATTGTCACCCAAAAAAGGGTGACAACCACTGAATCTTGGCTAAGCTTGTAAGATTTAGCCTGCTTGATTATAACAATTAAGCAGGCTTTACCTCAAAATTTGTAGCTGGATAATCCACAACAAGAAAGTTTTGTATTTAAGTCTAAAAGTTATCAGGTTGAAAAATGAAGACAGGATAATAATAACAATTTGCAAATAGGGTTAATTATATGCAAGTCACTCTAATTAACGATTTTGAAAACTTAAAACAAATAAGAGTAAATTGGGAAGCTATTTACGAATCTGATCCCCAGGCTCAATTTTTCTTATCTTGGGTTTGGCTGTATGGGTGGTTTCATATCAAGGATAAAAGTGATCCATGGTTTGTGTTAGCTGCAAAACCCGATCAAAACTCATCCTATGTTGCCTTTTTCCCTTTAGGTATGAAAACCAATGAAAAACAGGGAGATGAGTTTTCCCGTGAATTGTACATGGGGGGTAATAGCATGGCAGATTATACAGGATTCATTTGCCTACCAGAGTATGAAGAAGAGGTAATTCATGCCTTTGCAAGTTACATCCAGGAAAAATTAGGATGGTTAAAATGGTCTGTTTTTCATATCAAAAATATTTTAGAAACAGATCAGCGGATGTATTTGTTTGCTAAAATTCTTGCTGATAATGGTTTGGAGACATATGAATATAAATTAGCGAACAAAGATAATATTGATAATTATTGCTGTCCTTACATTTCTTTGCCTGAAGATTGGGAGGAGTATCTGCAAAATTATTTAAGTGCAAATACCCGCCAAAAACTTAGGCGTTTTCTCAGAAAGATTGACAACTCAGATGAATTCCAAATTACCCATGTAAATGCGGATAATTTAGAACAACATATTCATATTTTGTTAAATTTATGGCAGTCGCGATGGAAGTACCGCAAGGGAGAGGAAACAACACAGATGTTTCTCAAGTTTCTCTATGCTATGTTACACCATTGTTTCGACAATAATTGTCTATATCTTCCTGTTTTGTGGCACAGAGATGTCCCTTTAGCAGCCATAGCCAATTTTATTGACCACAACAAAAAAACTTTGTCGTTTTATGTAGCTGGTCGTGATCATACATTTAATAATCCTCCACCAGGTATTGTCCTCCATGCATATAGCATTCGATATGCTATTCAAAATGGATTTAAAATTTACGACTTTCTCAGAGGAAATGAGAATTATAAGTTTTCTTTTGCGTATCAAAAACGCTTTATCAAACACATCTTTCTCAAGCGCAAAAATGTAAACTTTCAAACAACCAACTCTGGTTTAAAAAGCGTTTCAGAAGCCTTACAATTTGCGGTTCAATATCATCAATCTAATTGCTTAACAGAAGCTGAACAATGTTACTGTCAGGTTCTCAAAGCACAACCTGACCACCCAGATGCCTTATATGGAATGGCTATGCTAACCCAGCAGAAAGGTGAGTTTGAAGAGGCTGAGAAATTCCTGAGTGCAATTCTACAGGTTCAACCATCCTCAGCTAATGCCTGGTTTAGTTTAGGCAATTTGCATCAAATTCAAGGTCACTTCCAACAAGCAGAATTTGCTTATCAAAAAGCCATTGTCCTGCGACCAGATGCAGCGCCAATTTACAACAATCTCGGCTACACTCTAGAACAACAAGGTAAGTTAGAAGAGGCAATTACTTGCTATGAAAAAGCTTTGAATTTACAGCCTAACTGCATTGAAGCGGATGTTAATTTAGGTAATGCACTCCATACCCAAGGTAAACTCTCCCCAGACAAACAAACTCACTATGGAAAATTAAATCACCAATTGGGTTTTGGTCGCAAAAAAGCAGGAGATTTGCAGACTGCGGTGGCTTACTATCAACAAGCAATGTTGCTTTTAGGGGCTGCACAAACTACGAATCCTGATTATAACCTAGGTGTAGCCCTGGAAGAACAAGGTAAGTTAAAAGAAGCGATTGCTTGTTATGAAAAAGCCCTAAAAGTTTAATCCTCATTATGCTATCTTCTCTGAAAGTTTAACAGAGTTTTCTGGGGAAAAACATGGGCATTTATAGCAGTTTTCAACTAAAAAATTAGAGGATATTTGTCAAGATTGAGGGGGACTTACATCTTGCACCATTTTCAACAAGAGCAAAGAAACCGGGTTTATGAACGAAAAATTCAGGTTTTTAGGTTTAGCTATTCTCAATAAACCCGGTTTCTCACGGTGATGCAAGATATGAGGGGATATAATTAAGAGGACACCAAAAAATAAATTCTTCTATGATGTAGGATGGAGAGCATCGCTACAAGGGAGTTTCCATCCTACATTTTAACATCCCAATTTTTGAAAAAACATTGCAATTTGCTGTCAGTTAGTAATTCCGAACAAATTTTTTGTTTTTTGTGTCTTTTTACTGCTAGAAAACATATGATTGATTCTACTCAAATCCATTAGATATGTTTATAAATAAATGTCAAAAATATTGACGATTAACTAAATAAAATATATCATATATATAGATATTAATACAACAATAACTTATCCATAGCATCTCATTATAAGTAGTCTTACCTGATAAGGACATTATTGCCAAATTTAAAAGAATTGTCCAGGTATTCGATAATAGGAAAAAAGAGATAAATCTTAACGGACAATAGGCAACAGTAAAGATTGTGTATAAAAAAAGCTTTCACTTAAATTTCAAATAATAGGGTTGCTGAATCCATGTATGAAAATGATGTTGTGTAATTCCAAAACCCTTGTTCCAGACTAGCAAGTGCAACCTCTGGAACACCCGGATTCATACTTCAAATCAACAACGCCAAAATAATTTGTATTTTGTAATATTTAAAATTGTAGGAGATAAATCATATGGCTTATAGAAGAGGAACTAATAGCAATGATCACTTTGTAGGCACCTTTGATATTGATACTTTTTTAGGTCGTCGTGGAAATGACATTTTGACCGGGTTGGGTGGAGATGATATCATCAGAGGAGACGATGGAGATGATATAATCTCAGGAGACCAAGCAGCTGACCCCGCCACTGGTGCCGTATCTGAAAATGGTGATGATGGTGACGATCAACTCTTTGGAGGCGATGGCAACGATAGTATCGCAGGGGGAGGTGGGGATGACCTCCTGAATGGAGGAAATGATAATGATGCTCTCAGCGGTGGTAGTGGCAATGATACCCTTATTGGGGGTGGTAACAGTCCAAATGCTGATGGTAGTCCTGGCGGTGATTTTCTTTTTGGAGGTCCAGGAGAAGACCTTCTTTTAGGTTTATTTGGTAATGATTCCCTTTACGGGGGTGAAGAGGATGACTTGCTTGATGGGGGTTTTGATGATGATTCCCTTTACGGGGGTTTAGGTAATGATGAAATTCGAGGAGGTTTTGGTAATGACACCGTTGCTGGAGAAAGCGGTGATGATTTGATCGTAACCTCAGACGGTGATGACGTAATTTATGGAGATATTGGAGACCTCAATGACCCCTTGAGCGTGATTGATTCCGACGGCAATGACGAGATATTATCTGGTAGTGGCGATGATAGTATTCTTGGCGGTGGCGGCAACGATACCATCAACGGGGGTTCTGGCGATGACACCATTGATGGGGGCGATAATAGACCAGCAGGATCGAGTTTTTTTGCCTTGGCTGGTAGAGACTTCAACGGCAATGATGAGTTATTCGGAGGTGAAGGTAACGATAGTATTATCGGCGGCTTCGGCAGTGATACCCTGAATGGCGGTGGTACTCAAGTAGGCGAAATAGATATATTAAGAGGTGGTGGAGTCCTCAATGGTCTAGGAACATTCAATGATGGAGATTCAGACCTATTCATCCTTGGTAATGAAGCAGGTTTCCTATATGGCGGTGGTGCTGGTGAGGCGTTTGAGATTGATGGTGTTACTTTCTTCGGTCAGAGCGATCGCGCTATTATCCTGGGCTTTGAGAATAGTGTTGATAAAATCCAGGTGACTAATCCAGATGCTGTACAGTCTGTTATCATAGGAAGTAGTACTTATCTCGTAGTTCCAGTTAGTGGTGGTTTTGAAATTATTGCTCAGTTGCAAAACTTTACCGAACCTCTCGCTGATGACACATTTGTCCGTCCACCAATTGATAATAGCGGAGATGACATTTTCCAGGGAAATGAAGATGATGACTCCCTTGATGGGGGTCTGGGTAATGACGAACTTACTGGGCTTGGAGGTGATGATACCCTGGAAGGGGGTGAAGGCAACGATACCCTCTTAGGAGGTACGGGCAATGATTCCCTAGTTGGTGGTATTGGTGCTGACATTTTCAATGGTGCAGGAAGTTCAACAGGGGAGGTAGATCAATTGGTCAGTGAGGCTGATGGTGAGGTAGACCGATTTGTTCTGGGAGATAGCAGCAGTGCATTCTACATTGGTGGTGGTACTAACTTCGGTTTAGCTGACCGCGCTGTTATCTTTGGTTTTGAAAATGGCGTGGATCAAATCCAGGTAAATGTAAGTGGTGGCTTAGGGTATAATACCTTCGGAACTGACGACACATATATTTACACTTTGGTTGGTGGTAATGTTGAAATCGTTGCTCAGATAGTAGGATTTACTGACAATTTTGTTGCTGGTACTTTTATCTCTGCGTAGAGTTTAAGAAACACCATCTAGGTTAGAAACCGGGTTTATGAACAAAAATTGGGGTTTTGACAGGTTAATTTTGCCAATAAACCCGGTTTCTTTATGGTTGTTGAGAATAGTGCAAATTTGGACGGGCAGGGATGCCCATCCCACAAGAGTTAGGCTAATTTAGATTATAGCGGTTTTCACTTGGATAGAATACAGATGAACCTCACCCCCCTCCCCTCTCCTTAGTAAGGAGAGGGGTGTCCGCAGGACGGGGTGAGGTTTCGAGTGTATTGGACTCAACTGAAAAGCGCTATATCTAGTTTAAATGCGTAACAGCTTAGTCATATCTTAAGACCAAAAAATCGGATTTACAAACACAAAATTTGGCTTTGGATGATTTAAAAAACTTAATTAAAAGTAAAAAACCTTGAAATTAAGTAAATAGACATCTGGTGAAAAAGAATGTAGAGACGCGATATATCGCGTCTCTACAGGGGTTCTAGTTGACGCATATTTAATTTCCAACAGAGGTCTAATTAACTAAGTGGGTCAAATTAAATATAAAACCTCACCCTCCCAAGGTGGCATCCTTTAATTTAACTTCATCCCTAACTTCTTTCCTCATGGGAGAGGGGTTGGGGGTGAGGTTTTATCTTAGATTTAATTACACCTAGCTACTTACTAACTTTGATAAAATGTCAAGGTATTTTTACGATGCCTACATAATTTCTATGATATCATTAAAATGACTCTAGTTATAATCTACTAATAATCTTATCAGTTCAGTATGACTGGCGTCTATATTACCTAGTGTGAAAAAAATATTAAAGCGAAGAAATACACAAGGATTTTGAGTTAAATTCATGACACTACTGGACAAAAAATGAAATGACCTTTTGTCTAGATTTTCTGAGGCATTTGTTCAAAGCTGTCAAGTCGTTTTTAATCAAGGCGCAGATATGCGTCAGTAGGGCACCTACAGCAAGCACGGATATCTCAACAAGGTGGGAGTATCCTAACTTTTGAAACAATACGAGGCATAGAATTCCCACTCCACACATAGACGCAACAGATGGGCAAGGGCTTCTCGTTGAGTAATCCATTTCCGTGAGTAACAAATTTATAGTCTGTTCGCACAACGTTTGCGATGTTCCCAATCAGGTTATTTGAACCAGAAAACTGACTTTTAAACGTTTTTAGATTTTATTTTTAACTAATTAAACATAACTACCGGGGAATTTTATGTCATCAACTATATTTTTACAACAAACTGGTTCAAGCGCTGACCCTAATTTTGTTAATGCTAAAGGGGATGCCCTATTCTTCAATTTTAGTCAAAATGCTGACGGAAGTATCAATTCCGTTGAGGTGGAGAATATAGTTAAAGATGGAGTGGCTGTAGGAATCGCTAAATTTGACACCACTTTTGTCCAAGATCCAACTTTTGCTCAAATTGTTACTGATGCTTTAGGTATTGGTGAAGATGGGACTTTTGCTGGAAAAGTCCAAATTGACACTAAAGTGATTGCTAATTTTGCAGTCGCTGCTAATGAAACCTTCTCTTTTGATTTTTCAGCAGAATCAGAGTTGCTAGCCACAGAAATTGAAAATCCTGATGCTCAATATAATAGCGCTGACTCTAAACTTGGTTTTTTAGTGTTAGACATCTCCAAAGACAAACCCAAGGTATTAGATTACTTTGGTGTGCGGGGAAAATTAATCTCCTCCGAGGAAATTGGCAATCTGAAGATTCATGGTAGTTGCAATGTTAACATTGAGCTTAGGGATCAACAGACTGATATTGATGGTAACAATGGCACAGATTTCCTCACGGGTTTTGCTGTTGGGAACTATGAACGGAAATTTAGAAAAGATACTAACATAGCCATAGTCAAATTTAATGAAAGTACCGTTACATTTGCAGGGGATAATTTAATCGCTAATCTGGAAGATGGCGTTACCTATGGCACAATTTACAAGGATAAAATCAGAGGTTCTAATGCCTCGGAAAAATTTTATACCAGCTTTGGTAATGATCGAGTCAAAGCCCGTGGAGGTGACGATATCATCGAAGGCGGTGATGGCGATGATAAACTAAATGGGGGTAAAGGTGATGATAGCATCCATGGAGGAGTAGGTAAAGACCTTTTAATTGGCGCTTATGGCGATGACTTCTTGGTTGGTGGTGATGGTGACGATTTGATTAAAGGTGGTCGTGGCAGTGATAAAATGACTGGTGGTGAGGGTAGCGATACATTTTTGTTTAAACAGTCTTGGCTCAAAGGGGAATATGATGTAATTACCGATTTTGAGTCTGGTGTCGATACTATTCAATTTCAGGATTGGGGTTCCTTGGACTCGCAACAATGGTTTAATGAAAAGATTTCTAATGGTCAAATAACTAATACCAATGATGGTGTTTTAGTTAGTTTTGAGTTTGCTAGAAAGGAAGGGGAATTGCTTCTTCAAGGAGTAGCTATTAATGATTTAACTTACAGTGATTTCACTTTTATATGAAACATTGTTAACTTTCCCTCTTCCTGTGCAGAAAGCAGAATTCGCAATAATACCCCTTCCCTAACACCTAACACCTATTTTCGTGCCATTCTGGGTAAAACTTTCAGGAAATCTCGAATTACACCAATTTTCATCTATTTGAACCACATCCATCGTAGGGGTTTAGCAATGCTAAATTCCTACAGCGTGGTCAAAGCGAAGGAAGAAGGAAGAAGGAAGAGGGTTTGAGCGGTTTTATGTTTGCAAGAAGCTTGCACTCCTACCAAACTTTACCCGTCTTTTACGACGCTTAACCTGTATCCAATTGAGTTGTTAGAAGATTGGTCATTACTATATTGCAATTAATTAGCCGGACACGATATATTTATTTTTAGCCTAGCTGAAATCCACCATGGTTAGCTGGTAGTTTTACTTAGCTTAGCAGAAATCATGGGCAGAATGAGGAAGACTATTTTCATTCTCAGGCATAGCGCTTCATCAAAACTTTAAATTTATTTTACTCAATCTTGGTTTTTATTTACTCTTTAAAAGTATTTTTTGTGCTATGCATTATTTCAAACTATAGTAATTCATCAAAATTTTAAATTAATTTAACCCAATCTTGGTTTTTATTTACTCTTTGAAAGTGAGTTTTGTAGTATAAAAATCAAAGATTCTATCTTTTGGTAGATTCTTCAGAAAAACAATATGCCGTAAGTTAACTGTGGTACAAAAACTTAGTAGAGCATTTCATAAATTCGTAACGAATTGAGTCTGTCCCTAGTAAGGGTTACAGCGACTCAATAACTCTACGAACTTGTGCAACAGTGTGCTAAGCTCCATAGAAATCATCTTCTGCATAAGCCAATGCCCATATAAGATGAGGAAATTTTTGCAAATACTAGACTAAGCTTCCGAACCTTAAATACTCTATTAGTAAAATTCACAAACCTATTTTTTAAATTGAATTAATTATTTCATTAACATATATTAAACTCAATTGATAAAAATAGGGGAGCCAGGTATATTCTATGTTACTTGTGATTTATTCGCATATTTTGGCAAGTACATGAGGAGCAAACCGTTTGATATACCTAAGAATTTCTAAACAATTATTAAGTGTAAGTTTACGGATAATAGCTGGAAATGTTATAAAGGGATGTAGCAAAGTATACGATTAATATTTTCTAGTAGAATATCATCGGATCAAAATATATGCCAAATTGGCAGCTATTTGATCCAGAAACACTTTTGTTTAACGACCTTTTTTGATAAAATGCTGATAATGAAAAAAATAGCAATTACTATGCTTTTATTCCGACAGAGACTAAAACAAAATCACGCTTAAAAAAGCTTCTCATTCTGTGAAGAATAGTTTATGCATGATTATACCTACTTTAGCAGAATGTCAAATTACGTAATTCATCCATAAAATCACTGCTTTACCTTAAGGCAGTATTAAACTACCTAGATTACCACCTTACTACCAAGCATAGGGAAGCCCAAGGGTTATGAAGTAAACCGGGTTAATCTCCCTAGACTACCAATCCCAGGGAGAACCAGGTTCAAGTTGAATGTCACGTAAAGTGTTTGCTAATTAGGTTTTAATAGCTAACTAAATATTGCTGTTGTGAGACCTCGACCAAAAGGATGCTATACACACTCAGCAATAGTTTTCAATGCCCACAATTTACGAATCAAACCAACTTAAATATTAATTATGTCATATCCTTCCGTTTACGACAAGGGTTACTTCGGCTACCAGGACGCCAGAGAAAACAGGTTTTTGCCCCCGTTCCTGACTATGGTTAAATATTTGCTTAAAACTCCTACAACCAGGATTTGTTCCTTAGTTCCAAGTGATTTTTTTTGCCGGCAAATATAGGCAAGACGTTGCTGAATTTAACTATGAATCTTAAATACAAACCTCACCCCGGCTAAAGCCACCCCTCTCCTTGTTAAGGAGAGGGGAAGGGGAGCCACTGCTCCGCTATGGTTAAGCGCGTTGTAGCAAGTGGTGTGGTGAGGTGTATTCTGTAAATTCATACTTTCATTCAGCAACGCCATAGGCAACAATATGTAATCTGCAGTTTGCAGAGGTAATTTTTCTTCATTTGAGCCTTCCATGAACTAATTCGATCCTGGAGTTAAAGGAATGACACAGGTGTTTTCCGATGAGATCGCACGCAAAAAAATCACTCATTTTATTGCTGAGAGTTTAGGTAATAACCTCACAGAAAAAGAGTTGGAACAGTGCTTAAAAGAGCTAGAATCAGTAGAATTAAGCATTGCCCAAGAGTTCTGGCAAGCAGCAGCAGCACCAGCAGGAATTTATATAGTCGTTGCCGGTAAAGTCAGACTACTAGATAGCCAGGAAAATTTAATCGCCACTCTGACTACAGGGGCATCATTTGGTGAGGTGACTCTATTTTCCCAAGGAGACTTTCAACCTTACGCTGCTAGAGCTTCTGAGAATTTACAGGTTTGCCGTCTGGGAGGTGAAGTAATCCAAAGCTTGATGGACAAATATCCCGATATCTGCAATCACCTCTACCACAAAGCAGAATTTTGGGACTTGCTGTTATTATGCCGTCAAAACTCCAAATTTCCGCCCCATTCATCCCAAGTACCAGGGATGCTCAAAGCCTTATCCTTGTTTGAGCAGCACCATATAGATACATCAGAGCAAACCCATATACTGAAAGATTGTAAGCTGTGGCTGATACGCCAGGGTAAATTGCTGCAATCTGATGGTAGTTCCTTAATGGCGGGAAAAATCTATGCAGACTCAGAACCGGACAACTGGCAAGTACAGCAACCAACAACTGTCTATATTCTCAAAGATGCAGATTGGCACACAGCACTGCAACACTGCCCAGAATTAGCGGAGTTTGTCCCTGCCCAAGGGCGTCCAGTTGTGGTTCCAGAGCCAAAGAGACGCCGCAAAAGATATAAAGGAGAAGGTTTACAGACATCACAGAAAATTATTCCCTTTCCAGGGCAAGAACAAGCTTCACAACCAAAACCAAAGAAAACACGCCCTTACTTTCCTAGTCCGAAAGTGCGGATGGGGCATTGGTGGGGACGATTTAGCCGACGTTACCCCTTTTATGCCCAACAAAGCGCTTCTGACTGCGGTGCTGCTTGTTTGGTGATGATTGGT
>JASJCY010000167.1 GCA_030065825.1 Nostocaceae cyanobacterium | reverse complement strand
CTAGTACTCCACCAAGTAAACTATGCGGGGTTAATAAGGAAAGAACAAAGTTTTTTCTCCCCCCTCTCCCCCCTCTTCCCCCTCTTCCCCCTCTCTGCCTTTACCCCGCAAAGTTGGTGTGGTGGACTACTAGGAGAGAGATAAGAAGTGAGGTTTTTTCGTAAAGCTTTAGACTTTCCAAACAACCTCTTAGGGATAACACATCCTACCTTTAAAGAATTACCAATGGTGCATTATGCTAGGCAATAACACACCCTACCTCTACCTCTGGGGAATTCGGTAGTGTCGTACTCTCTCCGGATAACACACCCTACGTCTGACTACATTTTTTATTTAAACTCTTGCCAATCTATAATTAATTTTATGAGTATTATTACCCTACAATCTGTTAAAAAGGATTTTGGCATCAAAGAAATTTTAAAAGATGCAAATTTTAGTATTGATGCTAATGATAAAGTTGGTTTAATTGGTACTAATGGTTCTGGAAAATCAACATTATTAAAAATGATTGCTGGACTAGAACCTATTGATGATGGTCAAATTTTAGTTAACTCTGGTGCTAAAATTATCTACTTACCCCAACAACCAGAAGTAGATGAAAATCATACTGTTTTAGAGCAAGTATTTGCTGACAGTGGGGAACAAATGGCTTTGGTGCGTGAGTATGAAGAAATTTCTGATAAATTAGCTCATTATCCAGAAGATAGCCAGTTAATGTCGCGTCTTTCTACACTCACACAAAAAATGGATTCTACTGGTGCTTGGGAATTAGAAACCAATGCCAAAATAATTCTTTCTAAGTTAGGAATTAGCGATTTTAATGTCAAGGTTGGTAATTTATCTGGAGGTTATCGTAAGCGTATTGCATTAGCTACAGCGTTGTTATCAGAACCAGATTTGTTACTGATGGATGAGCCTACAAACCATTTAGATGCTAATTCTGTAGAGTGGTTACAAAGTTATTTAAATCGCTATCGTGGCGCTCTTTTCTTAATTACTCACGACCGTTATTTTTTGGATAAAGTTACTAATAGAATTATTGAAATTGATAGAGGTGATATTTACACTTATTCCGGTAATTATTCTTACTATTTAGGGAAAAAAGCCGAAGCTGAAGAAGCTGTTGCTAGTAGTCAAAGGAAATTTCAAGGAGTATTAAGAAGGGAATTGGAGTGGTTAAAAAGAGGACCAAAAGCCAGAAGTACTAAACAAAAAGCCAGAATTGACCGCATTCAAACAATGCGAGAAACTGAGTTTAAAGAGGTTCAAGGAAAGGTAGATATTGCTACTCCCAGTCGTCGGATTGGTAAAAAAGTAATTGAGTTAAATAATATTTCTAAGACATACGACGAACGTAGTATTATTAAAGATTTTACCTACGAATTTAGTCCCGAAGACCGCATTGGAATTATTGGTGGTAACGGTGCGGGTAAATCTACTTTAATGGATATTATCACCGGGAGAATAGAACCAGATGCGGGAAAAGTGGATATTGGTGCTACTATTCATATCGGCTATTTTGACCAACATTCCGAGGAATTACTTTCAGCTTTGAATGAAAATCAGCGTGTGATTGATTATATCAAAGATGAGGGGGGAGAATTTATTCAAATTGCTGACGGAACTAGAATTACTGCTTCTCAAATGTTAGAGAGATTTCTCTTTCCTGGAAATCAACAATATGCACCCATTTATAAACTTTCCGGTGGGGAAAAACGGCGATTATTTTTGTTACGGGTGTTAATGAGTGCGCCAAATGTTTTAATATTAGATGAGCCAACGAATGATTTAGATGTGCAGACATTGGCTGTATTAGAAGAATATTTGGAAGATTTTAACGGGTGTGTCATAGTAGTTTCTCACGACCGTTATTTTTTGGATAGAACTGTAGATACAATCTTTGCTTTAGAAGCAGGTAATCTACAACAATATCCAGGTAATTACTCAGTTTATTTAGACTACAAACAAGCAGAAGAAGAGAAACAGGAAGAAATTACTAAAACTCAACTACAAGAAACAGAAACTGTTACTTCTCAAACCCCAGAAGCGGGAAAGAAAAGACCCCGGAAATTATCTTATAAAGAAAAGCGAGAATTTGAACAATTAGAAGTAAGAATTCCCCAATTAGAAGATGAAAAAGCAAAAGCAGAAAAAGAATTAGCGAATGTTCCACCGAATAATTATACTCAAGTGCAACAAATCTACGAACATGTGGAAGCTTTAAAGCAAGAAATTGATGTAGCAACGGAAAGGTGGTTGGAATTAGCGGAAATTGATTCTTAAGTGATGGAATAGACCAGAGATAGGGGTGAAAATTAAATATGCGTCAGTAGAGACGTAAAATTTTACGTCTGGAACATTCTTTTTCACCAGATGTCTAATAGATTGTCCAATTACAGTTGATGAAGTCTATACCAATTGTTTATTTGATATTTAAATCTTCTCCATTCTTCATAAATTTTCCTAAATTGTGCATCTTTGCTAGCGGTCTCTTCATATAGTTTATTAGCGACTCGACTCGCTTGATTAATAATACTTTCATCGTAACGAATAACTCTCGTACCCCCATCCTTAAGTTCTTGTAATGCAGTCCGATTTAAAGCATCATATCTGGCTAAAATTTGTGTGTTAGTTTCTGCTGCTACAGCTTTGAAAATCTCTTGATATTCTTTTGGTAATCGATTCCAACTATTTTGATTTATGACTACAATAAACGTAGAACTAGGTTCCCACCAACCTGGATAATAATAGTATGGTGCTACTTTATGTAGACCCAATTTTTTGTCATCATAAGGACCTATAAACTCCGCAGCATCAATTTCTTCATTTTTGAGAGCTTGGTAAATTTCATTTGCTGCTATATTTACAGGTTCAACACCTAAACCTTTCATAACCTCACCACCTAATCCAGGAATACGCATCCGTAAGTCTTTGAGGTCACTAACTGTCCGAATTTGTTTCTTAAACCACCCACCCATTTGTCCACCAGTGTTACCTGCGGGGAAAATAATCACACCTAATTGTGCATATATTTCTTGTAAAGCTTTTAAACCACCACCAGCATACAACCAAGCATTTTGTTCTTGAGCATTGAGACCAAACGGTACAGCGGAACCAAACCACAGAGATGGATTACTTGTGTCGTAATAGCTAGATGTATGTCCGCATTCTACATTTCCTTGTTGTACTTCATCTACAATTTTCAGTGGATTTTTTACCAATTTACCCGCAGGATATGGTGTAATTATAAATCTTGAATTTGTGAGTTCACGAATTCGTTGACAAAAATATTCAACTCCTCCATAAAGTACTTCAAGATTTTCTGTCCAACTTGTAGCCATTTTCCAGCTAATTTTTTGTTCTTTAATCACCGAACAAGAAGCTATAATTCCAACACTAGCACTTCCTAATGTGGAATAAATAAATTTTCTACGTTTCATAACTAGATAAAATATTTATGATAATATGATAAATTTCCTATATTTTTTATTTTAATATCTGTGGTATTTCCCAAAATTTGATATTATTAGCATCGTATCCAGCAACGATGACATCTTGATTTCTAAAATTTATTTTGCTGATATTTTCACTAAAATAATCGAGTAATTTATAACTTTTAATTAATTTGCCATTATTTATATCCCATTTGCTAATAACACCATCACGACTAGCACTAATTATATAATTTTGATTAGGACTGATAGCAAGAGATGTGATTTTTTCAGGAGCATCATTAATTGTTCGTAATATTTCCCCATTTTTCAAATTCCAAATCTTAATAGTACCGTCAAAACCACCACTAATCATCTGAGATTTATTGTCATCAATTACTATGGATGAAACTATAGATTGTTGTTGATTTGGATGTGCATTTTGCAAATACAGACTATTTTGGCTATTCTGGCTATTAAGATTCCATATCTCGATTTCTCCTTTTAAACTACCGCTAACAAGAAAATTTCCATCTTTACTAATTGCTAATGTTTTAACTGTACCCTGACTTTGCCTAGACAGAGTAATTGGTTTTGGGTTAGGTAATTGCCAAATTTTGATTTTGTTACTAGAATCTCCCACAAATAAACGATTTCCATCTGGACTAAAGACAATAAAATCAGCACCATAATTTGCTCCCTGAAGACTTAGACTTCTTTGGTAAATATTATCTGTAGAAATTTGCCAGAGGTTAATATTATTATTACCTAACCCTCCACTAGCAATAGTTCTTCCATCTAAGCTAAAAGCTAGAGAGCCAATTTGTCCTGAATCTTGCCATGGATTGGCAAGTAATTCTCCAGTATCTATATTCCAAATATGAATCTTAGCATCATTGCTACGACCAGCAATTATTTGTAAATCAGGACTAATCGCAATATCAGAAATTTCACTGGAAGCAATAGAAAATTTCTTTTTAATAGAGGTTTCTATAGGTTTTAAAGATTTTAAAACTTGATTTTCTTCTACAATCTGATGCCTCATTTGTTTTCGTCGAGATATCGGAGTAGGTCGTTCTTCAGAAACTAGAATAAATACTCCCATTGAAAATAGTGAAATTATTCCTATGAAAATAGATATTTTAAATTTATAAACAAAAAGCCAAGAAAACGGTCGTAAAAATACAGTAGTACCAATGTTATGTATTTCTGAAACAGATTGCTTTGTTGGTGAATTATATAAATTTTGTGTAGGAGGAATTGTAATAGTATTATCTAAGTTTAACTGCGGATTAGTTGGAGCATTGATAGCAGCAATTACTTCTTGAGCAGACTGGAATCTATTTTCAGGAAAAGGTGATAACATCCTTTGTAAAATATTGGCAAAATTATCACTCACATTGATATTCTCAGTCCAATTCCATGTATCATCATTGCGAAGCTTTTGAGTAGAATGATTACCTGTAAGTAAACAAACACATGTTGCAGCAAGAGAGTATAAATCCGATGATGCAGATACTGGTCTACCAGCTAGTTGTTCTGGTGGAGCAAAATCAGGAGTACCGATGACTATGGATTGCTCTGTAGGAATTCCTGCAACTACAACCTGTTTAACTGCACCAAAGTCTATCAGATAAAACTTGTTATTGTGATGACAATTCATAATATTAGAAGGTTTAATATCTCTGTGGATAACTCCTTCTTGATGAACATAATCTAAAATATTTAATATTTCCTGCAATACTTTTACTACTTCATGTTCAGAAAACTTGCCTTTTTTTCTCAGAAGAGTATCCAAATTGTCCCCTGTTATATAATCCTGTATTAAATAGAAAAAATTGTTGTTACCTACTGACTGCTGATGAGATTTTTCTTGCAAATCTGCTGGAGCTTCTAACATAAGTAATGCCCTAGCTAGGGGAATTTGTGGATGTCTTAGTCTTTCTAAAACACTTGCTTCACGCTGAAACATTGTTTCTATAATTTCAAGAGTTTGCTGTCCATAAATATTCCGAGGATGTAACTGTTTTATTACACGCAGAGGTCTATCAGGAAAATTCAAATCTTGGGCAAGAAATGTCCTGCCAAATCCTCCTCTCTTTTGGTCTGGTACTAATAAATCTAAGGGCAAAAAAGAACCTTCTAAAATCAAAGGCATACCGCAATTACTACAAAATCTTTGCCTAATTGGTTTGTTATTTAACTGTTCTTGCGGTATGTTATTGATTGGATATTGACAATTTGGACGGGTACAGTAAATCTGTGTTAGGGGAGTGCTATTCACCATTTATAAGCCTCGTAAGTAATTAGTATAATTTTCACGAATTTTGATTAAGTTTTATTAAAAAAAATATATTATTGCTATTCCTAATTTAGTTCTGATTAGCAAGCATAACCATTTGAATATTCAAGGGTGATAACAGGTTTTTAGTAGTTGATTATACTATAATTACATAGGAGTTGCAAATTATCAATTTAGAATTTTCAAATTGTCATTAAAAGCGAGAGTAATATATAGGTAGAACCTTTTTCCATACTCTGGTAGCATTGCTTGAGAATTCATCTTTCTTTTTCTGGCATTGCTGAATTAAAGGATAAATATGAGTGGAGTAGCTATCTTATCTACTTGGTGAAATATAGAAAACGGGCAGGGATGCTCGTTCCACAAATCAAGATGTCCATTCCACAAAACTATCAAAATCATCCAGCATTGATGCAACAATCTTTTTATTTTTGACCATATGTTTATTCAGCCCTAATTTTAAGATAAAATTTGGAAATCGCATTCAAAAAAAACAGGGATGAATTCTACAACGCTACCTCAAAAAATCATGCTCCTGGGTTCGGGAGAACTAGGAAAAGAATTTGTAATTGCTGCTCAACGTTTTGGTAATTATGTAATTGCTGTTGACCGCTACGAAAATGCTCCAGCAATGCAAGTTGCTGACTGTTGGGAAGTTATTTCTATGTTGAATGGTGATGATTTGGAGAGAATAGTAGGTAAGCATCAGCCTGATTTTATAGTACCAGAAATTGAGGCAATTAGAACAGAAAAGTTAGAAGAATTTGAACAGCGAGGAATTACTGTAATTCCCACAGCAGCGGCTACTAACTATACTATGAACCGCGATAGAATTCGGGAACTAGCACATACACAGTTAGGAATTCGGACTGCTAAATATGGCTATGCTTCTACCTTAGAAGAATTAATTGCTATTAGTAATGAAATTGGATTTCCCAATGTAGTTAAACCCGTGATGTCATCCTCTGGAAAAGGACAATCCATAGTTAAAGAAAAGGGTGGGGTTGAAAATGCCTGGAATTATGCCATTGCTGGTTCTCGTGGTGATAGCCAAAGGGTAATTATTGAAGAATTTATTGATTTTGAAATAGAGATAACTTTGCTGACCATTAAACAATGGAATGCACCGACAATTTTCTGTTCTCCTATTGGTCATCGTCAAGAAAGAGGAGATTATCAAGAATCTTGGCAACCTGCTGGGATTTCGGAAGCAAAGATATTAAAGGCACAGGAAATAGCTACAAAAGTTACTGATGCTTTAGGAGGTGCGGGAATATTTGGTGTGGAGTTTTTTATTACCAAAGATGAAGTGATTTTTTCTGAACTTTCTCCCCGACCCCATGATACGGGAATGGTGACATTAATATCTCAGAATTTGAATGAATTTGAACTGCATTTAAGAGCTATTTTAGGCTTACCAATTCCTCATATAGAAGTTTTTGCACCATCAGCGAGTGCGGTTATTTTAGCCTCGGAACAATCAGAAAATATTGCTTATGAAGGGGTAGCGGAAGCTTTAGGAGTAAAAGATGTAGATATTAAGTTATTTGGTAAACCTAGTTCCCATCCTTATCGCAGAATGGGGGTAGCTTTAGCTAAAGGTGAAAATGTGCAAGCAGCGCGTGAAAAAGCGACAGCAGCAGCAAGGAAGATTAAATTAGTTGCTGGTTAGGAATACACAAGGAGTATCCCAATTTTATGCGATACCCTTCTATGGTATCGCTACACTGCCTTTCTTCAATAGCTTGTCTTACCTTGATTGTAGAAAAATAAGGTCGGAGCGAATCAGCTACTTTTGCAGTCTTTGGTTAGTTGCTGCAATTCCTTTGAATAACAAATGTAATGCACGTCGAACGTAATCTGTCCAAGATTCAGTTTTAGGTGGAAATATAAGAGTATAAAGCATAATTCCACTCATAGAGTCAAAGACTAAATCGGAATCAATATCGGTCTGAATTTCCTTTCTGGTTTTAGCTCGTTCAATTACAACAGCAAAAGCTTTTCGTCGGGGTAGTAAATATTTTGTCCAATAAATTTGAGCAAATTGGGAATTACTAGAAGCACTATTAATAATCATGGCTACAGTTTGTCTTCCTAAAGGAGTAGAAGTAATCTGTGCGGCATTTTCAATCAGCTGATCAATATCGCTCCAAAGATTACCAGTATTGGGAATCACTACATCTTGTCTAATACTTTCAATCGCATCAGCTACCAATTCTTCTTTACTGTTGTAGCGTCGATAAATAGTTGTTTTGCCTACTCCTGCGCGAGTCGAAATTGCTTCAATACTCATGGATTCAAACCCAACTTCCCCTAGCAATTCTAAAGTAGCTTTCAATATAGCTTGATGAGATTTAGCACTGCGGGGTCTTCCTGGTGTTTTTTTATTCGTTTTACTCATAAGTGTTATCATGATTTACGAAACAATATCGTATCGTATTAAGTTGAATGAATAAGCGTCCTCGCCCTAATTACACCAACAAATATAGTCATCAGACTCTTCAGCAAGGATTAGAAGAGTATTACAAGATAAATTCTACTATTACTGACCCTAGAGAATTAGCCCCGGAATTTGCCCAAATCTTGTTAGCACATGATATTTCTCATGTTGTTCTTGGTTGCGACACCAATATGTATGACGAAATTAAATTATTACCATTAAGTTTTTGGACAAGTGACTTCAAGTTTGGTGATTACATACGTACTCGAAAAGACCCCAAAATTAGACCTGCAATAGATATTATGTATGACGATTTGATTAAACAACATGGGGTTTTATGGCTTTATAGTTCAATTTTGTTTGTGTTACCGCAACTGCTACCAGAAGTTATAACTATCTGGTTCAAGACTCGTGGTAGAAGAAAATATTACCCTTTTCTCAATTATGAATCTTTACTTAATCGCTCTTTGCTAGAAATACGTCAAGATTTCGACCTTCTACCATTTATCAAATAAAAAAGTTTACCTTTTCTATTTGTAGTTAGTGTTAGCAAAAGTCCGATAATAATGGAGAAAAATCGGCAATTTTGTCAGAAATCAAGAGAAACTGGCAGCCAGAAGAATTAATTGAACATTGGACTTAAAAATACGTAACTAGGTGGGTACAAATAAAGCGAACTAGTTAGGGTCGTCATTTGTCATTGGTAAAGTCGAGATGAATGATGCGTATAGCCTAACCTCACATCTTGCAGCAAAGTATTAATACTGATTTAATCTGTCTACAAGAAACATATTTTTTTATCAACAGCACGAAATATCAGTATTTTAAAGCCTGCGTAGGCAAGCTTAGTTTGTATGGTTCCGCACCCTTCTAGGGTGTAGGTGCAAGATATGAGGTAACGCACCCTACAAACTGCCAGATAATATAGCGGATTGCAACCGGGTTGAAACAAATCTCACCCCCTTCCCGTCTTATTACTTAGACAGGGGTAGGTAGTCTACGACAATGCCTTACGGTATATCCGTAGGGTAGGAGAGGGGTGACTTTAGCCGGGGTGAGGTTTTATAGGGGTTTTCAGTTGAGTGTAGACCCAAAGTGGCTACTTACAGAAGCCACGACCTGTCTACACTCCTAGGTCGAAGCAAGCTACGTAGAGTAGTAACAAATTTTACCTCACCCCCTTCCCCTCTCCTTATTAAGGAGAGGGGTGGCTTTAGCCGGGGTGAGGTGAGGGGTGACTTTAGCCGGGGTGAGGTGAGGGACTGTATTGCACAAAACGCAAGATATGTTTTAGGCAATAGGAATGCGATCGCACAGATTCGGATACATTCCCAGTTTTTACGAAACAACTGCGAAATCTAGGTTTTTTTTATTGCCTCAAGCTTAAGTGCATCAGTTTATTTCAATGACATTTATTACTCATACAGAAGGAAGACAAAAAAGTCCACCCTTCAGTTCCAAAAAGGGTAATAAATATTCAAAAATCTACGGAATTTGGAATAGCTGGACTGTTGTCAAATAAATGCATATACCAGAGGCAAATACTATGAATGCTGAAACTAGAGGCAAACAAGAAAACGAATTAATTATTGTTAATCAAATTGATGTAAAAGGAGGAGGACCTCAAGATCCACCAAGATTTCCGTTTTTACAACCTTTTTTACAACCTTGGAAGAATCTAATGAAGAATCAAATTGATGTAAAAGGAGGAGGACCTCAAAAACCACCAAGATTTCCGTTTTTACAACCTTTTTTACAACCTTTGAAGAATCTAATAAAGAATCTAATTGATTCAAAGGGAGGAGGACCTCAAAAACCACCAAAATTTCCGTAATTCATATCTTGCAACATTCAAGGGTATTTTAAAACTCTTATCCTGTAAGGATTTTATTTTTAAAATTAAGTGTGTCATGGACTCTACTTACCCTGATTGAGAAGGTGCAAGATATAAGAAAATGAGGTTTCTAAACGCAAAATTTAGTACAACGAGAGGAAACCAGAACTTTAATCAGGGTGCAAAATCTGTGGTAATCAGATATCTAAACTGTTAGGCATTTAAACTAGATAATCTAAATAAGTCTAAATCTTGTGGGATGGAGAGCAGCGCGTTGCGGAGCCAGTCACGTGCGCGGGTTCCCCGCGTTGAGTGAACTGGCGTTGGGGTACTCTCCGAGAAGCCTCCCTCCGGTCGTCTACCCCCCGTTGTAGCGACTGCGGGGCATCCCTGCCCGTCCAAATCTTTAATTTAGGTGCTTTTTAGTTTATCAATTCAGGTGCAAAAATTCATCTTTTGTGAAGCTGATGCTGTAACGGGAGATGAATTTTTACCAATAAATAATTTGTCAGTTCTCAATTGCTTTTAACCCCATCACATAAACCCTTATCTTGCTTATTCACATTGGGATTAGTTTTTAAATAATCACCTATAAAATTACAACCATAAACCATTAGATTATTAATATTTAGTACACGATTTAAATCCCATAAAATCACGGTTTTGTCGCTACTTGCAGAGGCAATCATTTTACCATGAGGACTAAATGCTATTTCGGAAATTCCATTACCCCCATCATTGAGAGTATACATCAACACAGGCTGCTTTCCTGGTTCCAATTTCCAGAGTTTGATGGTATTATCTATAGTTGAGGAAGAAATCATCTTGCCATTGGGACTAAATGCTACTTTGCTAATCACATCACTATGTTTATCAAGGGTAGCCAGTAGAACAGGTTTGTTGTCTGTCTGCAATTTCCAGAGTTTCACAGTTTTGTCGCTACTTGCGGAGGCAATCATCCTGCCATCAGGACTGAATGCTACTCCCGTAACATCATCAGTATGACTATCAAGGATGCTTAACAGAGAACCGTTCCGGTTCCAGAGTTTCACAGTGTTGTCGCTACTTGCAGAGGCAATAATCTTGCCATAACGACTGAATGCTACTCCCCAAAATTTAGCATCATTGTGTTTCAAGGTCTTTATTAAAGTACCGTCACGATTCCATAATTTGACTTTTTTATCCGCACTAGATGAAGCAAGGGTCTTACCATCCGGACTGAATGCTACTCCAGTAACCCAATCCTCGTGATTGGAGAAAGTGTTTAGTAAAGTACCGTCACGATTCCAGAGTTTGACGCTGTTATCCCGACTTGCCGAAGCAAGAGTTTGACCATCCGGACTGAAGACTATTGCGTAAATATCATCACTATGACCATTAAAGGTGTTTAGCAAATTACCTTTGAGATCCCATAGTTTTACTGTCTTATCTGCACTAGAAGAAGCGAGGGTCTTGCCATCCGGACTGAAAGCTACTGAGCTAACTTGTTCACGATGACCATAAAGAGTGGTTAGCAAAGTATCTTTTATCTTCCAGAGTTTGACGGTGCGATCTCGACTTGCTGAAGCAATAGTTTTACCGTCGGGACTAAATGCAATTCCGTAAACCCTACCAGTATGACCATCAAAGGTCTTTAGCAAATTGCCTTTGAGATTCCATAGTTTCAGGGTCTGGTCACCGCTTGCGGAGGCAAGAGTTTTACCGTCGGGACTAAATGCAATTCCGTAAACCTTATCAGTATGACCATTAAAAGTAGTTATTAAAGTGCCATCTAGGTTCCATAGTTTCACGGTCTTGTCACTACTTGCGGAGGCAAGAGTTTGACCATCAGGGCTAAATGCCAGTTCATTAACCTCTGAGTTATGACCCTTAAATGTGGTTATGAAAGTACCATCTAGCTTCCATAATTTTACTGTATTGTCATTGCTTGCGGAGGCAAGATATTGACCATCAGGGCTGAATACCACTGCATTGACCCCTGAGTCATGACCATTAAAGGTAG
Organism: Nostocaceae cyanobacterium; assembly: GCA_030065825.1. Taxonomy (GTDB): domain Bacteria; phylum Cyanobacteriota; class Cyanobacteriia; order Cyanobacteriales; family Nostocaceae; genus JASJCY01. The sequence goes on along the minus strand of JASJCY010000167.1, from coordinate 6,996 downwards.
TTATTAAAGTGCCATCTGGCTTCCATAATTTTACGGTCTTGTCATCGCTTGCGGAGGCAATAATTTGACCATCAGGACTGAATGCCACTGCATTAACCTCTGAGTTATGACCATTAAAGGTGGTTATTAAAGTGCCATCTGGTTTCCATAGTTTTACTGTATTGTCTTTACTCGCTGAGGCAATGATTTGACCATCAGGACTAAATGCTACTCCCCAAACCTCTAAGTTATGACCCTTGAGGGTGGTTATGAAAGTGCCATCTGGCTTCCATAGTTTTACTGTATTGTCTTCACTTGCTGAGGCAATTATGGTACCTTGGGGGCTGAATGCTACGGCATTAACGGCAGATTCATGACCTGACAAGCGGTTGTACTCAATAACCCCATATGTTGCCTGCCTTAATACTGATTCTACCTGAGTTTGAGTTTCTTTCGGAGTGACACCTTTTTGTATTTTTTGCTTTGCTCTTAATGCTTCTATCAGCGCATCTAACCTTTTATTGGAAGTAAAAAGGAGTTGGGAATATCGTGCGATCGCTTGAATTTCACTATCCCTTGCTTTTCGTGAATTCCACACAGCTATCCCAGCTAAACATAAAGCTATAACAAAACCAACAGAAAGTCCATAGATAGTAATTTGTCGTCTACGTTTCTCCTTTTTGTTCTCAGTCTCCTGCAATTGCAGACTTTTCTGAATAAAATTTTCTTGAGAACTACTGATTTCCTCTGGACGTTTTTGCCACCATTCTTCCGCTTCTACCAAAGGTGCTTTACGCAACAAATAATCTTCGTGTTTACCATGGTTTTCCCATTCAATCATTGCACCTTCTAGTCGATTCCGCCAGCGGAGAAAATCTTCATTGTCTCGCAACCATCTTTCTAACCGTCCCCAGCTGGAAATCAGCGCTTCATGGACAATTTCTACTGTTTCTTCCCCACTAGAGGAATTGCGGTTTGTCACCACCAAACGCTTTGATGCCAAAAGCGTTACCAAATCCCAATTTTTCACCTGAGAACGAGTAGCTATCCTGCGGGTTGCTTGTGCACCTTCCCCTAAACGCACCAACTGAATAAACACTTGCTGTGCTATCCTCCGCTCATCCTCTGTCAGTTGAGCATATACTTGTTCTGCATATTCCCCTAGCGCTAGAGATACCCCACGTATCTTGTCGTAAGCTTCATGGGTGAGTCGTCCATGTATCCGTTGTTCCCATAACTGTGTGAGGGCAAATTCCAGCAAGGGTAAACGTCCCGATTCCCTTCCTAGTTCACTAATTATTCTATTTGTCAATCCCTCTTCTAACCCTAGCTGTATTTTTGCCGCAGGTTGTACGATTGCTGAGTGTAATTCCTGGGGACTCATGGGTCCCAGATTGAGGACTGCTTCCTGTAGGGCATCGCTAAAGGTACGATAAGATAGAGCATAGCCGTAAAAATCTGCCCGGAGGGTAATTACTAGGGTAAAGGCTGGAGTTTTACTACAAGCAGTCAACAATGCATCCAAGAACGGTTGACGTTGTTCTTGGGGAGTTAGGGTGTAAAGTTCTTCAAACTGGTCAGCTATAAGTACTAAGCGAGTACGAGGATTTTGCTGTACATATTTTTCGATGACTCTGTATAAAGCTTGGGGGTCTTTTTGCAGACGCAGTGCGAAGTCTATAGTAGCTAATTTCTGGTCATTTTCATCCCCAGAGGATAGAACAGGAGTAAATGCTTTTGCCAAAGCTTCAATGGGATTGTTCCCCGGACGAAAAGAGATAATCTGCCAATTTGTCAGAGTATCTTGCTTTAACTGAGGAACTAACCCCGCAAACACCACACTAGATTTACCACTACCACTAGGACCAACCACAGCCACCAAGGGCTTTTTTCTCACCGCTGTGACTAAATTTTGGGTAAACTCCTCTCGTCCAAAAAAGAGGTCTGTATCTTGCTCCCGGAAGGCATATAAACCAAGGTAGGGACAAACTCCCCCACCCAACTGTACCCAAGTTGGTGGTTGTACTGCCGGATTTTGGCAAATTACGGGTAACCAAGAAGCGGCAGGATATTCATCCTCCAAACCTTGTAATTTCCTACGTGTTTCCTTAACCGCAAGGTATAAAGACTTTAGCTGTTTAGCGAAACCATCGAGAAAATAGTTAAAAAATTCCTGTGCTACACGATTCGGCACTGGTTCCCGCATGGTAATAATTGTGGGAATATTTAATTTTGCCAGTCCCCGTGCCAATCCCAACCCATCACAGGAGTTAAAAATTGCCAATTGTAAACCATTTTTAATAGCTTTTTTTAGAGCTTCTTCTAACTCCCCAATTGTGAGAAAGTTTTTTGTTTCATTCTCATTAATATACATCTTGCCAGTAGAATTTTCAGTTGCGCTATGACCGGCAAAAAAGAGAATGTCCCAAGGAGAATCCCATAACTTATCGTTCAATTCTTTACGTGAAGGTTTGTCAAGAAAAGTAACTTCAGCATCCTGCAACTGTTCGAGATAATTTATTTCATCCTCCACATTAATGCCTTGGCTATCCCCCAGAATCGCTAAAATTCTGACTTTATTTTTAGGAACTTTTGCAGGTGAGGGAAGTTTATACTCTGGTCTAAACAGAGCCATTTCTGCATAAGGATAATCCCGCCAAAAATCGCAACTATGCCAAGGTAATCGTTGCAGCCAATCATCTTCCGTTTCAACAATCACCCGAATTTCGTCTTCTGGGTCAAGATGCGATCGCAACTGTTGGCTAACATTGGAAAACTCCTTCGACAACAACCAATCATTAATTGACTCTTGTAAAGATTGACACAAATCGTCGAAATCCACCTCAGAGACATTGGTTGTAGCACTTTCCTCGATGTCTAATATTTCTAATTCTGAACGCAGACGGTAGCGATTGCACAGAGCTATATAATCTGACTGCCAATTTCTATATAGTTGAACTAAATTTGGTGCTGCGGGTAAACTGCCGATAAATTGTTGCACAATAGTATTATCTGCAGTTCGGATTTGCACAGTAACTTGCTTAAATCCGTCATACAAGTCACCACTTCCAGCATTGATGACAACTGTCTTGTTCATTTCAAAATGTATTAAATCGTCCTAGGGTATGGCTAAATGGGGTTTTTGCAAAATAGAGATGCTCCCGCTAACTAGAGTAGAAATTAGGACTTACGCAACAGGCACATTTATAAGGGTAATGTGTGTGATACCCATGATAAATTATGTACAGTAAACCTCCCACTTTGTAGTGTCACGCACCGACGACAGATTTTGACAATATCCTAAGTCTTGTATTAGTATTGTTATTTTTATTGTGATAAATAACAACCTATAAAACTAATACAAAAACTAATATAAAAACCAATATAAAAACCAATATAAAACTATAGCATTACTATTTGATTTTTGTTGGCGTAGAAAAAATACGTAGGGGAGGCAAAAAGCGAGGACACTGCGTTGCGGGGGTTCCCCCCGTTGTAGCAAGTGTCCGGGTGTGGATTTTCCTCCCGCTTTATTGCCGTTGTGTTGCCTTTGCGCGCAACGCACCAAATTCTTTAGAGCATGGTGCGTTAGACTAAAGTCATAACGCACCCTACAGATACGTAATTTTACACACATCTTGCACCTGGGTTAAAAACCGGGTTTCTTGAGAATGACTAATGTTGAAAGCCTAAATTTTGCGTTTAGAAACCCGGTTTTTCTGGTTTTGTTGAGAATGGTGCAAGATATGACTTTATTCAAAAATCAAACCGGATTCCTACATCAGTCTTTAGAGCATGGTGCGTTAGACTAAAGTCATAACGCACCCTACAGATACGTAATTTTATTCAAAAATCAAACCGGATTTCTATATCAGAATTTTGCCTGAAAACTACAATTCTCAAAGTAGACGAGTTTTACAGTTGGAAATCTTCTCTGACTTTCAAATCACCCGAACTGACTTCAACACTAAAATCCGTTCCTATTTCACCTTGAAAAGGGTGCAATTGAATATAGTTATCTTTAACTCTAGAAGTGACTTCCTGGAGATTTTTTCCCGCTGACGATAGTAAAGAGAGTTTAATATTAGGGGGCAAAAATCTGTCACTTCCAGTGGGATGTAACTGTATCACAACACGTAATTTATCCTCCGCTTCTCTTATGTTTACTAACATAGCCACCGTTTGACTACCTAGTCCCATCTGCAAATCAATTAGTTTACCTCTCTTAATACCTTCATCACTATTTCCAATATGAATCCGATTACGAAAAGCAAAATTTACTTGTGGATTCATTAGTGCATCTAAGGAAAGCCAAGCTGCATCAATTGCACCTTCTAACCATTGGCTCAATTTAGTTCTAGTTTCTTTTATTTCCTTCTCAGGAACCACGGTAACCTCTGGTACAGTTACAGGTAAAAGAATAGATGATGGTTCCAAGAAACGGGAATAGAATAATAGATGATTTGGTTCATTATCAAATAAATATAAAGGTAATTGATAACATTCTGACTGTATTTTAAAATTAGGTCTCCGGCAATAATCAACTAGTTGATCACCACGTAAACACCCTCTAATAATAATTTCTTCTTGTTCTTCTAATACTTCAACAACTACATAAAAATGAGGTGTTAATTCTGATTTATCAATGATGACTCTCGGTACATTAACAACTTCATCAAGGATATTTTCAGTAGCAATTAGACAACATTTAAAATCCCCTATTTTGAGATTACCGACAGTTTCAATCATGCTTGTATCTGGACTCAAGCCTTTATCGGGCAAGTGTTCGCTTAACCATTCTGCAAAGCCACTTAGCGCTAACGAATTCAAATATGCTTGCCATTTTTTGGCTTCACATTTTATATGTTGACTTATCCCTTGGGCTTGGTGATAATATTCTGGTTCCAGTAAAACGACTTCCGAGAACAAAAGTCTGAAATTATTGGCATAAACTTGGTTGTTAGTCACAGTTTTACTCCTAATTTATGTTTATTAATGTTGTGACAGATAAAGACGAAGTTGTTGAGCATATACACTATCCATCGAACGGTTTTTCCCGGCTCTGAGTTCTTCTGCTGCTTCTTGAAATACTTCTGTATCGGCAAAAAAATCTATTTTTTCTACCAATCTTTTGAGATAATCTGGTTCTGGAGGATTTGTAGTCAAATCCATTTCTTGAACCTTTTGTAAAATCATTTCCAGAAGTTGTTCCAGACAAAAAGTGCGTACATTACTCAGAAGTTCTCCCGGATTTAAAATCCGTCTAGCTTGATCCCGACTACTCATTCCCAGTATAGGAGCAATATCCCTCAGAGACATTGCCTCACAATAATATAACCGTAAACCAGGAATGAATTGTTCAACAAAAGAAGCGTATCTCTTTTTTTGCAACTTCGTAATGCGATGGCTTATTTGTTTCTCAATCGCACTAGCTAAAGTTAACATCAATTGCTCATGCAAGAAATCCGTAAATTCCCGCTCTTCTAAATTTTCTATCTTTATATAATTATAAGGTAAATCTTTTCTAATGTCCAAATTCCCAGTCTCAGGATCTGGGAATTCCAAAGGTTCTCTATTACTCCAGATATCATACTGACGTAACACCTTGACTACTCTTTTAAGTTCTTTCATCAACTCATTTGTAGTCTGAATGAAGACATCACGTTTGTGCAACTCAGTTAGCATTTCTTGCAATTGATTGCTTGACGGATCTGGACATTGTCTACTTCCTTTCAACTGTTGCTGACGTCTATCCCGACGATAAACTCCATGAAAAACTTCTACTAAGTGGCGGAATTCCTCAGATAAACCCTCAAGCTGTTTAGGTCTAACTCTATTTAAAAGCGCCCAATCGCTAAAAATTCTAAACCCAAAATCTGATAAAAAAGCTTTAATTTTTGGATTTTGTTTTGTTTTTAAAAATGCCCAATTATCCAAACTCATACTAGACTGGGAGTTAGGATTAAATGTTTGCAAAACCTTAACAGTAAAAAATTGGTAACCCGCTGTTCTTACTTCACCTTGATTATCAAGGATAAGTTGATTTTTTCCATCCCGATCCAGAATAACCAGGGTTTCGCCATCGTCATCCAGAACAAATCGTAACAATTCATGGTATGTGAACTGTTTTTCACCAGCAAACTTATTGTAAAGTTGTTTGCAAGCTTTTAATATAGCTTCAGAGACATAACACCGCAGACAAAGCCCAGCTAGGGCACGATTTATGTCATTAACACCAGGTCTTTGTCCCTTAAAATCAACAATAACATCATTAATGTCATATTTAGAATGCCGATCAAGGTGTTTTTGGGCAAACTCCTTTGCTAGAGGAACCAGAAATTGTCTGTATGCCAGTTTTGCACCAGCAGGATTAATTCGCCACATATTCCAGTATCTTGATGAAGTATTCATCATTACTGCTTTGCCTCGTATAAACTGACATTCTTATATCCTTGCATGAAATTAATAAATGCCAGGCTTTTTAGCTTATGCACTTGTAATGCAAACTGTTGAATTACTCTAACTCTTGTGGGACGGAGAGCAGCGCGTTGCGGAGCCAGTCACGTGCGCGGGTTTCCCGCGTTGAGTGAACTGGCGTTGGGGTTCCCCCCGTTGTAGCGACTGCGGGGCATCCCTGCCCGTCCAAATATTTAATTTAGGTGCTTTTTAGCTTAAAAACCTCACCCCCTGCCTCACCCCCTTCCCCTCTCCTACCCTGCAGGTATGCCGTAAGGCATTCTCGTAGACTAGTGGTTTGTCTCATAAAATATGATGGGGTTTCCATCACACCCACCTGGGACTATAAGTCCCAGTCTAATAGTCAAAGTCATATAAATATGACTATAAAACTAGCCATCAAAACTAATGGGACAGAACACTAGTGGTTTGTCCCATAAAATATGATAAGGTTTCCATCACACCCACCTGGGACTATAAGTCCCAGTCTAATAGTCAAAGTCATATAAATATGACTATAAAACTAGCCATCAAAACTAATGGGACAGAACACTAGTACTC
>JASJCY010000166.1 GCA_030065825.1 Nostocaceae cyanobacterium | reverse complement strand
ATGTTTGAAGTAACTAGCTATATTTTAGCACTTCTTCCTTCTTCCTTCTTCCTTCTTCCTTCTTCCTTCTTCCTTCTTCCTTCTTCCTTCTTCCTTCTTCCTTGAAGGTCGAAGACCTTCGGTCAGCGAAAAATCTTAAACTCATTATGCAACGGGTTCAAAATCTAAACAATCGCGAGCATAATCAAGACAAGCACCGATTTGTGATTTTGATAAGTCCGGAAACTCCTGAATAATTTCCGGAGTGAGTTTGTCCAGTTGCTAAATATCCCAGCACCAGACTAACTGAAATTCTAGTCCCTTTAATTCTTGGCTTCCCTCGCAGTATGTCTGGGGTACTGGTGATATAGTCTCTCCAATCTACTGGCATTATTTCCATTCTTACCTGCTAAATTGAGAATTAAATGAAAATAGATATATAAACATAATATATCCCTTACCAATCTCACCTTGAGTTTATCCAACGAAGTGCCTAAAAATCCCCAACAAACCCATTTAAACCGCGCTCGTGCTAGTCTTAGACAGGCGTTGTCTTGGTATGGAAATCTCCGCAAATCCCCCCAAGCATCGTCTAACCCGGAATTAGCAGCTTTAGTTAAACCCCAGTTACAGATATTAACTGCCAATCTTGATAAACTCGACCATAATTTAATTCGCATCGCTGCTTTCGGGTTAGTTAGTCGGGGAAAATCTGCGGTATTAAATGCCTTAATGGGACAAAAAATCCTGCAAACTGGTCCCCTGCACGGTGTGACTCAATACCCCCGTTCTGTCCGTTGGAATCCCGGTGGTAAGGTACAGGTAGAACTAATAGATACACCAGGTTTAGATGAAATTGAAGGAGAAGCAAGGGCAAAAATGGCGCGAGAAGTTGCGCGTCAAGCGGATTTAATTCTATTTGTGGTATCCGGTGATATTACTCGCACAGAGTATCAAGCATTGTGGGAATTACGACAGGCACAAAAACCGTTAATTTTGGTATTTAACAAAATAGATTTATATCCAGATACCGACAAAAAAACAATTTATCAGAACTTGCAAAAATTAGGTGCAACAAATCCCCAAGCCAAACCCCTGCAACCCGATGAAATCGTCATGGTAGCAGCAGAACCCGCACCGATGGAAGTAAGGGTTGAGTATCCCGATGGCAATGTCAGCTATGAATGGGAAACCCCACCTGCACAAGTAGAAGAACTTAAACAAACACTGTTGAATATTCTTAACCGGGAAGGGCGATCGCTTTTAGCATTAAATGCTTTGGTACAAGCACGGGATGCAGAAGCAGCGATCGCATCTCAAACCATCGACATCCGCAACCAGGAAGCGGAAGACCTCATCTGGCAGTTCACCAAATATAAGGCTGTGGCGGTAGGTTTAAATCCCATCGCCTTGTTAGATATCTTGGGGGGAACCGTCGCAGATTTGGCGTTAATCCGTTCCCTGGCAAGGTTGTATGGTTTACCCATAACTAGTTATGAAGCGGGGAAGATTCTCAAAACCATTTTATTTAGTTGCGGTGGTTTACTCCTGGGGGAATTGGGTAGCAGTTTCCTCCTGGGTTTAGGTAAGAGTACCGCTGCCATCGCATCTGGAGATAACCCAAGTAATATTACAGCCTTTACTGGCACCGCCATTACCCAAGCTGGTATCGCTGGTTATGGTGCTTACGCCGTTGGTAGGGCAGCTCAAGTATATTTGGAGAAAGGTTGCACTTGGGGAGAACTGGGAGCTAGTAGCGTCATTGCCGAAATACTTTCCCAAGTAGAATCAAATACGATACTATATCGTTTAAGGCAAGAATTAGGAAGCAAGTTCGGCGAGTTTTGATTACCACATTTTCTAAATTCTGTCAATCCCCAAGATATTCAGGTTAATCTAGCGTAGTGAAAAATTGGTCTTCCTGATGTCATGTGGAAGCGAGTCATGAAAATAAGGTGAACGAGAGAAATAAGGTTTCAGGCTTTTGTGTCGCAAAATAGTTATACTAAGCCTCCATTATGATTTTTACATTATAGCCTAGAACAACGCGATTACGTTAATACTTAAGAAATATTTTCAATAAAAACTTGACAAAAAAAAGTACTTTTATTTTTAAACCTAAACTAAAACTTGAAAACTATAACTTTAGGTTATCTATAGTAGACAATGAAGATTTTTCCTGTAGCGATCGCCAGTAAAATCAGTAAAGGGTAAATGGTAAATGGGTGCGTTACGCTGTTGCTAACGCTTTCCACAGGCTTATTATCAATAGTTTAAAACTAATGACAATAGCGAAGGAAAAAAATAGGGTTTGAGAAAAGGTTACAAGGTATAAGCTTGCAACGAGAATAGTATATTTGTAGGGGCGCTGCGGCTTGCGCCCTTAATATGGGATATTTTAAAAATTGGAAGTTCCTTACATAGTCAACAATCAGAGTGAAAAGTGGATACTTTTTTAGTTAGGGCAATACATACTGCTGTAAAAGGTAGAGCGAGATATAAAATTGACGGACTGCGTCGAAATCTAGATTTGCAAAGACACTTAGAAATAAAATTATCAAAATACGAAGAAATCAGGGAATATCGCCTTAACAGTTACACAGGAAATATCCTAGTTTTTTTTCCTACAAATTTGAGTGCGGATGCGATAGCTTCTCTGATTCAAGAAATAGTCTTAGATTACCGACAAAGTGTATTTAAACCTTTTCAAACTTCTGCATTAAGTCCAATAATTCCTCTAACAGGGGTTATTTCTGCTTTAGCATTTACTACAGCAATCATCAACTTTTATAATCTCGATACGAGAATTTTGCTAGCGATTCAAAAACTACATACACCCCTGTTTGACAGTATCATACTGAGTATAACCTTACTGGGAGAACCAGCAGTTTTACTATTAATTTGTCTAGCTTCTAGATTTACTCCCCTATATAAAAATCGTCCCCACCAAGCCGATAAACTAGCCATAACTACACTTGGATCTATTGGTTTAATTATTGCCTTAAAATCCCTATTTGCCAGGACACGTCCAGCATTATGGGATTGGATTTTGCATGTAGGTCATTATAGCTTTCCTAGCGGTCATGCAATGCTATCAACGGTAGTTTACGGCTTTATTGCCTATAGCCTAGCAAAGCAATATCCTCAACACCAAAGACAGATTTTTGCCTTAGCTGCTGCCTTAATTGTGGCTATTGGTTTTAGTAGACTTTATTTAGGGGTACATTGGACTACGGATGTCACAGCAGGCTATGCAATAGGGTTAGTCTGGTTAATTGTATGTATCCTATGCTGGGAAATGCGGCAAAAAGATGCCTATTTATGGCTAAACCCACAGGAATATTAGCAAGAGTTTCCAGATTGCTCACAAGCCCCAATACTCACCCAACTAGATGCGATTGTACCATCTGGCGTGGTCACGTACTCTTTTTTCCAAATGGGGGCATTGTGTTTGAGAGTATCAATGGCATATTGACAAGCTGCAAAAGCCTCGGAACGGTGGGGACAACCCACAGCAACTAAAACGCTAATTTCGCCAATTTGTAAGCGTCCAATGCGATGATGAATCACAATCCGATTAACATCCTGCCATTGCTGACGAATATCAGCAGCTATTTGCTGAAATACTACCATTGCCATGGGTTCATAAGCTTGATACTCCAAGGATACTACGGGTTTACCATCGGTTTGATTCCTTACCATTCCACTCATTACCACTACAGCACCATTAGCAGCAGCATCAGCTAATTTATAAACTTCCTCTATAGACAAAGGTGCGAAGGTAATGGCAAAGTTATCTTTGACTTTTGGTTGAATTGCAGTAGTTTTACTATTTACAACTGGGTTCATAACTGGAAAACTATTAGTATTGTTACTAATTTAATATGTTTATGAAAAAAAATGTTACTGATTAATTAGCATTATCATTATTGTCTTTCTAGTCACCTGAAAATTAAAATTACAATTTCGGAGTTATAAGTAAGTAGGTGGAAATAAACACAACTATATTACGAAACGTAAATAAAGAGTGAAACCTTTACCAATGACAAATGACAAAGTCTTACTTCCGTCTACTTTTCAGATATGCACAGTTCAACAGCTACTGCTTATACTAATAACTAATAACTAATAACTCCCAAAACAAGAAAAAATTTAAAATTCAAAATTGGTAAGTAAGTTAGTGCTAATATTTTAAGCTATACAAAGAAGTTTAAATGTAGGGTGTCCTGTCGCGTAGCGCAACGCATCATCAACAATTTAAGGTGCGGTACACCTGAGTGTAGGACATCCTAGATCAAATTTATATTTGTTCATATACATTATATCCATTGAATTTTTCTGCCGACTTACTTAACTCCCAACTGCCAACTTTTGGTCCCCTACTAACCCCTAACTCCTAACTCCTAACCCATGACTGATCTGATTTTAGTTGTAGACGATGACTATGTGACGCGAATGCAACTGCGATTGCTTCTAGAACGAGTAGGATATCGGGTAGCAGAGGCGATTGATGGCGAGCAGGCAATTTATTTATACCAAAAGCTACATCCAGATTTAGTGCTGCTGGATGTGTTGATGTCTGGAATGGATGGGTTTGCTTGCTGTACGCGATTGCAAACACTTCCTGGTGGTGCAAATACACCCATACTCATGATTACTGCTCTTGATGATGAAGCATCTGTAGTCCGGGCATTTGCTGCTGGTGCAACAGATTACATCACCAAGCCTATTCAATGGGAAGTATTGCGTCAACGAGTGCGTCGTCTGCTGGAAAATCGTCGGACAATACAAGAATTACGCCAGCAAAGTGAGCAGGCACAAACTCAGGAGATGCAACTGAGGATGGCTTTAGTGGCAGCCAAAATTGGCGTCTGGGATTGGGATATTACCACTGACCTAGTTACCTGGTCTGATAACAAGGAAGCAATGTTTGGCTTGGAGAAGGGCAGCTTTGACGGGACTTATGAAACTTTTATCACCTGCGTTCATCCCGAAGATCGTGATTTTGTCAGCCATTCCATCAAGCAGGCTGTGGAGTCTGGGACAGAATGTGATATCGAATTTCGAGCTGTTCTGCCCGATGGTAGTATTCGCTGGATGGCAAGCAGAGGTAAAGTCTTTCACGACTCTTCTGGGGTGGCAGTACGGATGTGTGGAGTGGATTTAGACATCAGCGATTTCTACGAAGAGCTTCGCTTACGCAAACAAGTGGAAGCAGCCTTAGAAATTAATGTACGTCAGCAGGCACTTTTAGCAGAATTTAGTCAACGTGCCCTTGCTGGTACAGATTTGCATACCCTGATGAATTCGGCTGTCAGTTTGGTAGCAAAATGTCTACAGGTGGAATATTGCAAGGTTTTAGAACTACAGCCAGATGGTAATAGTTTACTCCTTACTGCGGGAGTTGGCTGGCATGAAGGGCTGGTAGGAAATGCCACAGTAGATACCCGAAGAAACTCCCAAGCTGGTTATACCCTGGTTTCTAAGGAACCTGTTGTAGTTGAAGATTTATCTGTTGAAACTCGTTTTCAAGGTCCACAATTGTTGCAGGATCATCGAGTAGTTAGTGGTGTGAGTGTTGTCATCAATGGGAAAGAACGTCCTTTTGGTGTCTTAGGGATACACACAAGTAAGCGACGTCATTTTAGCCGGGATGATATTTACTTTTTACAGGCAATTGCTAATGTTTTGGCGACAGCTATTGAACGTCACCGGGTAGAAGAAGCACTCAAGGAAAGTGAACAACGCTGGCAATTGGCTTTACGGGGTAACAATGATGGTATTTGGGACTGGAATGTGAAAACCAATGAAGTGTTTTTTTCTGCCCGGTGGAAGGAAATGCTTGGTTACGAAGAACAGGAGATTGGTAATCATGTAGATGAATGGGCTAAGCGGGTACATCCCGATGATATTGGCTGGGTAATGCAACTCATTCAAGACCATTTTCACAAGAAGACTCCATTTTATATCAGTGAGCATCGTGTCCTGTGTAAGGATGGTACCTATAAATGGATTTTAGACCGGGGACAGGCACTTTGGAATCAGAAGGGCGAAGTTATCAGAATGACAGGTTCCCATACGGATATTACTGAACGCAAGCGAGTCGAACAAGAGTTACAGCACCAGAAGTTGCGATCGCAGTTATTTGCGGATATCACTGTCAAAATTCGTCAGTCTTTAAACATCGATGAAATTCTCCAAACCAGTGTCACAGAAGTACAAAAGTTATTACAGGCAGACAGGGTATTAATCTTACGGTTAAGTGAAAATGGAGTCACGGCAGTGCAAGAAGCAGTAGTTCCCGGTTTTCCTGTGGTTCTGGGAGAGAATATCATTGACCCCTGTTTTCAAGCAGATTATATTGAAAAATATGGTCAGGGAAGGATTAACGCAATTAATGATATCCAAAAGGCTGACATTCAACCTTGTCACGTGGAATTGCTACAACGATTTGCCGTTAAAGCTAATGTTGTCGTCCCCATTCTCCGTCAAAATCAACTTTGGGGTTTATTAATTGCCCATCAGTGTGCCTATCCCCGTGAGTGGAATGGTTGGGAAACGGAAATTTTACGACAGTTGGCAGATCAAATTGGTGTCGCTTTAACCCAAGCTAAATCCCTAGAACAAGAAATTCGTCAACGTCAAGAATTAACTCGTTCTAATCAGGAACTACAACAATTTGCCTTTGTGGCTTCCCACGATTTGCAAGAACCCCTGCGCAAGATTAAAACCTTTGCCGATCGCCTCAAAGCTACCTGCAAAGATGCCCTAACTCCCCAAGGACAAGATTACCTGGCAAGAATGCAAAATGCTGCTTCCCGAATGCAGATTTTAATTGAAGATTTGTTAGCACTTTCACGAGTTACCACTAGGGGACAGCCTTTTATACAAATTAGTCTCAATAAAATCACTCAAGAGGTATTATCTGATTTAGAAGTGCGCATTCAGCAAACTGGAGGCAGGGTAGAAGTAGGGGATTTACCCACCATTAACGCCGATCCGATTCAAATGCGGCAATTGCTACAAAATCTCATCGGTAATGCCCTGAAATTCCACCGTCAAGAAGTACCACCCGTTGTCAAAGTTTATAGCCAAGATTGTAAATTTCAATCAGACCCTCTGGCAACAGTGGAGTTTTGTCAACTGGTTGTGGAAGATAATGGGATTGGGTTTGATGAAAAGTATGGCGATCGCATTTTCAATGTCTTTCAACGCCTACATGGTCGCAGCGAATACGAAGGCACGGGCATTGGCTTGGCTATCTGTCGCAAAATCGCCGAACGGCATCATGGAAGTATCACAGCTAGCAGCGAACCCGGAGAGGGAGCAACTTTTACTGTCACACTACCAATTAATTTCCATCCCTGATTGTTTCTGAGTAGAAACAGTTTATAGTAAATTCCATAGTTAAGTAAATCGGCGGAAATAAATATAACTCTGTTACGAAACCTAAATATAGCCCTGAAACCTTTACCAATGACCAATGACCAATGACAAATGACGACCCTAACTGCTTCGCTTTATTTATACCGACCTACTTAAGTTAGTTTATTATCTTATAACCTTGAAGGGAATATCTATGGCAATTTAATAATCAATTAATAATTTTAACCTCACAAAGGAGAAACTGCATAGTGAAAGGTCGGCAAACCACAGTTAAAATCTTGATGGCTGATGATGATGAAGACGATTCGATGTTAATTCGTGAGGCTTTAGCAGAAAGTCGAGTCAGTTGTGAGTTGCATGTTGTCACAGATGGAGAAGAGTTGATAGATTACTTATATCACCGTGGTCGATATGCAGATTCCCATAATTACCCCCGTCCGGATTTGATTTTATTAGATTTAAACATGCCCAAAAAAGATGGTCGTGAGGCACTCAGGGAAATCAAAGCCGATCCTCAACTCAAGCAAATTCCGGTGGTAGTACTCACCACATCCAGCGCAGAGGAAGAAATACATCACACTTACGATTTAGGTGCAAACTCTTTTATAGTCAAACCACTCACCTTCGCAGCTTTGGTGGAAGTAATGAGAACAATTGGTAAATACTGGTTTGAAATTGTAGAACTACCCCTATAAGCAACGGGAGGGACAGATGAAGGAAACACCAATCAGGGTTCTGCTAGTTGATGATGACGAAGACGATTACATCTTAACTCGTGATTGGTTCGGTGAATTTCAGGTGGCTTGCTGCGAGTTAGATTGGGTAAATAATTATCAAGCAGCCAAAGAGGCGATCGCTGTTCACCAACATGATATCTATCTTGTGGATTATCGTTTAGGCGCTCACAATGGTTTAGAATTACTTACAGAAGCAGTTGCCACTGGGTGTGATGCTCCCATAATTTTACTTACCGGACAGGGAGAGCGCAAAATAGACCTAGAAGCAATGAAAGCTGGAGCCTCAGACTATCTGGAAAAAAGTAAACTTACAGCACCTTTATTAGAGCGTTCTATCCGCTATGCCTTAGAGCATAAACGAGCAGAAGAGAAAATTCGCCAACAAGCTGAACTTCTAGATATTGCTACAGATGCCATTTTTGTTCAAGATTTAGAGGGAAAAATATTATTTTGGAATAAATCTGCCCAACGCTTGTATGATTGCCAACAAGAAGATGCTATCGGTAAAAAAACATCAGAAATTTGGCAAGAAAAAAATTCTCCCGTGCAATTAGCCTTGGGAACCTTGATGAAACATGGTGCTTGGGAAGGTGAGTTACATCAAACAACAAAATCAGGAAAAGAAATTATTGTCGAAAGCCGTTGGACTTTAGTAGGTGAATTTAAGAAAAATACACAATCAATTCTAGTGGTAAATACGGATATTACTCAGAAAAAACAACTAGAAACACAATTTTTGCGTTCCCAAAGATTAGAAAGTATTGGCACCCTAGCTAGTGGTATCGCTCATGACTTGAATAATGTGCTAGCACCAATTTTAATGACAGCCCAACTATTGGAATCACAACTTAATGACGAACGCAGTCAGCGACTTTTACCGATATTGATATCTAATGCTAAACGCGGTGCAGATTTAGTCAAACAAGTGCTATCTTTTACCAGGGGTGTAGAAGGCGATCGCACCCTGCTACAAGTACAAGACTTGCTCTTAGAAATTCACCAAGTCATCCAAGAAACATTTCCCAGATCCATTGAAGTTGCAGATCAAATACCCCCAAACCTATGGACTGTGTTAGGAGATTCCACCCAATTGCATCAAGTACTGATGAATTTGTGTGTCAATGCCCGTGATGCCATGCCCGATGGTGGTATTTTAAGAATATCTGCCGAAAACTTCTTTGTGGATGAAAACTATGCCAAGATGCATCTAGATGCACGAGTCGGTTCCTATGTTGCGATTACCGTTGCTGACACGGGTGTTGGTATTTCCCCGGAAATATTAGACAGGATTTTTGAGCCATTTTTTACCACTAAAGAACTAGGAAGAGGAACCGGACTCGGTCTTTCTACGGTGATGGCGATTATAAAAAGTCACGGTGGTTTTATCAACGTTGACAGCGAGTTAGGCAAAGGGAGCCAATTTCAAGTATACTTACCAGCACAAAAGATACAACAAATCCCAGAAACCGAACTACCAGAATTACCAATTGGGAACGGAGAATTGATTTTGGTTGTAGACGACGAAGATTCAATCCGTGAGATTACCAAAACATCTCTAGAAAGTTATAACTATGAAGCCATAACTGCTAAAGATGGCATTGAGGCGATCGCCATTTACGCAGAACATCGAGAAAAAATCGCAATAGTGATAACAGATATTATTATGCCTTCCATGGATGGGATTACCACCATCCGCACATTACAAAAAATTAATCCTGCTGTCAAAATTATTGCCGTCAGCGGACTTGCAGCGAGAGATAAGATTAATACAACTACCAAAATGGGTGTAAAAGCATTTTTAGCCAAACCTTATACCGCACAGCAATTATTGCAAACTATTGGCACAGTGAAAATGAGTTAATGTTATTAGTCATTAGTCATTAGTCATTTGTCATTTACCATCAATCTTAAGATATGACCGACCAACGTTCCGAAATTTTAGCTGTTAATGAAGCATTTTACCGTGCTTTTGAGAAAAAAGATATAGAAGCCATGAGTGGAGTTTGGTCTCAGGGAACAGGTAGTTTTTGCGTCCACCCTGGATGGAATTTGCTGCGGGGATGGAAACAGATTCGTTCTTCCTGGGAGAAGATATTTAAAAATACTCCTTATATAGAAATAAATAGGGACATCGTTTCTTGTGAAATTCGCGGAAATATTGCCTATATTGTGCTGGTAGAAAATGTAATGCAAGTGGTTAATGGAAAAAGAATGGAAGCACAATCACTAGCTACAAATATATTTGAACTGCTTGGAGGTAAGTGGTACTTAATACACCACCATGCCAGTCCCATTGTGCGATAATTAGGACAAACAATTACTCCCCTCCCGCTAGAAGATTACCGAATTGAGTGAGACGGATTCATAGAGGGAAGAGGGGGAAGAAGGGGAAGAGGGGGAAGAGGGGGAAGAGGGGGAAGAAGGGGAAGAAGGGGAAGAAGGGGAAGAAGGGGAAGAGGGGGAAGAAGGGGGAGAAATTTTTATAGGTAATCTTAGAACGAGAAGGGAGTAAAAATTCAAAAAAGTTACCAATTTTGGCTCTTCAGTACGTATTATGCTAAAAATGTCTATCAAAAACTCAAAAATCAAGCTATACAAGGGATACATCCTTATAGGTACTGAAGAACTCCAATTTTTAATTTTTAATTTTTAACTACTAATCAACTCCACAGCATCTCGTCCATCAGTATCTTGCAAATAAACTTTAACAATTTCTTCTTTAGCTGTGGGTAGTTGCTTACCTGTAAAATCTGGGTGAATAGGTACCTCACGATGACCTCTATCTACCAGCACCGCTAAGCGAATGACTTCTGGTCTACCGTACTCGTTAACTGCATTTAAAGCAGCACGAATTGTCCTGCCCTTAAATATAACATCATCCACAAGCACAACGGTTTTCCCCGTTAAATCCACAGGCATATCAGTTTTAGCGGGAGTACGCAAGCCAATTTTGTCAAGGTCATCGCGATAAAATGTAATATCTAATGCCCCCACTTCTACAGATACCCCTTCGAGTACCTCAATTTGACGCGCTAATATATGAGCCAAAGGCACACCGCGAGTGTAAATCCCCACTAAAACTAACTGGGACAAATCGCGGCTTTTTTCTATAATCTCAGACGCAAGACGAGTTAAGGTGCGACGGAGTTCTTCTGGTGAGAGAATCTCAACTATTTTGGGGGACACATTCATTTTTTAATAACCTTAAGTTATCAATTATACCATTTTTTATGAGTCATTTTTTGGGATTATGAGTTATGAGTGAGGAAGTTATGAGTTATGAATGAGGAACTTATGAGTTATGAATGAGGAAGTTATGAGTTATGAATGAGGAAGTTATGAATTATGAATTTGTAGGGGCGCAATGCTTGCGCCCAGGAGTTTGGAATTTTTACCCCCGACTGCTAATTTCTAAGTGTTAACACTTAGAAATTAACTCCTAATTCCTAAATAAATAGGCGGAAATAAACACAACTATATTACGAAACCTAAATAACCCTGAAACCTTTACCAATAACAAATGACGACCCTAAGAGGCTGTTTATAAAGAAAAGGTAAAGACCAAAGAAACCGGGTTTCTATAGGTGGAGAACCGAGAATTTGAGTATGTATGCCAAAAGAAACCCGGTTTCTAGACCCTCACGGGAGTTTTATATTTATTTTATAAACACCCTCTAAAAGCGTTCGCTTTATTTGTACCTACCTACTTAAGTGTTAACTCCTAATTAGCAACAAAGTTGCTATCCCCAACCATAGCAAGAAACTATAGCGAGTCAATTGTAGGGCTTGATGGATAGAATTGGAGGTGATGGGATGGGAGGGTTCTCCCAATAATGGTTTATGTTTAGCCACTCCCCCATACCAATTCGTACCTCCTACCTGTACCCCTAAAATTGCGGCATAAGCGCATTCACTCCAACCAGAATTGGGACTAGTATCTTTAACTGCATCTCGACGACAAATTCGCCAAACTTGCAATGGTTTTCCTGACAGTAGCGCTAGAGTTATTACCGTTAATCGACAGGGAATCCAAGTCAAATAATCTTCCGTCCTAGCACTAAACCACCCTAAATAAGTGTATGGTGGTTCCCGATAGCCAATCATAGAATCAAGGGTACTGCTGGCTTTATATGCTAAAGCCAAGGGAAGGGAACCAACTACTGGTAAAAATGCACCTAAAATAGCATAAAAAAGAGGTGCCATCACTCCATCGGTGGCATTTTCGGTAACGGTTTCTAAAACAGCTCTTATTATTTCTGGTTCTGTTAAATTTTCTGTATCTCGACCAACATAATTACTTAAAACAGAACGAGTCTGGGAGAGTTCCCCTGCATTTAAAGGTTGTAAAACTGCTTGTGCTGCATTTCTTAAACTTCTACCAGCAAAACAGCTAGCTAAAAGTATAATTTCCAAGCCTATTCCCAATAGCGGATGCAAACAGGAGGCAATTTTAATTATCAAGTAACCAAACAACCCACTACCAACTATCAAGATAATAGTAAGCAAAATACCAGCTATTCGCTGCATAGTTGGATGATGAAAATATGTAAGGGTAAATTTACTCCACCAAGAAATTATCCACCCCATAATTTGGACTGGATGAGGAAAAGTAGATGGATCGCCAATTAGGTAATCCCAAGTAGCAGCGAAAATTAAGACAACAACAGATGTCACTTTCAGGATCAAGGATAAAGTTGAGTGATTTGCGGCAAAATTATCATAAATAAATTTGCACAATTACTAAACTATAAAATTGGCTTCTTCTCCTAGGGAAGCTTGCCAACTACGGGCATCGTAATAAAGGTCTGCTAAGGTAATACTGTATAATGCTTCTTTGAGTTTTTGGTGTAATCTCCGCCAAAGGCTGTAGGTAACCCAGTCTTCAGCTTGTGCTGGTTCTGGAGTCAAATTGGGGCTAGCGGTAACAGTTTCACCCACTGACTCTAAAATTTCTCCTAAAGATATTTGTATAGGCTTGCGTGCCAATTTGTATCCACCGACGCTACCGCGAATTGATTTGACTAATCCTTTGCGACGCATTTCTATTAATAGTTTTTCTAGGTAGGGGGCAGGAATATTTTGACGGGAAGCTATTGCTCTGACAGATGCAGGACCATATCCTGGTTGTAAGCTTAAATCAAGCAGTGCTTTGACGCTGTAGTGTCCCCTAGTGGTTAGTTTCATGGTGGCAAACTTTTTCTTGTGTACAACAGTTAATTACCGATCAACGGTGGTTGAAAATAGGGAATAGGGAATAGGGAACTCTTAACTCTGAGGAACTCTTTAAAAAACTTAAACAAATTCTTGCTATTGTGTTTTAAATCCAAGGGTTGCTTGTGTCAAGCTGACAAACTGAGTAACAAACTGATTCAGGAACAAGATTATATAGTTATCATCATCCCCAGTATTATTAAAATATAATTTGTGAATAAAATTGCTAAAACTGTGCAAAATCAGTCTGTGATTGTAATATACTTGGCTATGGCTGAGATAAAAACTAAATGACTATGTTCATAAGAGCAATTTGTCAGCTAAAATAAAATCGATTGTAAACACTTCAACCATTCGTTTTCGTTTTAAATTGATGGCTAAATCGAAAAAACCTGAACCCCTAGTCGGTGAAGAACTGCTCATTAAAGTTAAAGAGCTAGAAAACCTTAGTAAAGAAGAAAAAGCCAAAGAGTGTGGCTACTACACCGTTACCAAAAATGGTATAGAACGAGTTAACATGATGAAATTTTTGAATGCCCTAATTGATGCTGAGGGTATTCAGTTGGATAGTTCTCCCAGTGCTAATGGACGTGGTGGACGCAGTGCTAGTTATAGAATTAGTGTACAGTCCAATGGTAACTTGCTCATAGGTTCAGCTTATACAAAACAAATGAATCTTCAGCCAGGAGATGAGTTTGTGATTACTTTAGGTAAAAAACATATTCGTCTGAAACAAGTAGAACCAGACGAAATGGAAGATGAGGAAACCCTAGAAGCTACGGCTTAAATATTCATCACTCACTAATCCTGAATCAGCAATAACTCGTGGCTATTTAGCACTCAATCTGGGGGATTTAAACCCCAGATAAATTTATATATCTTGCTAACAAGGGTGAATAGTGGCTTAATCCTTGTGGGTGAATGCTGTCCGTACTCATACTAAATCAAGCTAGACAACTAGCTTATTTAATCAATATAATTATCCTAGGATAAGATAGTTATTACAATTTAGAGTTAATAAACTAAACGGTTTAGTTTAATTCTTGGCAGTATATCTTCCACTAATAAAGTAGAAACCGAAGGTGAGCTTTTTCAATTGGTGATGCAATGTGTAAGTCTAATGATTTAGTAATTAAACAAGCTTGTCATATATGCAGAGTTTACAAAGCTTTGGTAAAAAAAATGCCGATTGAGGAAATTTGCTGAGGGAAAATGCTTAAATGGTAAGAATATGAACTTTAGTGGTTCCGACTACAACAGCACGAAGCAATCAGGGGACATTCTCACCCAAACTAGCTATACTCGTGTTGCAGTCATCTAAATAATTGTCAGGAATACATCCATATACACTTGTATTCCTATGATGATGCCATTTTCAGCTGGACAATATTTACGCATATCGTTCAGAAAATCAATATGTCTATTGTTATATAGCCAGTAAGCGGACGAGACGGACTAGTTAAATGAATTCACACACTTTTGATAATCATTATGTTACTTGCCCCATTTGCCAAAAAAACGCCAAGCCTATACCAATTAAAACGGGGGTGGGACTGTTTACCTGTCCTTATTGCCAAGAAAGGCTTGTAGTCTGTCAAAGTGGTCATTACGTCCGAGATCCGTTTACTTGGAAACAGGTGATGATTTCCGAGTCCCTACGTCGTCAAAGCCGACCAATTGCTAGGATTATACGGGATTTTGTATCTCTGAGGCGTCCTCTATTAGCCGCTATGGTGGGAGGAGCTATTTTTTTGGGTATAATGGCGGTGACTGTGCAAACCAAAAACTCTGAAGGTCAAATACAGCCAAATATAGAAAGAATTAAAGAAAAAGGAAACGAATCTTTATAACTTTATTTCCCTGACTCCGTTTTTGTGTTTGGTATTATATCATATTTTTTTTTCATGGCAAGAGGGCGGATACCATCCGCCCTAAATATAATTCAAGATAATTCAAGCTAAAAGGTACTTTTTGTAACTAGAGTCCAATCACCAGATTCGTGAATCTGCTTCATTGAATGTAGAGGAAGACTTTCCAGAGCTTTTTTATCTAACAAAAAGTATGGTTTGTCAATCTTCTCCCATTCTTCTCGTAATTTTTTGTTGTCAGCAGGAATCACTTGACGCTGACTATAAAAATTCAAGGAAGGGCGATGATATTTGAATGATGTGTAAATTTTTGTATTTTCTGGAGTTCCCTGCTGAATCATTGCTGCAACTGGCTTGACTGGATAACTTTCCTCTAATTCCCAAATCCAGTAGGGGGATTTCATCAACAGCAGCAGGGAAAAATAAGTTCCCCACAGTAGCACCTTGATAAATTGCCGATCACCTCGTTCTGCTAAAATTGCTGCTAATGCCATGGTTCCAGCCACTGCTGCTAAAATAATCTGTAATTCTGTCTTTGCTTGGGAAGTGGCGGTAAAATAAATATTAATCCCACAAGCAGCGATCGCCAGAATGGCTAAGCCAGCCACCCAGGGACGGGTATAGGATGGAGTTAAGGGTAAATCCTCAATTTCTGCTATCTGTGCCCCTACAGCCAAAGCAAGGCTAGGGTAAATAGGCAGAATATACCAAGGAAGCTTGGTTCCCATCAAGGAAACACTCACCAGATAAACACAACTCCACACCAGTATCAGTTTTGCCCAACTCAAGTTGCGATTTTCCCAGGTGAGACGGAAAGCACGTGGTAAAAAAAGCAGCCATGGCCAGCCATATTTCAGTATTTCTAGCAGGTAATACCAAGGGGGACCAGAATTATTGTCTACTGGTTTCCATATTCGGCTGAGGGATTGATCAACTACACCGGTATTCAAGAAACCATGGCGATAATGCCACCATTGGGCACCATACCAAAAAGCTACAGGGGCAGCACCAATCAGAATACCCAACCACAGATACCAACTACTCAGAATTCGCGGTGTATCCCACAATAGAAAGGCAAAGGCAATCGCAGCCAATAAGATGCCCAACATGCCTTTAGTGAGGCAAATTAGCCCCAAACCAATGCCAATGCCCAGACAGTAACGTAAATCCCGGCGCGATCGCAATACGCACAACATCATCACCAGAAAAAAACAGATCGCAGCCCCATCTAACATTGCTAGACGTCCATGGCGCATCACGGGTAGCATTGTTAAATAAACTAAGGCGCTATAGATAGCACAAAAACGCTGGCGAAATATTTCCCGGGCAATACCATAAACTAAAGGCACAGAAGTTGCTGTTAGTATTGCCCCTGGTAGTCGCGCTGTCCATTCATTTACATCTCCCACTGAGTAAGCCCAAGCAATCAGCAAGTGCATCAGTGGGGGTTTATTATGATATGGTTCGCCTCCTAAAGTCGGGAACAGCCAATGCATCGAACCAGCGGGGCTAAGGGAGATTTCCCGGGCTACCTGGGCTACTGTTCCTTCGTCCCAATCTCGTAGAGGGAATCCTCCCAGATTTATGGTACAAAGTAACAGGGCTGCTAAAAGCAGTATTATTACCCATAGCCAGTCAATCCGTCTCTCTACTGCTCGGTATTGTTTTCCCAGGCGACCCCAAATAAAGCTTCTTTCTTGCATATTATAGGATAATAGGATTGAAAAGCTGGTTCAATTACACCAC
This sequence comes from Nostocaceae cyanobacterium, assembly GCA_030065825.1. GTDB lineage: Bacteria > Cyanobacteriota > Cyanobacteriia > Cyanobacteriales > Nostocaceae > JASJCY01. The sequence continues at coordinate 2,162 of JASJCY010000166.1, read as the reverse complement.
AGACGCTCTGAAAACCCAAATGTTGCCATTTGCGAAAAACCAGTCTTTTCAATCATTCCTTGTATTAAATTAGCTTAATTTTTCCTAATTGTCAGCTGATTTTGTAAATAAATTACTCAAATTGCTTTTTAATTAATTTACATACTATTGGTTGAGTCGCTGGAGTCAACTAAAGTATGAAATATCAACTGTGAGATTACCTCACCCAGGTTAGCAAAGGGGGAGGAAGTCTGGGGGCTTTTTTTCATCTTTGAGATTTTTTGAGTTAAGTAATTGGAGGGTTAATCAATGAATCTACCTGTGATTTTAGATGTAGCGCTTGGTTTAATCTTTATTTATTTGATTTTGAGTCTATTAGCTTCAGAAATTCAGGAGTTAATTGCCACAGTTTTGCAATGGCGTGCCCAACATTTAAGGAAATCTATTGAAATTTTCTTAGGAGGTGGGGTGCAAAATTCAGAAGATGCTAAAGTAATTGATTTGGCAAATAGAATTTATAGTAATCCTTTAATCAGTAGCCTCAATCAAGAAGCCAAAGGTTTTCTAGCGACTTTACCTCGAAAATGTACTTGGGCTATTGCTTCATTATCGCGTTCTTTCAAAAAAGAAAAACCTGGTATTCAAGCCAAGGATACAATTTTTGGTAACCAGAAACATAGCGCTCCTTCGTACATTCCTGCGTCAGCTTTTGCTATGACTCTGATGGATAGTTTGCAACTACCAATGTTATTGCAAACATTAACAGATTCGAGACTGGAAAAATTTAAGAGTCAACGATTAGGGGAAATTGAGAAAATTTTATTGAAGTTACAAGAGCAGGTGAATTACGATGATAATTTCGCTATTTTTTTCAATTATGCCTACCAGTCATTTGCAGAAATGCAAGCAGACTTTGAACAGATTATCTACAATTTTAAACAAAATAAAGCTAATTTGCATACCAGCCTTAATCGCATGGCTGAAAGTATTGATAGATATATAGCTAATTTTGAAGCTGAAATGCCTAATAATGAATTAGCCGTAAAAGCTCTCAAACATCTACAATTTTTAAGAAGAAATATGTTTGATGATATCCAAAAAACAATATCTACAGGAGGTTTACAGCCAAATATTAGCGAAGTTGTGCAAATTATAAATAAAGGTAGCAGTGTTTATGAAGAAATCAAAACAGCTTTGCAAGATGATAGTGAAGCTTTTCAAAATCTTGAAAAGGTAATGGGAAATTTACCACCATCTATAGTTGAAAAAATAAATTTGTTTGCCAAAACAGCCCGGACACGAATTCAAAAAACAGAATCAGGTGTAAATTTATTAAGGTTAGAAATTGAAAGTTCGTTTAATAACTCAATGGAAAGAGCTTCTGGAGTTTATAAACGTAATGCCAAAGGTGTAGCTATTTTAATTGGATGTTTAATTGCTACTAGTGCTAATGCCGATACTTTTCACATAGTCAGCAGGTTATCGAAAGATTCAGCATTAAGAGAAACAATTGTGAATAATGCCGGGGAAATTATCCGCCAAAATCCCGATTTTGCAAATTTAGAAGCTTTAAAAAACCAAACAGATGGCATTCTCACTAATATTTCTCTACCGATTGGTTGGAATAATGTAAATTTAGAACAACAAATTGCTTGGACTCCTCAAAAACAACAATCTTTCCCAATTTTCAAAGCTTTAAGTGTGTTTATGGGGTGGATTATTAGTGGTATTGCTATTGCTATGGGAGCGCCTTTTTGGTTTGATTTATTAAATAAAATTGTCAATGTACGTAATTCAGGTAAAATACCCTCATCTTCGAGAAATTCCTCTGATGATAGGGCTGTAGGGTAAATGGGAATAGGGAATAGGGAATAGGGAATAGGGAATAGGGAATAGGGAATAGAGTAGTTTACTTTTATCCTTTACCCTTTAGAGGTTATTTATTAAAGTAAACCTTAAGACCCAAGAAACCGGGTTTCTTTGAGAATAAGTACGATGCGGATTCGATACTCCACCCATAGAAACCCGGTTTCTCCCTACGGGTTTGTTTGAGAATAAGTACGATGCGGATTCGATACTCCACCCATAGAAACCCGGTTTCTCCCTACGGGTTTGTTTGAGAATAAGTACGATGCGGATTCGATACTCCACCCATAGAAACCCGGTTTCTCCCTACACCCATA
>JASJCY010000165.1 GCA_030065825.1 Nostocaceae cyanobacterium | reverse complement strand
ACGAGATTTCAGGGTTTACAAGCTCATATTTTGTTGCTACAATATAATTTGGTGGGGTTGTCCTGGAATTTTTTTTGTCAAAGTTTGATGACATATAAATATCATTAATTTAAAAAAAAAGTGCTTTCTCTTTCCAATTAGCCAAATTCCCAAGAATTTTTGTCCTCCAAAACTCACGAGATTTCAGGGTTTACAAGCCTATATTTTGTTGCTACAATATAATTTGGTTGGGTTTTCCTGGAATTTTTTTTGTCAAAGTTTGATGACATATAAATATCATTAATTTAAAAAAAAGTGCTTTCTCTTTCCAATTAGCCAAATTCCCAAGAATTTTTGTCCTCCAAAACTCACGAGATTTCAGGGTTTACAAGCCTATATTTTGTTGCTACAATATAATTTGGTTGGGTTGTCCTGGAATTTTTTTTGTCAAAATTTCATGACAAACTTATACCAGATGAATATTTTGATATTAATCAGACGGCTTCTCCTACTCCATCCCCCACACCCACCGAGATACCAAAGCAAAGTAATTGATGCTTTACGCTTCGATGTGGACAGCGATAGTGAAAGAAAAGCTATCCAAAGCGTCAAATCTAGGCAGCATCAACCCAAATACAACGTTTGAGTTTCTACTTAGTTATCCAAGGGATTTATCTTGTTGGGAATATCAATATTTGCTTCTAAATCTTCTGTATTTTTTTGTTTACGATGAATTAATAGATATGCTTGAAACCCAATTATTATAAATCCGAAAAATACAGAAATAGGATTGCTATATGTATCTGGTTGTCCATCCAAAAAATGATAAATATCTTCTGCTATCATCTTTACACCTATAAATAGTATATATAAATTACTTGACCATTGATTTTCTTGATTTGGACTAGATGTGAAATCTTTATAGCCGATTATTAATGTCCAGATTCCCAATATTAAATTACCTGTATGTTCTATTATCCCCCCTGAGTGCCACCCAAAGAAGGAACCACCAGTAAGTATCCATATTAGCGTTTCAGAAATAATTATTAAACCAGCTATTATTAAAAATAGAGCCAATAGTTTTATCAAAGGTTTGCTTTCCATTTAACTTCCTTTTTTGATAGGACTTACGCAACTGGCACATTTATAAGTGTAGGGTGTGTCACACTTTGATAAATACTGTACGGTAAATTAGGGTTTTTAGTGTCACGCACCAAAGACCAATTTTGACAATATCGTAAGTCCTGTTTAAGTTCAGCTATTCTAGCAATACCCCAAAATTATCCCGCATTTATGCAATGCCAAAAAATAAATGGCGTTGCTGAATTGAAGGGCAGAATTAGAATATACCTCACCATGCCACTTGCTACAACGCGCTTAACCATAGCCCAGCAGTGGCTCCCCTTCCCCTCTCCTTACCATAGACGCGCAGCGGAACCTCCCTACGGGTAGGAGAGGGGTGTCCGCACTCAGGGGAGTGAGGTTTTTATTGAAGATTCATACATTGATTCAGCAACGCCAAATTGTGAGATATTTTTTGATTTGTAAGTTTCTTATTTAAACAGAAAATAGTAATCTTATCAAATTTTGGGATATTTTTTGATTTGTAAGTTCCTAATTATTAAGTCAATAATTCTGGCAAGAAATACCAATAACAACCATTAAGCTAAGACGCATTTAAATTAGATATTAGAACAAATCCTAAATCCATCTCCCTTTCTCCCCATCAGTCTCAATAGTTAGTTTAAATGCTTAACAGCTTACTATCTAGAAACAGGAAATATTCCCCATTTTCGTTGTTACAAAATTTTAAAAAAAGGACGCACCCCGAAATCTTTTATTCACAAAGAATGATGTTTCAATTCTTCTTAAAATTCAAGTGTTTGAAGTGGTAAAATTGTCCACCTAGGCAGGAACAAAAGCTCCTGGGGGAATAGGCACTAACTGAGGGGTTGACAAGCAAGTTCCTTGTCTGTACCACACACCCTCAACCTCAAAAGCCTCAAATTGAGTAGTGAGAATTGCCCAAGCTTGCTCATTTAATCCAGCAGAATAAGTCCAAGTAAATTGACGATCATTACTCAATTTTCGTTCTAGTTCTGCTAAATCTTCTGGGAGCCAAAATCGAGTCATTACTCTTTGGGTAGCAATCTCTGGAGGAGTTTGTAACATATCAGCCATTGGCTGGTTAACAATGATTTGCTTGCGGTTGTCTTGGCGAACAATACTAATTGGACGCTCATTTTCAGCCGCTGCAATCATCCGCAGTAACAACTCCATCGGCATTTGCAGTTGACTACAAAATACCGAACCTTCAGAGCGCAAGATGCTTTCCGCAGTTTCCACCGGTGTAGGAGTTTCCCGCGATGCCATCCATCCGAAAAATTCAATGGGCTGTTTACAATTTCTCCATCCTATCCTCACCTTACCGTTAATTTTTGCCGCTGTTTCACTCAAAGCTTCTCCGTAGCTTTGGGCAAGATTAGTAGCATCTCGTTTGGTGGGTGCAAGGATGGATACTCCCTCATAAGACATTTTATAGTTCCAGCCCGGTAAGTTGAGGATTTTAAGTATACTTGCACTCATCTTCTTTTATACCTCCAGAGTCTTTATATACTTTTACACCGTTAGAATCGGAAAACACGGAAATTTTGAAAGTTTTTTGCCAAATCATTTTTCTTTCCTCCTCGGGAATAGCTAAAGCAGACGTAATGATGGCGAAGTCTCCCGGTGTAGGTAGTACTTCTCCCCTGGCAAGTGCTGGTAAATTTTTAACCCCACAACGCTTCAGTTTTGTCATATTAGCCCTGACTAAATCGGCTATGGTTTCTGGACGAGGAGGTTTAGGGCTTGAAGAGTTAGAACCTGTTTTCTTCGCAATCCACTCGCGAATTATCTCTTCTAGCGCGTCGCTTTGGGATACTCCTTCACGAGCGCAGATGCTCTTAAACTCCCGTGCCATATCTACCGGAATATAGCCACTGACTTGTTTGTAATCTTGTGAACGCCTTCTGTCGGTCATTTTTGCTTATAGCTCATATTACACTTGTTTCTATTTTCTCTCATGACAACTGAAAATCAAGACATTTTTATTTGTCTTTTAAACATGACAAATTGACAGGTTGACAAAAAAACATGACATGAGATAATATAAAAAGACATCAAAGCTATGGCTTGGTTGCTTAAATTTTAAACTTAAATCTTAAAGAAGGTAGGCTACCCTAATAACTAACTTTCACTTTAAGTCAGGAATCTGAGGATTTTTTCCTCTACTATTTCAGTATATATGCTTGTTACCATTAAGTAAATTCACTTTACTTATTATGTAGCAAAGAAATTGCAAAGAAATTAAAAAGAAATTGTGAAGTTGATTTAGAATTGTTTTCCCTTGGCGAAATCCTGGGACTAAACAGATGGTTTTACCCTAGGGATGGGATAAACCCAAACTGCTTGGTGACAAAAAATTCAAGTCTTAATCAGCTAACATCTCAATCTACCTAAAATTATGACCCAATTAACTTTTGAGCAATTTATTCATCCATTGTCTGAGTTTCCTACAGTTATGCATCCACTTGGTGCTGACCAACCCATGTTAGATGTATACACAATGGCAGGAATGATGCTCTACGCTGCTTGCGTCAATAACAACCTCAACGCCAGTGATTATACCCTCTCCACATCAGCAATCAATGCCGGGTTGGTGGATGTTGACTCATTATTTGAGCGATGTAAAAAAGGTGAGCAAGCTGCAATTTTACAAATGATTTCCTTGATCGCTTCAGGAATGGAAACAAGGATAGACGAGCTTAAACTTGTTTAGGCAAACGGTTTAAGGATGATGAAGATAGCATAGGTTACAAAGAGCAAGCAGAGACATGTATATTAGTGCCTCTGCTTTTTTATTTATTCCTCTATTACTTCCTTTATTACTCGCCAAGCAGTTTGGGAACCCATCTTGCCAGTTTTGACAAATACCCAGCAACCTCGTTGAAAAGAATCCTTGCCAGCCTCACATCTGGGTTTGACCCCAATTAATTGTTCTACTTCCTCCGTAGACATAATCCAACCAGAAGCCTGGGCACGTTCTAATACATTCATATACCAGAGTGGATCTGGTGGTTGCAGTCGAGAAGCCAGGATTTGTTCCAGCTTGCTTAAAGACTCTGCAATTGTTGCTAAACGTTGTTCGAGAACTTGATTGCTGGCAATTGCCGATGGCTGGGGTGGAGGTGGAACAACTTCAGGGGGTGGAGGAGTTTGATAGAGTTTCTCTATCTCTTGAAGGTGGTTATTATCACCTAAATCTGAGAGTTTGGCATCCTTTTGCAGGTGTGCCTTAAAAGGACTAACTGGCACCAAGGTGCGGCTAATTTCCGCTGCCAAATTACTGAGAAACATAGCTGCCGAGCGATCGCCACCTTTTGCCATCTGGGCTGCTACCTGCTTCATCATCCGCACTAGATGGGGGTCGATCAATTCTTGGTTCGCTGCCAAAATTTCTGCTTCAGAACCACTGGGACAATCTAGCAATGATTGGATCAGTTTCAAATACCCTTGGGACTTTTCATCTTGGCTTTGAATATGAACCGCTTGCTCGAATATGTGATTTAATTGTCCTGCCCAATGGTGCAAAAACTTTGCAGCTTCCGACTTCCCCTCTGTTGCCAATTGCTGGGAAACTTGTTCCATTACCTGCACTAATTCAGGATTAACCAATTCTTCATTATGCTGCAGGAGCGTCCACTCTTCTCCATGGGGGCAGCTTAACAACCCTTGAATTAATCTGATATAGGCATTGAGGCGTTGTTGATTCATCTGGGCTATGCCTCCACACTGCCGATAGTTTAATTATCTCTTGATTACTAACAATCTCGGCATCCTATTTACATATATATACCTTTTCACAGGAAAGCAGCCATGTTTCTTTTGTCATATCTTGCATCATTCAAGGGCAAGACCAAAAAAAGCGAGGCAGCGCGTTGGACGGGTTCCCCGGCAGTCGCTACAACGGAGGAGACCTCCCTTTGGGTACTCGCTCCGCGAGAAGCAAGCTACGGTAGTTGTACCCCTACCCTACACCGAAGCTAACGCAACGGGGAAGCAAGCTACATGGGGGAGGGCACGCCACTTCTCTCAACGCGCTTAACCCGCGCACTCAAGTGGCTCCCCTTAGACGCGGTAGACGAGGGTCACTCGGCTTCTTTTGAGAGTGCGGCTTCTCGAAGAGTAGACCACACTACCTCACCGCAACGCGCTGCCTCGCTTTTTAGCCCAGGTGCAAGATGTGTGTTTTATTAACAACTTGCACTTACTCGGGCGATAACCAGGAGGCAGAGCCTCCAAACCCTAGTTACCAGCGTCACGCTGGTAACTAGAACATAGAGACCTCTGGCTCTGATTGAGAATGGTGCAAGTTATTAGTTTTATAGGTGATGTTTTTTCTGTACGGAGATAATATGTAAATTTATTTACTCTGTTTTGTCAAAAATTTTGTCATTAACTGCTTAAATTTGCTGATCGCTACTGTGTATTAATATCGCCGTCACCATTGATTGTGGTTGTTTGTGAATAAAATCCTAGTTAATCTTGGATGTATTTTATACCTTATTTACATCTGATTGTACTTGGGTACTCAGATGTAACTTTTTAGATATTATTTTAATTTATGATTTACGTTAGTATTCCTTAGTATTCCCTATCTATTTATACACCGTACCTACAAACTCTAATACTGCCAAGCAAAGGAACAATTGAAAAAACTTATCAAGTAATTGCCAAAACTGAAAAAAAGAGATTATATAATATTTATCTAAGTATTATTGCTTAAATACTTAATTGAGCAATAATACTATTGCTTTATTTAGTTTTTCATAAATAAACATATGTTCAAAGATAAATTACTACCATAACCTAAATAGATGTTGCAAGTGTCAACTCATTGATTTAGTTTTTAAATCAATGTGAACTTTTAAGAATAAATTTTCTAATTTGTAAAAGAAAAGTTACATAGCTGGAATCCCCTTTTGCAGGAGGTTTCATGGTTTCAAAGCGCACTAAGGTTTTAAAAGATTACCCTTAACTACGCTAAAACCCTGATCCACAAGGCAAAAAAATCATGTTAGTCTGTTGCAGTCATAAGTAAAAAGTGAAAGCAGAACGAGTTCAACTTACTGTGGGCATACCAATTCACTGGTGCGCAATACCACAAACAAGAAAAATCAGTTCTTCCAGTCGCTTGAAAATTTCGGACGCATGAATCAAAAACATTTGTTGACTGTTGCCACTCTTACGGCTGTTGTGGGTATACCCTCAGTAGGTCGGGCAGAAACGACTCAAGTACAAACTGATCTGAACCCAACACCTACCAGTGACGTGGTGAAGGTAGAAGAGTTCCAATCCCCAGCAGCAAAGCCTGTATCAGATGCTGTGGTGACCAAAGTACATGCACACACTTTGGCAGGTCGTAAGGCAGCAACACTATTTGTTCGCAATATTCCTGCCCTCACTTTTATTTCTCAGTCGGTTACCGACGCTGATACAAAAGAAGGTGTGAAGGCAGCTAGTGTGAACAACAATGACCCCGTTCACAGGGCTGGTATGGTCGCAGCTAAAATCAACCAGCTAATGCAGGACAATGTAGATGCCAGTCAGATCACCGTAAGTTGGAAGTCAGAATCAGACTCTACTCCTCAGGCTCAGAATAAGAGTGCTGCTACTGCTAAAACTGCGGCAGAACGGTATGCGATCAAGGTTAATGGTTCCGAACTAGTAGAGATCAACGAGCAAACCCTACTACCAGATACAACCAACAACCTGGGGCAAGACGCGCTACAAGCAACCAATCGTCTGCGGAGATTAATGGGCAATGCCTCTCCCATCAGGGAAATTGCTGATTTACCCGCACCTACAGTTGTTGCCCATCATACAAAGAGATGGCGGCGGAGACAAGCTAGGTACGGACGGAGAATCAGAGGTATCATCAGAGGTATAGCCTCCTTCTATGGCTACGATGGTTCTGGTAATAAAACTGCCAGTGGAGAAAGATTTAACCCAGAGGCAATGACAGCTGCCCATCGCACCTTGCCTTTTGGCACCCGAGTGCGGGTTACCAACACCCGTAATGGTCGTTCTGTAGTGGTGCGTATTAATGACCGGGGTCCATTCATTCGCGGTCGAGTAATTGACCTTTCCTATGGTGCTGCACGTAGCATAGGAATGATTGGTAGAGGTTTGGCACCAGTAAAGGTTCAAGTTTTAGGCAGGTAAAAGCTCAAAGATAAAGGGTAGTTTGACCCCTTGTGATTGTTTCTACTTCTATTTCCCCTAGTTAATAGTCTCTTCCCCCAATTTCCGATATAAACTAACGGGGAAGAACTAGAGAACACTAGGGGTATTTTTGTGCGTCTGTTAACAACAGTCGCAGCTTTACGCTGCTATTTAGCTAAATGCCGTTCACAAAACCAGCTATTGGAGCCAGAACAGCCATTACAATTTGAAATGACTGGTCGTTACCAGACATCGGTGGGATTGGTGCCGACTATGGGAGCGTTACATCAAGGTCATTTAAGTTTGATTAAACGGGCACGGCAAGAAAATGCGACAGTGATAGTCAGTATTTTCATCAATCCCCTGCAATTTGGACCTAATGAAGATTTTCAGCGCTATCCCCGCACTTTAGAAGCGGATAGTCAATTATGTGAACAAGGGGGAGTAGATGCAATTTTTGCACCAGTTCCGGAAGAATTGGGAATAAGCGGGAAGAATATACAAGAATCGACAATCACTCAGGTGTTGCCGCCATCTGATATGATATCAGGTCTGTGTGGTCGTTCTCGCACCGGGCATTTTCAAGGTGTGGCTACGATTGTCACCAAGCTTTTTAACTTGGTACAGCCAGACCGAGCTTATTTCGGTCAAAAGGATGGTCAACAGGTGGCAATTATTAAACGACTGGTAGCAGATTTGAATTTGCCCCTGGAAATTGTTGCCTGTCCCACGGTGCGAGAAGCATCTGGTCTTGCGGTCAGTTCTCGTAACCAATATTTGACTCTCACAGAAAAACAACAGGCAGCGGTATTATATCGCGGCTTATATCAAGCTGAAATTGCCTTTCGTGAAGGGGTTCGCAATGCCAAAACCCTGATTGCGGAGGTAGAAAAACAACTGGCAATGGTCAAAGCCTTGTCTGTGGAATATATTGAATTGGTTGAACCTACTACATTAATGGCAATAGAAACAATTGAGGAGGAAGGAATGCTCGCGATCGCAGCTCGTCTTGGTTCTACACGTTTAATTGACAATACCATCCTGCGCGATCGCCAACCCATCATTGCTATTGATGGACCAGCTGGTGCTGGCAAATCCACTGTGGCTCGTCAAGTCGCTAACCAACTGGGTTTAGTGTATTTGGATACGGGAGCCATGTATCGTGGTGTAACTTGGCTGGTGCTACAAAAGGGAATTGCCTTAGAGGATGAATGTGCGATCGCAGAAGTAGCGAATCAATGTGTGATCGAACTTGCTCCCAGCCAGGATGTGAAATATCCAGTCCAGGTATGGATTAATGGCGAAAATGTTACCCAAGCAATTCGCTCCCCGGAAGTAACATCAAAAGTATCAGCAATTGCTGCCCAATTGGCTGTACGTCAAGCATTGGTTAAACAGCAGCAAACTTGGGGTAAAAAAGGTGGTTTGGTGGCTGAAGGCAGGGATATCGGCACCCATGTTTTTCCTGATGCGGAAGTGAAAATATTTTTGACTGCTTCTGTCAGCGAACGGGCACGTCGTCGTCAGCAAGACTTTCAAAACCAAGGTCAGCCGGAAGTATCTTTAGAACAGTTAGAAAAAGATATTGCCGAACGGGATTGGAAGGATAGCAACCGCAAAGTTTCTCCCTTACAAAAAGCTGCGGATGCCATTGAAATTCAAACCGATGGCTTAAATATATCTGAAGTTATTACACTAATTGTTAAGCATTATCAGCAACAATTATCGTAGCCATAAAAATGATATATACAACCCCTGGGTTTTCCACTGGGGGCTAGAAACTGTAACTAAAATGTTGGACTATGTAACAAATTCCTTTGAATAGTTATTATTACCACATTTTGTGTCAAAAAGAGCTTAATATTTAGCACAAATTATTGCTAAACATTAAGCTTTTCTTTATGAAAATATGGAAAACTAATTTTGAGGGGCTGTCTGCTTGCTTGGTAACCCAAATAGCACTAAGCTATATGGGGTAGGGGGGGATACTGAGTAGAAGATCAGATTTCCTAACTATCTTGCCCTTACCCATGTGTTCTAGATAAATCTCAAAGGTCAGTAAACCTGTAAATACCATGTTCAAAAAGATTGCTAATCAAATCAAAAATTGGTTTCCTGCACCAGAGGTTCATGCTCACTGTGATGGACCTTGTGGCGTTTACGATCCTGCTGCTGCGCGAATCACTGCGGAAGCGGTACTTTCAATGACTAAAAAAATTCTCGAATTGGAGGTTCCTCCTGCTGGTGATAAAGCAGCAATGATTGCTTATCAAAATACTTTGTCCCGCTACATTGCTATCAAGGAAGAACAAGCACAAAAAACCAAAGAAGATATACTCATTCTCTGGACTGATTACTTCAAGCCAGTACACTTAGAACAATATCCTGATTTACATGATACTTTCTGGAAGGCAGCAAAACTCTGTTCAGCTTGTAAGGTAGAAGTTAGCCTCGAACATGCTAATGAATTAATGGATGCTGTACAGAAAATACATCAGATGTTCTGGGCAACTAAGAATCGAGATATTGTTTGGTATAAAGCTAGCTAATTGAATTTAGCTTTATAGTGAATGAACAACTGGGAATGTATCGATAAAGCTATGAATGAGGAGATAGGATCTGCTCAAAAATTGTTGTTATTACTTCTGGGAAAAAGAAAGAGATTGCGCGTTACAGGTCCTTCAATGATTCCTCTATTTCAGCCAGGAGACGAAATTTTATTTAATCCTCAAGCTTATCGACAAAAGTTTCCCAAAGTTGGTGAGATTGTTGTTGCCCAACATCCTTTCCAAAACAAAACAATAGTCAAAAGAGTGGCTTTGGTACTTGAAGATGGATCTTGTTTCCTCCAAGGAGATAACCCCTCAGCAAGTACCGATAGCCGTTCTTATGGTTTTCTTCCTATTCACAAAATTCTGGGTCAAGTTACTCATAGATTTCCCTAAACTGATAGAATTTAATCATGATTGGTGACTAGGGAATTAGGAGTGGAAAGTAAATTCCTAATTACTCTTTACCAAGATTAAATTGATACATTTTAAGTCTAAAAATAAGAGTTATGAATAGTCAAGAACTAGCGCAATATATAGAAGCAACCAATGGTATTTCTAAACCTTGGTTGTTGATACAATTACGCTTGAAGAAACTGGAAGAACGTCGAGATTCCCTTTCACCAAACGAATACATGAAACAGTTGGAAGATATCCACCAAGACTTGATGAATTTAGGTGAATGGTGGTTAGGTATTGAAGATGAAGTATTTAAATGAAGTAAGTAGATATCCCTAAACTGATAGATAGTCAGATGCCGATGGTTACTTGTATGAGTTTCATTAACATCGGTTATTTTAGCCAGTTTTAAATAGTTGGCAAAACCTCCATCATGACGTAAACATTTTATTTAATTAGGTAATTTATTTCCTATTGCCAAAATCACCAAAAATACAGTCATGAATTGATAGATATATCTGGGTAATTTTCAATTTGTGGAGATTGGTTGAATTCTGACAATTTTTGATTTAAGTCTTCAATTTGGTGTTTTTGTTGTTCAATTTTTCGCGTCAGACTACCCTTTTTTTTGATGCCTTTAACGATAGTAGGTAATGAAACCAATAAGCCAAATAGAACCCCAAGGGTAAAGGTAAGTAGTAGCACCAATGCCATTGAATCCTCAAATCGCCAACCTAAAAATTGTACCATTACTGGTGTTGAGTTTTGTAAGGCGAAAACTACAGTTACAATGGCAATCAATAAAGCTAAAATAGTTAATATTCTCATAGCATATCTCCATCAATTTACGACTATAATTAGTAAGCTGTTGTGCATCTTTTGAAAGCATATTATTTTATTGGATAGATAGGAACTCAAATTGTCTTAACTTTTGACTTCATCATCTACATTTTTAATTAGCATTAAGTACTGAGCATAAATTTTGTTTATTGAATTCAAAAATGTACAAACAAATATTCAATGTTTTACTGTTCCCTGTTCTTTGTTCCCTATTCCCTAGTCTTAACAGTCAATGTTAGTTTTCTCCCACTACTTAGCTTATTAAAAGTCAGTTAACGATGGTTATTTACCATTTGGAGGATTGAATAGGTTCTCAAGGGGAGAAAGGCGAAATCCTGGAGCTTTATAGTCTTTGGAGAGATAATTTTCAGGAATGGTAATTTGATTTCCATCCCGCATAGCTGCATAATGGGGAGACAGAATTTCAATATCCGCTTGATTGCATTTATCCTGAATGTTTTGATGCAGTTGTGAATATATTTTCGACATAATTGTCGGCTTATTTGTGTAAGCATTTAGTTGATAACTGACGTAGAAATCATCCAGACTGGTTTGCAACACAAAAGGTGCAGGTTGTGCCAATATATGTTCAGTAGCTAAAGCAGCATCAATTAAAACTTGATGAACTTTTCTCCAGGGTACATCATAGCCAAGGGTAACCGTGGTATGTAAAATTAAATAATGATTTGGGTCTTGAGATAGGGTACTAAAGTTAACAATTTGGCTATTTATTACTGTAGCATTGGGGATAGTAATTACTACATTTTTAATGGTGCGAATTCGAGTTACTAAAAGAGTTTTCTCCACGATATCTCCAATAGCATCTCCAATTTGGATGCGATCGCCAATATGAAAAGCGCGGGTATAAATTAGAATAGTCCCAGCTACAATGTTGGCAACAATTGCGGTTGAACCCAGGGAGAAAAGTACACCCAAGAAAACGGAAATTCCCTGAAATGCAGGTGTGCCAAATCCAGGCAGATATGGTAAAGCAGCTACCAATGCTAAGGCAATGATTAAGAATAATACTAGTTTATAGGTTGGTTCTGCCCATTCTGGATAAAATCCGGGAATTGATATGCTACCACTTCCCAATTGCTTAAAGATAGGTCTAATAAATTTAATAATATAGTAAGTAAAAAATATAATTAAGCCTAAGGCGAATATGTTGGGAAAATACTTTAAAAAACCCTGTAAAGAACGATGTAATGCCCAGATAAAGTAATGATATAGGTTAGTGCTAAGAGGTTTAGTCCAGGGAAATAAACTCAATACTAATGGCAGATAAATATATAAAATTCCCAATACCGCAACTAGATGTAAAAAATTAATACTTCTATGCAAAAGTGCGGTAAATCTTGATGCTGATAATACTTCTATATTTTGGATTGTAATGGCAGGAATATGAGTTTCTCGCCAATGGTTTATCCAAATAGAACTTCTTCTAAATATCTGATTTAAAAATTTTAAACTGATTAACAGTACAATCGTGGAAATAAATGTATATACGATGCCAAGGATAATACTTTTAGCACTGCGTTCTTTTCGATATTTGCTAATTACATCCTCAAATTTTTGTAGATATTCTCTAGCTAGTTCTTGTCTAGTTGTATCAGCAGCTTTCCCATCTTTATCGGTAATTGTAAACAGCAGTTTTTCCCCTGCTAAAATATTAGTAATATTAGCCTCGTCTACAATCTTAAAACTCTCAACTTTAATGGTTGAATCATTAGCAATTGTTTCAACTCTATGGGCAACCGTTTGCGCTCTTTCTGCTGCGGTAAAAGAACCAACTCCCGCTTGAATGACAAACAATTTTTGTGCTCCTAAAATGACGGGTGTCCCATCGATTTTTGTCACCGCTG
Source organism: Nostocaceae cyanobacterium (assembly GCA_030065825.1). Classification (GTDB taxonomy): domain Bacteria; phylum Cyanobacteriota; class Cyanobacteriia; order Cyanobacteriales; family Nostocaceae; genus JASJCY01. The sequence continues at coordinate 5,993 of JASJCY010000165.1, read as the reverse complement.
CTGGTTTTTTTTCAATTACTTGTACTTGTGCATTGATTTGAGAATAGGCAAGGGGGGAGGCAATAATCAGGACAAATATCACCATCCCCAGGGCAATTAATTTATAAATAAACCCATAGATTTTAGACATTTTTGTCCCCTACCTAATACTAGAAAAATAAATTGATAATCTTGATAAAAATGATTATATAAATTCGGCAATAAAATACCGGAAACTTACTACAAATATTTACCAAATATTTCAAAACTTAATAAAAAACGAAGAACTCGTTTAACTCGTTTAACTCTAACTCGTTTCTGGGCTGCTGCCTGGAAACAAATATAGGGAGGCTCTGCCTCCCATTCAGCCTGGAGGCAGAGCCTCCCTAAATGCATTACAAGGTAAAACCTTGTAACGAGATAACGAGATATAAAACATGCCCTACAAAAATCAAAAATGAGTTTGCTAACGGCTATAAAGTTGATTCATTTCTAACAACCGCTGACTCAATTCATCAGTTAATAATTCCGAACTGGAATAACGCCAACGCCAATTACCTGCATTCACACTGGGGTCATTCATTCTTCCACTATTATCTAAACCTAAAATATCTTGTAGTGGTAGAATAGCTAAGTCAGCAACTGAAGCCAAAGCAAGACGAATAAATTCCCAATTGATATCTTTGATGTCTTCAGGGGAATTATAGCCCAAATATTTAGCCACATGTTGCTTTTCTTCGGCATTTTCCCTAGATTTCCACCATCCCAAAGTGGTTTCATTGTCGTGGGTGCCCGGATAAACTACAGCATTATGGATGTAGTTGTGGGGTAAGTAAGCATTGTCACTACCACCACCAAAGGCAAATTGCAAGATTCGCATACCAGGAAAATTAAAGCGATCGCGCAATTCTTCTACTTCTGGGGTAATAATACCTAAATCCTCTGCCATCACAGGTAAACTCCCCAAAGTTGCCCCTAGGGTTTCAAAGAATTCCATACCAGGAGATTTTACCCATTCTCCATTAATAGCAGTTTCTTCCCCTGCGGGAACTCGCCAATAGGCTTCAAATCCCCGGAAATGGTCAATGCGCACAATATCCACATATAGCAGCGTAGCCCGGAAACGTTCAATCCACCAAGCAAAATTTGTTTGCTGTAACTTATCCCAATCATAGACAGGATTACCCCACAACTGTCCTGTAGCGCTAAAATAATCTGGGGGGACACCAGCGATATATGCTGGTTCTAAGGTTTGGGAATCGAGTTGAAATATTTCTGGATTTGCCCAAACATCGGCGCTATTATGGCAAACATAAATGGAAATATCCCCAACAATTTGGATACCTTTGTTATTCGCATATTCCCGTAACTTTTGCCACTGGCGGAAGAAGTAAAATTGCAAGAATTTGTGGTATGATATTTCATCTTCAAACTTTTCTGTGGCAGCCTTGATAGCACTGGGTTCTCTGCGGGCAATTCCATTTTCCCATTTACTCCAGGGTTTGCCATCATTAGCTTCTAATAATGTCATAAATAACACATAATCATCAAGCCACGAAGATTGTTCCTGACAAAACTGTTCAAATTCTGGATTGGTTTTGGTGCCCAAAGACTCTTGGAAGCGTTGGTAAGCTTGTTTAAGGTATTTAGTTTTATGGGAAATCACCCGTTCAAAGTTAACTCGTTGTGGGTTATCATCTTCTATGGGAATTAATTCATCCTCAGAGAGTAAACCTTCCCGTGCTAACTCCTGTAAGCAAATCATTAAGGGATTGCCTGCGAAAGCACTAAAATTCATGATATAGGGGGAGTGTTCGTCACCCGTAGGACCCAAAGGTAAAATTTGCCACAGCTTTTGACCGCTTTTTTCCAGGAAATCCACAAATTCATAAGCAGATTTGCCTAAATCCCCAATGCCAAACTGACTGGGTAAAGATGTCGGGTGTAACAAAATTCCGCTAGACCTTTGAAAACTCATAACAAATTGCCAGACACAAATATCTTAATCTTAAGGATGATCCCAAGATTTAACCAAAGGTAGTAACTTCTAAATTGCAAGGACTTGGTATTTTACTGTCTACCCTGCAGCGAATTGCATAGCCTTATGGGTTGAAAAACATGAAAACACATAGCGCTTTGCGTGAGTCTACGACAATGCCTAACGGCATACCCCCAGGGTAGACACTAAAACACAAAGATGATGGATGGTTTGTTAATTAGGATAACTTATGGATATTGGGCAGCAAGAAATGATGCAAAATTCCCTATTGAAAGACGATCCCTTATGGTTCAAGGATGCAATTATTTACGAAGTTCCTGTACGTGCTTTTGCGGATAGTGATGGTGACGGTATTGGGGATTTTCGCGGACTGACAGAGAAACTAGACTACATCCAAGACTTAGGAGTTACGGCAATTTGGGTGCTGCCCTTTTTCCCTTCACCCTTAAGGGATGATGGTTACGACGTTTCCGACTATTACAGTGTTAACCCCATCTACGGTAACTTAGATGATTTTAAAGCTTGTTTAAAAGCCGCCCACGAACGGGGCATTCGGGTTATTATTGAGTTAATAGTTAACCATACCTCCGACCAACATCCCTGGTTTCAACGGGCACGTCGGGCACCTGTGGGTAGTAAGGAACGAGATTTTTACGTCTGGAGTGAGACTGCGGATAAATACCAAGATGCACGGATTATTTTCAAGGACTTTGAACAGTCTAACTGGGCTTGGGACCCGGTAGCAAAAGCTTACTACTGGCATAGATTTTATTCTCACCAGCCAGATTTGAATTTTGAAAGCCCAGAAGTTCAACAGGCATTATTTGACGTTGTGGATTTCTGGCTGGAAATGGGTGTGGATGGACTGCGGTTGGATGCGGTTCCTTACCTATACGAAGAAGAAGGAACTAACTGCGAAAACCTGCTACAAACCCATGACTTTTTAAAGAAATTGCGACAGCATATGGATGCCAAGTTTCCTAACCGGATGCTATTGGCAGAGGCGAATCAATGGCCCGAAGATGCGGTAGAATATTACGGTGTCGGGGATGAGTGTCATATGGACTTCCATTTCCCCCTGATGCCGCGTTTATTTATGGCGCTGCAAATGGAGGATAATTTTCCCATCATTGACATTTTGCAGCAAACCCCCAATATCCCCGATAATTGTCAATGGGCATTATTCCTCCGTAACCATGATGAGCTTACCCTAGAAATGGTTAGCGATGAAGACCGGGATTATATGTACCGCGTCTATGCCCAAGACCCCCAAGCCAGGTTAAACTTGGGAATACGTCGTCGTTTATCCCCATTAATGGGTAATAATCGCCGTCGCATCGAACTGATGAATGCTTTATTAATGTCCCTACCAGGAACCCCGGTGCTTTATTACGGGGATGAAATCGGTATGGGAGATAATATTTATTTAGGCGATCGCAACGGTGTGCGCACCCCCATGCAATGGAGTGCTGACAGAAACTCTGGTTTTAGTAGTGGTAATCCCCAAAGATTGTACGCACCAATTATTCTTGACCCAGAATACCACTACGAGACTGTAAACGTAGAGGCACAACGGGGAAATCCCAATTCCCTATGGTGGTGGATGAAGCGGTTGATGACAACCAGAAAACGCTTCCAGGCATTTGGAAGGGGTTCCTTTGAGTTTCTGTATCCAGAAAATCGTAAAGTATTGGCATTTACCCGCACCTATAATGGCGAACATATTCTAGTGGTAGCGAACCTCTCCCGGTTTGTGCAGACAGTGGAATTGGACTTGTCTGGATTTAATGGCATGATACCTGTAGAAATTTTTGGTCGTACCCAGTTTCCTGCCATTGGTGATTCACCTTACTTCCTCAGCTTGAGTCCCCATTCCTTCTATTGGTTTATGCTAGAGTTGGCACCTAGTCCAATTTGTCCCATCAGAAGTCCTGAACAAATATCCAAACTGGTGGTCACCGGGAAGTGGCAGAATGTATTTAGTAACCCCGAAGCCAAAGAGTCCCTAGAAGCACTTTTACCAGATTATCTATGTAGTTGTTCTTGGTTTGATACAACGCGGGTAGTTCAATCCCTCCATATTAACGATACCATTCCCGTTACTTACCAAGACTTTGAAACTTACTTTGTATTGATTAACGTAGACTATACCCAAGGTAGTCCCCAAAGTTATATTCTACCCTTAGCTTACCAGCAAGACGGGGTCGATAGTGAAAGCTTAGATATTCCTCTTCAAAAGATAATTACCCAAATTCAGGTGCAAGGGCAAAAGCAAGCCGGAGTATTATATGATGCTCTCACCCATGAAGACTTTTTGGCTATTCCCTTAGAAGCATTCACCAAAGAGTTACGCTATCAAGGTATGGCAGGGGAAGTAGTGGCTACAGCCTCAGCAGCTTTACCGATGATTTTGGATGATAAAAGTGACGAAACTGCTGCCATTAACTTAGAACCTCACCTACTCAAGGGAGAACATACCAATACAGTCATTGTTTACGGCGATCGCTTGATTTGTAAACTCTTCCATAAAGTAGAAACAGGCATTAATCCAGAACTAGAGGTAGGTCGCTTCCTAAGCAAAATTGCCGCTAGCAGTGGCAAACTCCATTCCGATCATTTTGCTACCCTTGCTGGTGCCCTAGAATATCATCGCAAGGGTTCTGAACCCATCACCCTGGGTATTATACATCAATTTATTCCCGATACCAGAGAAGGCTGGGCTTATACCCTTGATAACTTCCGGGACTTTTTTGAATTTGTATTGCCCAAACAGATAGATATTGCTGAAATTGAACTACCCCCCTGCTTACTTACAGCAGCTCTCTTAAGCGAGATTCCCCAAATGGCTGAGGAATTAATGGGTACTTATCTGCGGACTGCACAATTGTTGGGTAAGCATACCGCTGAGTTCCACAAGGTTTTAGCCTCTAATATTGAAGATACAAACTTTACCCCCGAACCATTTTCCTCTTTTTACCAGCGCTCAATTTACCAGTCTATGCGCAATCAATCGGGGCAGGTGTTACGATTGTTGCATAATTCTCTCACAGAACTATCTAGTGAAACCCAACCCCTAGGACAGGTGGTATTAAACAAGCGAGAGGAGATTTTAGGAAGGTTTAAGCGTCTTTTGAATCAAAAAATTACCGCCATGCGTACCCGTTGTCATGGTCATTATTCCCTAGAAGAAGTCCTGTATACAGGTAAAAATTTTGTGATTATTGACTTTGAGAGCGATCCCTCTCGTCCTTTAAGCGAAAGAAGGATGAAACGCTCCTGTATCAGGGATGTGGCTTCGATGATAGAATCTTTTTATTATGCCAGCCGGGTAGCATTACGTAATGAAAAGGAAAGTGGGATTATCGGTCTTGATGAGTTGCCAGTGATGGAACAATGGTCGCAGTTTTTGTATAGCTGGGCTGGTGTTGCCTTTTTAAAGGCTTATCTCACAAGCGCTGGGGATGTGGAGTTTTTACCCAAGGAACCATCGGAGTTACAAGTACTCCTTGATGCCTTTTTCTTGGAGAAAACCATACTGGAGTTGGAATATGAACTCAAACATCGTCCCCAATGGGTAGAAGTTCCCCTACAGCGGATTCTAGAATTGCTACAAACCTCTTAGGAAACACCAAGAAATTTATCCCATGTTGTGGGATGGAAAGCAACCATGGAGAGTAGGGGCAGGGTAACCCTGCCCCTACAGGCGTTGGAGTACTCAAAATAGCAGACTCTAAAGCCTTATTATTTTGTAGGGTGGGCACCAGTACCCATCTGATACTGATATGGAAACTTTAGCTTTCTTTTGCGGGAAGCCTCACACTTACCCGTAAGGGAAGTGTGAGATGTAGCTTGCTTCCCCGTAAGGGGTAAGCCTCAGCAGGGTTCATAGGGTAATTTTTGGTCTACAATAAACATAGTAGGGATATCAATTTAAGAGCTAACCGCCACCTACTACTTGAAAAACAGAACTCGGATTGTCAAGTTCCGGTGCGGAGGGGCATCCCGTATCGTTAAT
>JASJCY010000164.1 GCA_030065825.1 Nostocaceae cyanobacterium | reverse complement strand
AGGGTCACTCGGCTTCTTTTGAGAGTGCGGCTTCTTTTGAGAGTGAAGCCTCCCGACCGTCGTCTACCCCCCGTTGTAGCGACTGCGGGGCATCCTTGCCTGCCCTTTTGTACTTCAGCAGATTAGGAAGCGCTATAAGTAATAAGTAATAAGTAATAAGTAATAAGTAATAAGTAATAAGTAATAAGTAATAAGTAATAAGTAATAAGTAATAAGTAATAAGTATTTTGGCTCTCCCATACATTTTTTTGTTCACCCAAAGCCACCCTGTAAAGGTTAAGTAGCCACGACCTGTCTAAGTAAGGAGAGGGGAAACGGTGAAAACTATATAAGGTAGGCTGGCAAATATGACCCGCAAGGATTAATTAATAGTAATTTTTTGGGTAAATTACATAAGATATTATTTGGTATGTTATCATTGGTAGTTCAAACTCTGCCCAAACTTGGTACTATTGCTTAAATGTGTCATAGTCTAGGGTGCCTTTGAACTTATAACTTGCACCATTCTCAAGAAGAACCAGAGGTCTCTATGTTCTGGTTACCAGCGTCGCGCTGGCAACTAGGGAGTTGAGGCTACCCCTCCTGGTTATTGCCCGAGTAAGTGCAAGTTGTTAGTTTCAATCAACTATTTTGCTCAGATGCCTGTTGCCAAGTAAAAAAGATAAAATTAGGGTTAATTAACCAAATTTCGCAGCACCATTGACACTGCTTAGTGTAGATGCAAAAAATGTAGCCTGTAAGGAATGATGGATTTGTGAACTCAAAGGAGGAAAAGCTATGGGAAGAATCAGATGAAGTTCCCCAGTCGGATTCATCTTGGTGCCAGTTATTGAGGGCAGCACCTCAGCAATTACCCCAACCAATTTCGCCGGCACAACTGCAACAAATTTCTCCTACAGCTTTAGCCTATTTGGGGGACGCAGTTTATGAATTATACGTCAGGATGTTTTACCTACTGCCACCCCAGCGTCAAGAAACATACCATCATTTGGTAGTATCCCAGGTGAGAGCGGAAACTCAAGCGCAAATAATGCGATCGCTGATCCCGGATTTGCATGATCATGAGTTAGAAATAGTCCGTCGGGGTCGTAACGCTGCCTCCGGACGTCCCAAGCGTGTAAATGCCGAAACTTATCAACTCTCAACCAGTCTAGAAACTTTAATTGGCTACCTCTACCTCACTGATTGTCAGCGTTTAACCGAACTGTTACAAAAATTGCAGTTAGATAAATAGTCAGCAATATATCCATAGCAGTAGCAACTCCGTAAAGTCGGTTGCTTAATTTCATGTCTTGGATATGCATAAATCTATACTCAACCAAATACTGATATGGCTAACAAAGAACGAAAAATCAAGACTTCTAGCAAATCTAATCGCGGACAGTCCCTAAAAATTAAGGGTAAGCGAATTCTAACAACTCCAACTCGCAATTCTCCACGGGATCATAGCAATGCAGCCAGTGGTGTTTATAAACAACACCGCCACTTTGGGGAAGAAAAACAGGATCACGATCTCATTTATGGTCGTCATCCAGTATTAACTGCTTTGGAAAATCAGCGCAGTCTCAACCGCATCTGGATTACATCTAAATTACGCTATGACCACCGTTTTCATTCTCTGCTTCTCAAAGCCAAGGAAAATGGCACAGTAATTGATGAGGTGGAACCCAAACGTTTAGACCAAATTACCGATAGGGCAAATCACCAAGGAGTAGCTGCACAAGTTGCTCCTTATGTGTATACGGAATTACACGACTTAATTGAACGAGCAAAATTAGCTACCGACCCCGTAATTGTGGCTGCTGATGGAATTACCGATCCCCATAATTTGGGAGCAATTATTCGCACCGCTGAAGCAATCGGGGCACAAGGATTGGTGATCCCCCAACGTCGGGCATCTGGAATTACCTCCACGGTCATGAAAGTTGCTGCTGGTGCCCTAGAACACTTTCCCGTTGCCAGGGTGATAAACTTACAACGGGCTTTGGAAGATTTGAAAGCTGCTGGTTATTGGATTTACGGTACTGCTGCTGATGGTAGCGAACCCGTACATACGGTAGAATTTAATGGTCCGATTGTGTTAGTAGTAGGTGCAGAAGGGGAAGGTTTAAGTATCTTGACACAACGCTCTTGTGATTTTTTGGTGTCTATTCCCTTGCTCGGTAAAACCCCCAGCCTGAATGCCTCTGTAGCAACGGGTATGGCACTTTATGAAATTTATCGTCAAAGGTGGTTAAATACTCTCCACTTAGATAAATTACCAATAGGGTCTTGGAAAAAATCGGAATAACAGAGTATAAAGAAATGTAACAGCAAAAAGTAGCAGCAAATCATTTTAGCCTGTCCCTGATTTTATAAACTCCCGAAACCATGAGTATGCTTTGGAATAATCTCAAAGAATCGTTAGCAAATACTTTCCAGAACTTTGGCTTGGCTTGGTGGGTAGAGGTTGTCACCGATAACCCCAGATGCACCTATTACTTTGGTCCATTTTTGAGTGCCACTGACGCACAATCAGCAAGCAAAGGTTATGTAGAAGACCTAGAAACAGAAGGTGCCCAAGGGATTACAGTCAATGTAAAGCAATGTAAACCTGATGTTTTGACAATTGCTGAAGACTTGGGGGAATGGATTGACCGTAAAGTACAGCCTGCCTTTAGCGGTCAGATTTAATTATTTTTATAGGCTGTGATCGTTCCCAGGATGGGGCTTCTTGGGAACGAAGGCAAAATAACTCCAAGTTAAAATTTAACGACCTGCGGATGCGCTTCTAGCCATTGGTCAATACCTGTGAGGACAAGTCTTGGAATTTCCCATGGGAAAAGATGAGCGCTATTCTCATAACAATGCCATTGGCTGTTTTTTAGGTGTTGAGATGTTTCTAAGCTAGAATTGGCTGTAATGTGTCGGTCTTGCTCACCAGCAAGTACTAAACTGGGACAGCCAATTTGCTCTAAATCTGTAAGTCGATTGTACCCTGCTTTAATTGCTTTACTCAGGGCACGCGTGGCAGCTGGTGAAGTTTGTAAGTAAGCGGGTACTGCTTCTTTGGCAATGTAGCCGTAGCTGGTGGCTGTGTGTTGTTGGATTAAGTAGCGGAGGAGGGATCGCTTGCCAAAGGTATTAATATTCCACTGCCAACCTGGTTTGATATAGTTTAAGAGTGCGGCGATTCCCGTATACAAATTATCTTGCCAAGTGATGGGGGGATGATTACCGCGAGGTCTGGCAGCTGTTGCTACCAATATCATACCCGTGACTCGCACTTGTAGTCGTAGCGCCAATTCCATGGCTAAGATACCCCCTAAAGACCATCCCAATACCATAAATTTTTCTATCTGTAAGCGGTCTAAAAGCCCCTCTAAGTCCGCTAAATGGTCTTGTATGTCAAAATTGCCCTGAAAGCGACTTTTGCCGTATCCACGCAAATCTGGGGCGATAGTTTGAAAGCGTTTTCCAAGATGGTTGGTAAACACAGACATGCTGGAACCAGTACCAGGATGACCATGTAAACAGAGAATTGGAAAACCTGTACCTTGGGTGTAGACGTTGAGATGGGCAATTTTTTTAGACTTCATGCTTGAAAGATAACTTGCACCAATGTCAGAACACAAACCGGGTTTCTTGGGAATATAGCGAATTTCAATTGGGCAATGCAATACAAACAGAATAGTTATAGCAAAATTTAAGTAATTTACAGCGATTTTCAGGTAAATAGACCACGCTGTAGGGGTTTAGCAATGCGCTTTACCCCTAGGATGGATTTGGTTCAAATAGATGAAAATTGCTGTAAATGCTCTTTAGCTTAAAAACCTTTATACTCTTTCTTCATATCCTCCTGCATAAGTGATAACGCACATCTGCCTGTATTTGCTGTGAATGCCAAAAGCAACCCCCGTAACTTTAAAAGCGGGGTTAAAAATATTGATCCGATGACCCCTGTCTGGGACTCCATCATCGATAATTAACTGCATGACGATATCTTGGGCTGTATGGGAACCGTATGCAATATTTTCACCAGCGGTCACTAGCCAAGTACCGTAGCGACTGAGACGGTTAAAAGGGGTACTACCATCACTACCATTATGACCTGTGATGCCAGCTTCACCTTGGTCTTTGACATGATCCCTAGCTGCTAAAGACATTCCCTGGGATGCAGTTAAAGGTGGTACAGGACGTACAGACTTGAGATAAGCGATCGCTTCGTCAACGGCTTTTGTTCCTTCTTGAGTTTGCAAGTAGACATTGTGGGAAATTTTGACTTGCTTACCTTGAAAACGCTGTCTATATTCTTCTAGAACCGATGCATAAGCAGCAGGATTGGTTCTGGCTTTGTTCATTTCCACAATTACTTGCATCTCAAGACGGGAGAGGGTATTTCCTCTTGCAGCTACCTTTGTATTTTCTGGTGGGGTTTTGGTGACCGGGAGATGAAACTGGACAAATTTATTCACGGAACATCCGCTAATCAAAGTAATGGGGGTTAATATCCACAGCAGTAATTTATGCATGAACCGTTTTAGGGAAATCAGCTTAACGTCAATATTGTTTAGATACACATAAATTAAGTCAGTTTCCACCAACTTTCACCAATTTTATAGACAGATCCCCGACTTTTCAAAAAAGTCGGGGATCTAAACGTTGTTCACCTAATCACTTCATCCTTGTTCCCGATATCCTCCTGCATAAGTAATTACACACATAGTTTTATATTTGCTGTGACTTCCAAAAGCAACACCAGCAACATTAAATTCAGGATTAAAAATATTGACTCTATGACCCCTATCTGGTACTCCATCATCAATAATTAATTGCATGACAATCTCTTGGGCAGTTTTGGGACCATAACTGATGTTTTCTCCAGCTATCTTCTCCCATTTACCATAGCGGTTAATGCGGGTAAAAGGACTACTACCATCGCTACCATAGTGACCTGTTATACCTTTGGGACCTTGGTCTTTGACATGATCTTCTGCTCCCAAGGACATACCCTTAGAAGCACTTAAAGCCCCCACAGGACGGGCTGTCCTCAGAAAGGCGATCGCCTCGTCTACTGCGGGAACACCTTCTTGAGTGATGAGAAAAACGCCATTGGGAAGACGAACGTTTTTACCTTGAAAGCCCTTTTTATACTCTTCCAAAATAGGAATATAAGATTTGGGATTTGTGCGTACTTTGTTCATTTCTCCAATTACCTGTTCCTCTAAGGTTGACAGGTAACCTACTCTGGCTAATAGAGTCGGTACTGGTTTTTGAACTAGATGTGTGCTGGTATCGGGTATAGATTTGGCACTAATTGAAGGAGGTTGCAGTGCCTGCTGGGTAAAAATACTAATGAGGGTAAAGAAAAATATACCAAATTTCCAGGGACGCATTAATTACCTCGTAATTGTTGTTCTCAGGGTTTATGGGGATGAATTAGATGCACAGCCCTTACCACAAGCTTTCGTTGACAAGCTTTTTGAGGTTATTGTTCCTGATTATCAATATTAGTTTTTTGTAACACTGAGAACAAGCAATTGCAAACAGTGACTTTACTTAATTTTATTTGTTTACAACTAGCTGAATATAGTTAATAACCTCACCCTACTTCCAGTTTCCTTTTTCTGATTAAGGAGAGGGATTTAGGGTAAGGTTAATTACTTAATTACCTTCTAATATTTCCTCAATTTCCGATAGCTGCACTGCACCAGAAGCAATTTCACTATCGATGATAAAGAAGGGTGTACCAGAAAGCTGTAATTTTTCCGCTATGGCGATATCTTTGTTAATAGCTTTTTCGGCAATTGTGCGGTCTTCTTGAAATTTTTCTAAATCTAAATTCAGGTTTTTTGCAATATCTAGATATAGGTTTTCACCTAGTTGTTTTTGATTGCTAAACAGGGCATCATGATATTCCCAAAATTTACCTTGTTGTTGGGCAGCCCAAGCAGCTTTAGCAGCAGGTATGGCTTGATTATGAATTGCTGCTAAGGGAAAATGTTTGTAAATTAATTGCACTTGATTTGGATGTTTAGCAATTAAATTTTTCAAGGTTTTCTGTGCTTGGGCACAATAGGGACATTGGAAGTCGGAGAATTCTATTAAGGTAATTTTGGCTGTGCTTAAACCCTTGGTAGGAGAATCTGCAATTATAACTTGGGGATTGGCTTTTAAATCTTGTAAAAATGCCTGTCGTGTTTGGTTAATTTGTTGCTGTTGTCGCTGTTGGTAAGCTTGAACAGATTCGAGAATCGCCTCCGGATGTTTGCGGATAATTTGTAATACTTGTTGTTCTAATTCTGCATCAGTGCGGGAGGCTGCTTGGGCAGGGAGAGAGGAGAGTACAATTAGACATACTGCCATTATTAGGGAAAGTATACGCATAGGCTTGATGACATTGGATTTCAGTGGTTTAACTTATACCACATTCTCCCATTGATGGATGTCTTGATGTCGCACTGTACTTGGGAAGCTTTGTTGACCGAAGGTCTTCCTTCTTCCCTCTTCCTTCCCTTTGACGGGTTACCGGGATTGGCACAAAAGCCTACACTGTACGCTTGCGCTACTTGTAGGAGTATGTCACGCAGCCAAATTGTGAGTATTGGGATCACAAATCAGGTGTTAGGAGTTAGCGATCGCCAAGTAGTTGTAAATTTTTGTATCTATGGGTTGTTTACTCACTTAACTGGTGTAAGAGTAAAAAAATGAGTTAAATTTGAGCAAAAATTATCATAAAAGAGGGTGTTTTACAAGACTTAAGAATTAAAAAAAGTCGGCTGCAACCCAAGCGCAGACTATGTTTTTTATTCTTCAAAGCCAAATGGAGCTAAGCGGACTCGAACCGCTGACTTCCTCAATGCCATTGAGACACTCTACCAACTGAGTTATAGCCCCGTTCAGTGTGCCTTTAATAATATCTTAATTATCAACAGTGTGTCAAGATACTTTGCTGCGATATTTTCCTACTAAGAAACTTGCAGCAAGTAGCTTATACAATGTCCCATGAGGAAATAAACCACCATGGTAGCAGCAGCCGCCGAAGCCACCAAAAAACCTGCTAACATTAAAGAAAATTCCTTCTTTTCATAAGCTTTTTCCATCAGGTGCAGCGACCATGCTACTAGCGCCACATCAAAAACCAAAAGTGGTATCAACATAACAATTATTAATAAATATTAATTCTTCTTTACTAATCTTAACATTATTTTTAGTGGCTGTCCTTAACCACAGGGATTGTGGTTAAGAGATTTCACATCAGCTTAAGAAACTATTCTTACGGGTACCTTTCGCTTATGCAAATAATTCTTAATTTCTGCCACAGTTAGCTGACCAAAATGTAACAGGGACGCCAACAAAGCAGCTTCTGCCTTGCCTTGTGTCAGTGCTTCATAAATATGTTGGCAATTGCCCGCACCCCCAGAAGCAATTACAGGAATTTGTACTGCTTCGGAAATTGCCCTGGTTAATTTCAGGTCATAACCGGCTTGAGTGCCATCGGCATCCATACTTGTCACCAACAATTCTCCTGCCCCTCGCTTTTCGACTTCCTGTGCCCACCAAAGGGCATCTATGCCTGTATTTTCCCTACCACCCCGCACATACACATCCCACCCTGGATTATTGGCATCTTGCCTGCGTCTAGCATCAATAGCCACTACTATGCACTGATTGCCAAAGCGATCGCTTGCCCGGTTAATAAAATCAGGATTACGTACCGCCGCAGAATTAATACTAACCTTATCTGCCCCAGCTCGTAATAAACCTTTAACATTTTCTAAGGTTTGGATGCCACCCCCCACAGTTAGGGGAATAAAGACTTGTTCAGCGGTGCGGTAAACCACGTCAATAATCGTGTCTCGGTCTTCATGAGTAGCCGTAATATCTAGAAACGTTAACTCATCTGCACCGGCTTCATTGTAAACCTTTGCTAACTCTACTGGGTCACCCGCATCTTTAAGTCCAACAAAGTTAACTCCTTTTACAACTCGTCCCGCCTTCACATCTAGACACGGTAAGATTCTTTTAGCCAGCATGAGTAATTTCTACTCCTCTTGTAGTACCCCGGATTTAAATTTTAAATTGACAAGCGAAATCCTCCAAAGACATTTTTCGCTCAAGAAGTCTAAAGGATGTAAAGATAAAGAATGAAACAAATGGTATATGTGTTGCCCCTTGTGGACGAAAAACCAAAAAATCAACTCATTTTCAGGCTAAATGTGGAAATGCATCCCTTGGGCGCTCTAAAATACATTACAAGGCAAAACCTTGTAACCAGGGAATAGTTCTTGTGGTGTAACCAGTATGATTGGATACCAACAACTATGGCGATAATCTCCTCCAAAAAACAGCCTCCAGAACCAGGTAAACAGCCCAAACAGCAGCGCAAGTCGGCAAAAGCATCCCCTCCACAGGAGAAAATTTTACAACCTGAAACTGTGAAGGATGAACAAGGGAAAAAAGAAGAGAGTATTCGACCCCAGCAGTTTAGGGATTATATTGGACAGAAAGATTTAAAAGATGTACTGGAAATAGCAATTAAAGCAGCGAAATTCCGGGGTGAAGTGTTAGATCATCTGTTATTATATGGTCCTCCCGGCTTGGGTAAAACCACAATGGCGATTATTTTAGCTTCGGAAATGGGAGTTAACTATAAAATTACTAGTGCCCCAGCCCTAGAACGTCCCCGAGATATTATGGGACTATTGGTAAATTTAAAGCCGGGGGATGTGTTATTTATCGATGAAATCCATCGCCTGTCACGGATGACAGAGGAAATTTTATACCCGGCAATGGAGGATTATCGCTTAGATATTACCACTGGTAAAGGTTCTAGGGCTCGTACTCGCAGCATACCGCTATCAAAATTTACCTTAGTCGGGGCAACAACCAGGGTGGGAGCGTTAACTTCTCCCCTGCGCGATCGCTTTGGGTTGGTGCAAAAGTTGCGGTTTTATGAAGTGGATGAATTAAGTCAAATCATCCTCAGAACTGCTCAATTATTGAAAACACTCGTTGCTGAAGATGGTGCTACAGAAATTGCCCGTCGTTCCCGGGGTACGCCAAGGATAGCAAATAGACTACTAAAACGTGTGCGTGATTATGCAGAGGTAAAATCATTAGGAGAGATTAACGAAAGTGTAGCTGCTGAGGCATTGCAACTATTCCAGGTAGACCCCTGCGGTTTGGATTGGACAGATAGAAGAATGTTGAGTGTAATAATTGAACAGTTTAACGGAGGTCCAGTGGGGTTAGAAACTATTGCTGCAGCTACAGGTGAAGATACCCAAACCATTGAGGAGGTTTACGAACCTTATTTGATGCAGATTGGCTATTTGAGTCGGACACCACGGGGGAGAGTAGCAACACCAGCAGCATACCAGCATTTGGGTTTTAAGCCGCCAAATGAGCAAATGTCTTTGTTGTGAGGGATAGAGACTAGTACTCGACCAAACCAAGATTGCCGGGTAAAGGCAGAGAGGGGAGAAAAAACTTTGTTCTTTCTTTATTAACCCCGCATAGTTTACTTGGTGGAGTACTAGTCGTTTGTCCCATAAAATATGATGGGGTTTCCATCACACCCACCTGGGACTATAAGTCCCAGTCTAATAGTCAAAGTCATATAAATATGACTATAAAACTAGCCATCAAAACTAATGGGACAGAGTACTAGGAATTTTGTCAAAAACTAGTAAGGGCACGGCATCCACAGTCTCTCGGTGTATAAAATAATTTTACCTACGCCGTGCCCCCTACTACTGTTTCAGTTCCTGATCCACAACTCTGGTGTGTATAGTAAGGGCACGGCATCCACAGTCTCTCAGTGTATAAAATAATTTTACCTATGCCGTGCCCCCTACTACTGTTTCAGTTCCTGATGCACAACTCTGGTGTGTATAGTAAGGGCACGGCATCCACAGTCTCTCAGTGTATAAAATAATTTTACCTACGCCGTGCCCCCTACTACTGTTTCAGTTCCTGATGCACAACTCTGGTGTGTATAGTAAGGGCACGGCATCGACAGACTCTCGGTTTATAGAGTAACATTACTGACGCCGTGCCCCCTACTACTGTTTCAGTTCCTGATCCACAACTCTGGTGTGTATAGTAAGGGCACGGCATCCACAGACTCTCGGTTTATAGAGTAACATTACTGACGCCGTGCCCCTACGGTCTTAATGGTTGAATATTAAGTTAAACACAAAGGCACTAAGGCACGAAAAAGAAGAAAAGATGATGCGAATAATTGTAATTTTGTTATGTACTATTTTGATGTGGGGGTGGGGTGATGTGGCATTTGCCGAATTGCCGCAGATTACCCAGGAACAGTTACAAAAGTGGGAAGATTTAAATAATCAGGCTTTGAGGGCTGCCAATCAAGGGGATTTTGCCACAGCGGAGGAGTATTGGACTCAGGTGATTGAGGAGTTTCCCCAAAATCCGGCAATTTGGAGTAATCGGGGAAATGTGCGGGTCAGTCAGAATAAGTTGCAAGGGGCATTGGAGGATTATAATAAAGCCATAGAATTAGCACCCAATGTGACAGATCCTTATTTAAATCGGGGTGCAGCCTTGGAAGGGTTGGGAAGATGGTCAGATGCGATCGCCGATTATAATCGGGTGTTGGAGTTAGATCCCGATGATGCCATGGCGTATAATAACCGGGGAAATGCCGAAGCGGGTTTAGGAAAATGGACAGAAGCTATAGCCGACTTTAAAAAAGCTACAGAAATTAACCCCAAGTTTGCTTTTGCCCGTGCTAATTATGCCCTAGCTTTGTATGAAAATGGTCAACAACAACAAGCAATTCGGGAGATGCGCAATATTGTGCGGAGATATCCCAAGTTTGCTGATATACGGGCTGCTTTGACTGCTGCTTTGTGGGTAACGGGACAAGTGGGGGAAGCAGAAAGTAATTGGGTAGCTGCTTATGGGCTAGATAGCCGTTATAAGGATATTAATTGGGTAAAAAATGTCCGTCGCTGGCCTCCCAGTTTGGTATCAGCTTTAGATAAGTTCTTGAAACTTCAGTAATAAATGGTAAAGGGGTAATTCGTAATTCGTTTACCCTTTACCTATTGATAGCAGTCGCCATTTTTTTCAGAACATGTTCCTGTTGCCTTTGAACAAAAATTACGATGTCTTGGTCTATATATCCGTCGCTATAGAACAAGCATCAAGGAGATAGGAAATAGTGTCGTTTGCTAGTGCTTCTATTGTCTGCTTACTGATGGAAGGTTGAGAATACATGAAATTCAATAACATTTTGTTTTCAAAAGTTGCAACTGCTGCACCAAACACTCCTCCAAATGCTGCTTGAGATGGGATAAAACTAATTTCTTTGAGTTGGAATTGACCATAATCTTGAGGAATATTGACTTTACCAACATTTGTTAAGGCAATAGTTGTAGGTGTTTTATGGGGACGGGCAAGGAAAAAGTCTATAATTTTTTGGGATAGTAAAACTTGGCTAAATATATTTTTAGTTTTTAAGCTATGTTGTATTTTTTGTCTGGCATCCCTTGCTAGATTCCAAAAGGATATTTTGGGTTTTAGAGTATGAAAAGATGTGACAGAAGAAGCTAACATACTCATGTGTTCATTAGTAATTTGTGGTTGTAAGTATTTGCGTAAATTAATTGAAGAACGACAACTTAAAGCAATGGACTGATTGTTATTATCATTAATATTATTTGCTACTGCTAATAGCATTGCTGCACACAAAGCACCTTGAACAGTTGTTTTTTCTTGGCGACATAAATCTATCAATTTTTTGGTTGATTCCTGATTCAGCCTTTTGTGAACTACACCACAACTACGGGATTCAAGTTCTGCATACTTTTCAATATCCAACGTTTTAGGTCGTCGCCATAATTGTTGTATTTGTAATCCCAATAAATAAGATACATTATTAAGTTTACCTCTCAATGTTCGCATTGATTTGGGCATTAATTCTGTTACTGGTGGTAGCAAAGGTAGACTCATAATTTCATCTATTGGGTCACCAAAGGCAATTCTTTGACAGTAGTTTAAAATTTCTGAGTGTAACTGAATGCAGGATAAGCCATCTGATATGGCATGGTGTGAAGTGGTAATAAAATAACTTGGATTATGGATACTTTTATCAATTATCAATATTGCTCTCAGCAGCACTTTATCGCTTGCTATTTTCTGGTTTAATTCTTGTAAAACGATTTCCTGCCAATAATCGGGACGTAAATTTTCAACAACATCCAGAGGGATTGGAATTGCTGCATTGGCAAATTTAAGATTATCTAATTCACCAACAATGCGATATTGTAAACGCGGGTGACGCAATTGAACTAAGTTGAGAGCTTTTTGTAAAACATCTGCTGTCAAATTTCCAGTAATGCAACTAGTTGTTACTACTTGAAATGAACTAGTACGACGGTTTAAAATTTCCATTGATTGTTCAATGGAACTCAGTTTTCTGTAGTTTGTCATAAAGCATTATTTCTATTCTTGTTTTGATACTATCTGTTTATACTTACTTTCGGTGACAAACTATCTAAACAAAATGATAATTCATCAGCCTGTGACAATACTGCCGATATGCGAATGTTCCAACTAACCCAAAGAAATATATATTCACACCCTTGTATTTGAGAAAGAAAAAATGGTTCATTGTAAATATTTGTAAAACCTGCAAAAAGAGCCTTTCCCTCGTCAAAATAGCAAATTACTCATAAATTTTTCTCTCTGCGGGCAACGAGATATCAGGGTTTACAGTGCCATAATTTCTTGCTATAATATGGATATGGTTGATTCATCCTGCCAATTTTTATGTCAGGGTTTGTTGATAATTAATCTACTCGCTACAAAGAAATATATATTCACACCCTTGTACTTGAGAAAGAAAAAATGGTTCATTGTAAATATTTGTAAAACCTGCAAAAAGAGCCTTTCCCTCATCAAAATAGCAAATTACTCATAAATTTTTCTCTCTGCGGGCAACGAGATATTAAGGTTTACAATGCCATAATTTCTTGCTATAATATGGATATCTTAGTTTTGTCCTGGCAATTTTTATGTCAGGGTTTATTGATAATTAATCTACTCGCTACAAAGAAATATATATTCACACCCTTGTACTTGAGAAAGAAAAAATGGTTCATTGTAAATATTTGTAAAACCTGCAAAAAGAGCCTTTCCCTCGTCAAAATAGCAAATTACTCATAAATTTTTCTCTCTGCGGGGAACGAGATATCAGGGTTTACAGTGCCATGATTTCTTGCTATAATATGGATATGGTTGGTTCATCCTGGCAATTTTTATGTCAGGGTTTATTGATAATTAATCTACTCGCTACAAAAAATATATATTTATACCCTTGTGCTTGAGAAAAAATGGTTTATTATAAATATTTGTAAAACCTGCAAAAAGAGCCTTTCCCTCGTCAAAATAGCAAATTACTCATCAATTTTTCTCTCTGCGGACAACGAGATATTAAGGTTTACAATGCCATAATTTCTTGCTATAATATGGATGTGGTTGGTTCATCCTGCCAATTTTTATGTCAAGGTTTGTTGACTAATCTTCTAACAACTCAATTGGATACAGGTTAAGCGTCGTTTACGACGGGTAAAGTTTGGTAGGAGTGCAAGCTTCAACACAAACATAAAACCGCTCAAACCCTCTTCCTTCTTCCTTCTTCCTTCTTCCTTCTTCCTTCTTCCTTCGCTTTGACAATTAAACTATTCGCTTTCCTTTAAATATCATTTTCACCCCACCACTTGGAGCTAGGGTAACACCCCTTCTTTGCGGTTTTACGGGTTGGTTGTCAGCTAAGGCTAGTTCATAGTTTGAAAGAATAGTTGCTAGTACTAACTTCATTTCAAATATTGCCAAATCTTCGCCAATACAGCGACGTATTCCACCACCAAAGGGTAAAAATTCATAAACGGAAAATTGCCTTTCTAAAAATCTTTCTGGTTTAAATTTTCTAGATTGTGGATATAAATCTTCGCGGTGATGGGTTAAATAAATACAACCATATACTCTCGTACCAGCTTCTAATTGATAACCCATTAATTCCACTGGTTCCTTTACTTCCCTGGGAACAGTTAACATGGCTACTGGATAAATCCGCAGAGTTTCATTGCAAACAGCAGTGAGATATGACAATTTAAAAATACTCATTGGTTGTGGAGAATCACCAAGGCTATCTAATTCATAAAGCAATTTGTCGCGGATTTCAGGATACTTGTGAACCCAATATAAAGCCCAAGATATAGCCGTTGCAGTCGTTTCATGTCCAGCAAACAATAGAGTAATTAACTCATCATGTAATTCTTGATCGCTCATTTCCTCCCCATCTTCGTCACGCGCTGACATTAGTAAGGTAAGAATATCTGTACAGGAAGGATCGTATTGCGAACGTCGCTTGTGGATTTCAGCGTAGAGTAATTGTGCAATTTGTTGCTGTAAGCGACGAAAATATCCCCAAGGACTCCTAGCACCGAAATCTTTTCTTAAGAAGGGGAAAAAAAGCAAGCTAGAAATTAATGGAGATGTAAAAGAATCCATAAACTCAGCAATTAGTTGTTTGAGTTTGTGGAAACGTTCTACTTTGTGGATACCAAAGACAACATTTAAGATTATTTCTATGGATATATCTTGGGTAACGCTACGTGCAGAAAAAATTGTATTAGGGGTTAATTGACTAAATAATTGCTCTGTAAGCTCACAAATAGTTTGCCCATAATTACGCATTCTATCACCGTGAAAAGGAGGGATTAACAACTTCCGTTCCCTTCGATGGCGATCGCCTTCTAGGCAAAATATGGATTTATCTGGGACTACAACTTCTAAAAGTCTGTTGCTGGGGGCATAAAACTCCTTAGTATCCCTTGTAAATAGCTGTTGCAATCCCTCTGGATCGCTGACTAACAATAGCCGCTTATAATTTCCAATCACTGGTGCGTTAAAGATGTCACTATAGCGTTGATAACCATTATCCATATAACCAAGGGGATCGGTTATATACTGAATCTTCTGCAACCAAGGAGGAGTTTTGGGACCATCAGGTAGTTTCATGATGTTGTGGAGATACTGCTTTGGGTTTCGATATTTTATCGAAGTACCTGTATAAATCACTATTCTTCTGGCAGGAAGGGAATATCATAACAGCCGGCAATTGTAAAATATAAGTTTAGGGGCACGGCGTCAGGAAATGAAACATCTTGAGGGTAAAGTTACATTAGTCACTGGTGCTACCAGGGGTCTAGGTAAGGGAATCGCCATCGGTTTGGGGGAAGCAGGTGCAATTGTATATATTACAGGTCGCAGTTGGGATAAATCCAATGCTGGGGAGGACATTTCCGGTAGTTTAAAAGATACCCAAGCAGCAGTGGAGTCAGCAGGTGGTGTATGTATTCCCGTGCAAGTAGACCATAGTAATGATGAACAAGTACGGTTGCTATTTGCACGCATCCAGGAGGAACAGGAAGGGAAATTAGACCTACTGGTAAACAATGTCTATGGGGGTGTGCAAGCACTAAAAGACGCCAATGGTAAGCCCTTCTGGGAATTTGAACCGAGTCTTTGGGATGCTTGCAATAATGTTGGTCTTCGCAGTCACTATGTTGCCAGTATTTTTGCTGCCCGAATGATGGTAAAACGGCAACAGGGATTAATTTGCACTATTTCCTCTTGGGGTGGTCTGTCTTATATTTTTGGTGCAGCTTACGGTGCAGGGAAAGCGGGATGCGATCGCTTGGCTGCTGATATGGCTGTGGAACTCAAAGCACATAATATCACTTCTATCTCAATTTGGCCTGGGATTGTGGGAACTGAGCATATTTCCAGTATGGTATCGGCAGTAGATGAGACAAATGTGACTGACCCAAAAACCTCATTAATTAATGAGCGCTATAACTGGGAAACTCCTTTGCTGACGGGTAGAGTTATTGCTAAATTGGCAGGGGAAGAGAATATAATTCGTCGTACAGGAAAGGTGCAAATTGTTGCCGAGGTGGCACAGAAATACGGACTTGTAGACCGGGATGGAAATCTTCCTGTATCTTTGCGTTCTCTGCGTTTTCTCTTAGCTTTGGGGTTACCAGGACTGAGAAAATATTCGTGGCTTATACCTAATATTAAAATACCGTGGTCACTGCTACAGTTGAGCATCCTCAGTTCACCTAAGATTTGAATCTAGCGGCATTGCTGAATTCAGGGATAAATATGAGTGGGGTAGGCATCTTGCCTGCCTAGTGAAATATAGAAAACGGGCAGAGATGCCCGTTCCACAAATCAAGATGCCCATCCCACAAAACCATCAAAGTCATCCCGCATTTATGCAACGCCAATCTAGCAATTTGAAGTTGATAACCATACTTCAAAGAAATTCAAAAACTACAAATTCATGTAAAATCTTGCCACAGGGAGTATTTCTGTGGCAAAGTTTCCAGACTCCCAGGAGGTTTTTATGACCCAGCTAGACAAGGCTGTTATTCTCATTACCGGTGCATCTGGTGGGTTTGGAGTTGAACTAACCCGACAGTTATTAGAAGCTGGTAGCAGGCTAATTTTAACGGATTTAGATGAAACTATTTTACGTCAACGAGTTGAGGCAATTCAGCAGCAAGTTTCCACAGGGGAAGTCCTAGCAATTATTCC
This sequence comes from Nostocaceae cyanobacterium, assembly GCA_030065825.1. GTDB lineage: Bacteria > Cyanobacteriota > Cyanobacteriia > Cyanobacteriales > Nostocaceae > JASJCY01. The sequence continues at coordinate 2,331 of JASJCY010000164.1, read as the reverse complement.
TGGTGATTTATCTACCCGTGAAGGGTGCGAAACTCTTTATCATCAGGTAAAGGCACTGAATATCCCTGTTGATATTTTAATTAACAATGCTGGAATTGGGGTATTTGGTCGCATGGATGAGGTTCCCAGCCAGAAATGGGAACTTTTAATGCAAGTGAATTTACTAGCACCAATGCGGTTAAGTTCTTTGTTTGTTGCTGATATGATTGCCCGTCAAAAAGGTCATATTGTGAATATTTCTTCCTTAGCGGGTTGGTCAGCTGCTGCGGGAATGGCTCATTATGCAGCCACTAAATTTGGTTTGCGGGGATTTAGCGAAGGGCTTTTTAATGAAGTCAAGGAATATAATGTCAAGGTTAGCGCTGTTTATCCCTTCTTTAGTCGTACTCCAATTTTACAATCACAACGCTATGGAACTCTAGCCAAAAGGAGTCAGGGTGTTCCAGAATATATGACAACAGACCCAGCAAAGGTAATGCAAGCAACAATTAGAGGTGTTGTTGACAATAAATTACATATATTTCCTGATGTTCCAGCCAAAGTCATTCATCTGCTGACGCGATATTTCCCCCGGTTACTGATGTTGATTAGCGACATATTTGCCAACAAATTACAAAATGGTCAACTCTAGTAAAGTCAAAAGTATATAGCAATCTGATTTGATTCCTCAATCACTCATAGAGATAGGGAAGAGGGAACAGGAAACAGGAAACTCTTAACAGGGAACTCTTAACAGGGAACATACAACAAGAAATAAAATTGTACTGATTTTTGTAAGCGCAAAGCGCAGGCTACACCAACAAGAATCAAATAGGAGTCCTATAGTATTCTCTAGCTTTGATATTTTATCTTCCTTCGGGAGAGGGAACTCTTAACGGGTAACAGGCAGAGTGTGAGTTTTTTTGGAGTAAGATGCTTGCAGAAATTTGACTCAGGTTTCCTCTTCCAAAGTTCCTGTTCCCTCTTCCCTGTTCCCCGTTCCCTTTAAAAAATGGTTGGTTTATTTGCGCTAACTTGTACTAGAGATTTGAAGAATTACAAATTCATGGGAAATCTGCTGCGAGGTTTTTTATGACTCAGCTACACAAAGCTGTTATTCTAATTACCGGAGCATCTGGTGGGTTTGGAGTTGAATTAACCCGACAGTTGTTAGAAGCTGGTAGCCGTTTGATTTTAACAGATTTGGACGAAATTATTTTACGTCAACGAGTTGAGGCAATTCAGCGTCAAGTTTCCACAGGGGAAGTCTTAGCAATTATACCCAGCGACCTCTCTACTCGTGAAGGGTGCGAAAATCTTTATAATCAGGTAAAAGCACTGAATATCCCCATTGATATTTTAATTAACAATGCTGGGGTTGGGTTGTTTGGTCGCATGGATGAGGTTCCCAGTCAAAAATGGGAGTTGGTAATGCAAGTCAACTTACTAGCACCAATGCGATTAAGTTCTTTGTTTGTTGCTGATATGATTGCTTGTCAAAAAGGTCATATTGTCAATATTTCCGGGATAGCAGGTTGGTCAGTTTTTGCGGGAATGAGTCATTATTGTGCGACTAAATTTGGTTTGCGGGGATTCAGCGAAGGACTATTTAATGAAGTCAAAGAATATAATGTCAAAGTTACCGCTGTTTATCCCTTCTTTAGTCGCACTCCAATTCTTCAGTCACAACGGTATGGAACTCTAGCTAAGAGAATTAAAGGTGTTCCAGAATACATGACAACAGACCCAGCAGAAGTAATCCAAGCCACAATTCAAGGTATTATTGACAACAAATTACATGTATTTCCTGATACTGTAGCCCAAGCTTTTCATATCCTCACGCGATATTCTCCGCGCTTAGTTGAGTGGATTAGCCATACACATATCAAAAGGTTAGAAAATGCTCAACTCCAGTCAGATAGCTGATATCTTGCACCAGATTATTGCGAAAATCCTAGCCTTTAAGAGACCATTTATAAAGTAAACAGGACTTACGATAGTCTCAAAATTGGTAGCTGGTGCGTGAGGTCGGAAGTCTTATTTCTACGTTCACATCGTTTCGTAGTGTCACACACCCTACAAGAAAAAATGTGCCAGTTGCGTAAGTCCTAGTAAATATTAAGTCTATGGGTGTAGAAACCGGGTTTCTTCGAGACTAAGTACAATAATATTTGATACTTCACCCAGAGAAACCCGGTTTCTTCGGTTTCTTCGAGACTGAGTACGATAATATTTGATACTTCACCCAGAGAAACCCGGTTTCTTCGGTTTCTTCGAGACTGAGTACGATAATATTTGATACTTCACCCAGAGAAACCCGGTTTCTTCGGTTTCTTCGAGACTGAGTACGAT